>JACVXU010000393.1 GCA_015661185.1 Bacteroidota bacterium
AACATCCCGACGCCCACGAGAATGACCATTACCGGCATCGCATCTCGAACTGCGGCGCGAGCCGTAGGCCAGAATGCCATCCGTTCACCGGTGAACAAACCGACGAGACTTCCGAGGAGGAAGATCAAAGGGATGCCGATATCAGGGATATACTGAGGAACCACCCGGATAGCGACCATCAGGACAACGACGAGCACCAAAGGAGCAAAGAGCTTCACCCCATGCTTCGAGTGCACTGGCGACGGTAGTTTCGAGAGTACTTCGTCGATCTGAATCTTCCGGATATACCGGAAACGATAGTAAAGAGCTGCAACCAGTGCCAATGGAAACGAAGCGATAGCCAGGGGCGTTTCGAAGCCTATATACGGCATATCCACGCCGCCTCCAATGATCATCACGGGGATGTTGATCGGAGGGGCGATCATTCCGTATACCGCGAGCATGGCGATAAATGATCCGACGGCGGGCGGAGGCATGCGCATTGCCAGCATCGCCGGCGCTACCAAAGCGCCGGTGGTAAGAATGCAAGCTGAGGACAGGCCCGTCAGCATTCCTGGAAACATGACAAAAAGAGCAATAAAAACGAACAGCAACGTTGGCCACCGATACAACGATTTCACCAGCAGGTGGCCAAGCGTCCCAAGGGCTCCTGATGCCTCGAGTACCTTCATGAAGATCATCGCTGTCGCGATGATGAGCACGGCATCAAGGTAGCCAAACGCCCCTTCAACGAGATGGCGCAGAGGGAAGCCTTCGCCTGCCACAAGGGCCCCGACAATTGCAGAGAGGACGAGCGCAACGCCGGACGGGAGCTTTGCGAGAAAGACCCCGAGGGCAAACGTAACCAGCATCGAGAGAAGAATAATCAACTCAAAAGGCATAGGTATCCGCGTTACTTCTTGAATGGAAACAAATCCTCTTTGCGCTGATAGCGCCTCAGGGCGTTCGCTGTCTTGCGCGATGTTTTGTTGAGCGTGCCTGCGATGGATTGAATTTCCTGTTCGGTGAACGGCACCATGGAGACAACTTCGACGCTCGTCTTTGTCGGCTTATCCGGTCTGACCCGGCCCGCCACCGTGAAGAGCGCAACCATCGCTTTGTTCGGGTTCAGGAGTTCAAATCTATCCCCAACCTTTTGCTTCAGGGCCTGACTGAAGGCATCGGCACTGTAACCGTAGTGTGAGCAGCATAGTCCAACTGAGATCTTGCCGACACGCTTCGTGTCGATTTTTTCCATCGCCTCGTCGACGTACATCTCCACGAGGCTGCTGACGACATCGCTTGTTGGGTCGGCTTGTATCTCTGTCTCGAGAAGCCTGCAGGACTGGGAGACAATCCGATCCTGGGGCACCCCAAGCGCAGCAAGCTGCTTCACATAAATGCCGGATGTGATCGTCGTGGGGGTGCCGAGTATCAGGAACAGAGAGCTTTCTGATTTCTTTGCGCGGTCCGCGATCATCTTCGACCCCACATCGATGATGCTCACAACGGGGATATCTTCTTTGGACGAAGCAGACGTTTCCGGATAGAGGGCCGAGAGCGTGTTGCACGCAATCAGAATCACATCAGGATGATACCATCGCTTCATGCCGGTCAGGGCGTCGTCGAAAACCCGGAGTTGCCGGGCTTTGTCCGCCATGGCGTTGTACGGAGATGCTGCGTCGGGAAGTGCGTTGACGAAGACGAGCCTGACATGGCTGATGGACTTGAGGCTGCCCAGGTACGCTTCCAGCTCAGCGCAAACCGAAAGTCCGCCGAGACCAGAATCTGTGATAACGATCGTAAGCGAATCCAGTGAGAAGAGCTTCGCAATCTGCCCGGCATAATCTTTTTGAGCAAACGCAGTGGAGAAAGGGGAAAGATGAAACAAGAAGATACAGCATCCCGTGACCGTGCCCCTCAGATGAACTTTCACATGTCGGAATATCATCGCAAGGGTGTCCCGGTAGTTCTGAATCCCATGGATAATGACAAGATGTGGATATGCCCGAGCCGATTGAGCCTGTGTGTGGTACATTGGAATGTGGAAAACGTGGGTTCTTTCACACTGACAGACGCCAGAATGGGATTTTGGTGCGATAGGTATGCCACCCCTTATGGGCAACATCTCCAAACTAAAGCAGATTGCAGAGAAAGGCAACTGTTAAGACGTGACCCCCACCGTCGCGTCGAGCGGGCCGCTAACCCAGCATATGCGGGGGACGAGGACTTCATCAACGCTGCGGATTTCTAGAGCTTGATCACATCAGGAGCCAGTTTCGGATGAGAGCAGACCCAATTGGCGTCATCACCGATTCCGGGTGGAACTGGATACCTCTGACATCCCGCGATGTGTGAGCAATTGCCATGATCACGCCATCGACCGATTGTGCCGTCACACGCAGACTCGGCGGCAGCGAGGCCGGATTTACTGCCCATGAATGATAGAGTCCTGCCGGAAACCTCTCCGGCATTCCACGAAAAAGAGGATCGTCGCTCACGTTCAAGATCACTTCTTTTGTCACCCCATGGACCACCTCAGGTGTCCGCAGAAGCGAGCCGCCAAAAAACTCCGCAATCGCCTGCTGGCCAAGGCTAATTCCAAGGATGGAGCATGTCGGACTGGCAATTTGCAGGAATTCCAACAAGTGGCCAGCTTCTCTCGGAATCCCGGGACCGGGAGATAACAAAACCTTATCGTATTCCGATCCCCGACTCAGATCGATGGAGTCATTCTTCACCACGTCAACAAGGCAATTCCCGCTCTCCTCGAGGAGCTGGACGAGATTGAATGTGAACGAATCGTAGTTGTCGATGAGCAATACCCGCAAAGCCATTTTTTTGCTATCTTTTCTCAGGGCCCTTCAATGATCAGGAACATGACAGATCTGATTCTCGATGCTTCCATTCCTCTTTTTGATAGATTTTCTGCAAGAGAAACCCATGGTCCTCACGCTCGAGGAAGCGAACGATTGCAGGATTCTCTTCGATTTCAACGGCAATACAAATGCCGCAGCGATCTCCGGGGCTCCTCCGGCTCCATTCTTTCGCAAGTACCCGCCTGATCTCGATCGATACACGCGGGCGTTCAACGTGGTTCAGCAGAACATCCGGATTGGAAACACGTACCTCTTGAACCTGACGTTTCCAACTCGCATCGAGACCAGTCTGAGTTTACATCAGATTTTCCTTTACAGCAAGGCCAAATACAGGCTGCTGTTCCCTGGCAGGTTTGTCGTATTCTCTCCGGAAACTTTCGTACAGATTGCCGGGGAGAAGATCAGGTCGTTCCCGATGAAGGGTACGATTGATGCGGCGGTTGAGAACGCAGAAACAGTTTTGTTGAACGATCCCAAAGAGATCGCCGAGCACACGACGATTGTTGATTTGATACGGAATGATCTCAGCATTGTCGCAAAGCGAGTGTAT
>JACVXU010000147.1 GCA_015661185.1 Bacteroidota bacterium
AAGCTCAACGCTACCAAGGATGCAGCGCGACAGTGCTTGCTTGCTGCCGACAAATACCTCAAAGAACTCCAGTTTGATCTGGCCAAGCAGCAGCTTGAAAAAGCCAAGGAGCTTGATCCCTCCAACGTCTACATCTTCGCATTCCAGGATCGCATAACGCATTTTGAAGCGACGAAGAAGAAGGAAGCGGCTAGTCAGGCAGCCGCTTCGCCTGCAACACCCTCACAACGCACAATTCCGAAGCCGCCACCCGACACGCCCAAACCACCAGCAGCTCCACCTGAGGCGCCCAAGGCACGGGCAGCTCCACCCATGCCTCCTCCAAAAGTCCAACAAGAACAACCTGCGGTGAGCAGGACTCCTGCCGATGCGATCGATGCCACATCATACGCGCAGATGGAAGAAGCCCGGCTCGCCGAGGAACGCAGGCGTCAGGAATCCGCACGGGTGCTCGCAGAGTTCCGCCAGAGGGAGGCAGCCGACCGGCCTGTCGCAGAGATGCTGAAGAAACGCGAGTTCGAAGCAATGGCCGCGGCAGAGGAGCAGAGGCGGAGGGAGCTGGAGACTCGTCTGGAATCGGAACGACACCGGCAGCGGGAACTCGAGTATCGACTGGCAGGGGAGGAAGAGCGACGGAGACAAGAGGACAACCGGATGCTTGAAGAACGGCGGCGTCTGGAGCTTGAAGCAAGAGCACGATCAGAAGAACAACGTCGAAGAGAACTGGAAGCACGGGTGGCCGATGAGGAGCGAAAGCGGAAAGATCTCGAGTATCGTATCGCTTCGGAAGAACGTCGTCAGCGGGAGACCGAAGCCATTGCAGCCGAAGAACAACGTCGGCGTGAACTGGAGATAAGGGCCGCCGCAGAAGACCAGAAACGCAGGGAGTTGGAGGCTCGCATCGCTGCGGAGGAACAGCGCCGGAAGGAAATGGAAGCGCGCATGGCCGCCGAGGAGCAACGGTTCCGGGAAGAAATGGCCCGGAGGGAAGAAGAGCGAAGACGCAAAGAGCTCGAAGCGCGCGCCGCTGCAGAAGAGCAGCTCAGAAAAGATCTGGAAATTCGCGTCGCTGAAGAAGAGAAAAAACGGAAAGAGCTGGAAAAAAAGGCTGCAACCGAGGAGATTCGAAGGAAGGATATCGAGGCAAAGATCCAGCAAGAGGAGGGGCGCAGAAGGCAGTTTGAGGATCTTGCAGCTTCGGAAGAGCGTTTGCGGAGAGAGCTTGAAGAGAAGATGAGGGAGGAAATGCGCCGGCGCCAGGAGGAAGTACACCTGGTGGAAGAGATGCGTCGGAAGGAAGCTGATGTTCGCGTAGCCGAAGAGCAACGAAAGCTGGAGGATATGCGCCGGCAGGTTGAAGAGCTGACAAGAGCCCTCGAACAAGAGAAGAGTGCGCGCCATGAAATCAGTCGGCTGAATCTTCAGAGCCCGGCAAAGCAATTGAGGGGGGCGCTCGAAGAGGCGTGGCTCAACGGAGCGCCGGATGACATCGCTGCCCAGGAGCTGCACCAGCGTGCTGTTTCCCTGTCGATCCCGCCTGATGTTGAGCAGTCACTCATTCGTGAAGTCAAGCTCGATATGTACAGCAAGGCTGTGAAAGAGGTCGTCGCCAAGAAAAAACTCCTCCGGAGCTCCTCCTCCACCCTTGAATGGCTGCGGAAGGTCTATCAAGTGAGTGTCGCCGAGTATCTTGAGAATGAGTCCAAGTTCCTGCTCGACCTCGTGGCTGATCAGTACAAGGGGACGCTGCTTCTGGTCTCGAAATTGATCGGAGCAAAAGAGGATATCACGCCGCGCCTGAAGTCATCCGGATTTGCTGTCGTGCAGGCGATCACACCGGAAAACGCTCTCGAGAAAATCGAGAAGGTGAATCCGAACATTATTCTCTGTGACGCTGATTTCCCGGGCGGCCTGAGCGGCGTCAGGTTCCTTCACGTGCTACGGGCGAATTCCAAATTCAACTATATACCCTTTGTTCTGATCGGCGAGCCTGCCGAGGTGGCACAACTCAAGTCGTCTGAGCTCAGGCCCAACGAAGGGGTTATCAAACAGCCGATTGAATATGAAGAATTGACGAATTTGATGAACGAGAAGCTATCATGGTTCAGGGAGTATATCTCGTCGCTCAAATAAGAGGAAGCTGCCAGATTCTTGGGATCGTTCCCAGACATTTAGAGGAGAGCAAGCATGAGTAAAGTTGTACTACTCGTCGAAGATGATGAAGACAACAGGGATCTCGTGAGCTTTGTCATTGCCCGCAGCCGAATGGATGTTAGTCTCGTGATAGCAGAGAACGGACAGGAGGCAATCGACAAGGCATTCGCCAATCCCCCACATCTCATCCTGATGGACATGCAAATGCCGGTGATGGACGGATGGCATGCCGTTCCCCTGTTAAAGGCGGACGAACGCACCAAGGATATTCCTGTGATTGCATTCACGGCGCAGGCGAAACCCGAGGACAAACAGCGAGCCCGTGAAATGGGATGCTCTGACTATTATACCAAACCGATGGATCCGGAAGAACTTCTGGCTCTTATTAAGAAGTATCTGTAGTTCTGGTGCCCAAATGTCGGCACTGGGCCTGCTAAAGAATTGAACTCATCTGACATCACGGAAAAGGTATGCTGAAATCAAGACTCTACTGGAAGGTGCTGGCGAATTTCGGGTTGTTGCTGATCATCCTCACTGCAATGACCGTCTTGACTCTCAACCTGCTATCGCAGATTGACAAGGGCTTTACCGTAGCCTCTTCTGATACGCGTGCACTTGGTACGTTGGAGCAAGTGCGCTCGATGCTCAACGATATCCCAACGGGAGCATATCGTTATGCCCTCGCGGGTTCCAAGGAAGGAAAAGACAACTACCTACAGGGATGGCGAGATCTGCGCGTTCAACTCACGCTCCTGGACGAACAGTTCCCCGACAGTTCCTACCGCGCTGACCTCCAAATCGTCAAGGACTATTGTTCCCAGTGGAAACAAGACGTGGGTGACAAGCTTGTGGGGCTTGGAGATGAGCGCTTGGCAAGCGGGCAAGTACGAGACCTGGAGAATCGCCTCCAGGAGGTCGTTGGACTGGACGCCAAGGTGAGAAATTTGAGTTCGGCGCGGTCAATCTTGGGAGGCATCTATGAGAATCGGATGCCCAGGCAGCTTCGCAACCTTGAAGTTGCCACGAATCTCAGCTCCAAGTTGACCAGCTTCGTCAGCATCATCAATGTTTTGCTCGCGGTCTTTTCGATTGCGCTGGGCTTTGTGCTCACGCGCTCAATCACACACCCCGTCCGGCTTCTGAGAGAGGGAACGCGAAGCATTATGGCGGGCAAGTTCGAGCCAATCAATTTGCAGCGGGCGGACGAGCTGGGTGAGCTGGCCTCGGACTTCAACAAGATGTCGACGATGCTTGGGAACAACTACAATCGTCTCAATGCGTATTCTGAACTTGTCACAACGCTGAACTCCTCTGCCTCCATGGAGGACGTGGAGCGAAAGGGGCTTGAGATTCTGTGTAAACATACGCACGCGGTGCTGGGTGCGCTGTATCTTGTTGTCCGCGGAGAGCGTGCACTGGAACTCGTCAGCGGGTACGCGTTGAAGGCAGGGGGCGCAGTTCAGAAGAGGATTGCGTTCGGCGAAGGAGTCCCCGGTGAGTGTGCGTCTGAAGTCAAGGAGATTGAGGTCGAGGGCATTTCGGTCTCTTCGGGTTTCATCGTCGAAACAGGGTTGGGGGAACTTGTTCCATCGTACGTTATTGCCGTGCCGGTGGTCTTCCGGGACGAAATCCTCGGTGTTCTCGTCCTGGGTGCTACAAAGAAGTTCGGCGAACTGGAGAAAGAAATCGTCAACAATTCGGTGCCTCAGCTTGGCGTTGCGCTGACGAACGCTATGAACTTCGAGGAAACCCGGAATCTCTCTATCGAAATCGCCAAGAGCAATGAAGAATTGAGCTCCAAGAACCAGGAAATCGAGAAAGCGTACAAGGTAAAATCCGACTTCCTCTCGAGCATGTCCCACGAGCTTCGAACCCCACTCAATTCTATCATCGGGTTTAGTTCGGTTTTGCTTGGTCCCAGCGGTGATCCTCTCACAGACGATCAGCGGATGGCGCTTGAAAAAGTGCTGAAGAACGGGCGTCATCTCCTCCAACTCATCAATGACATCCTTGACCTTTCCAAGCTCGAATCGGGAAGGATGACGTTGAGTGTTGAGACCGAGGACGTTACAGCCATTCTTTCGAACTGCATCCTCATTGTCGAACCGCTCATTCAATCCAAGCGGCTGACATTGACGCAGGATCTTCAGCCGAACCTGCCGGCGCTGACAACCGATATCGTCAAAGTGCGCCAGATCATGGTGAACCTCCTTAGCAACGCATCGAAGTTCACTGAGGAGGGGGGAATCTCGATCAAGGTTACTCAACAGGAAAACGGCATGGTCTCGTTTGCGGTGAAGGACAGCGGCATTGGGATTGGACCGAAAGACTATGAGAGAGTCTTTGAGGAGTTTCAACAGGTCGATACCAGCAGCACGCGGAAATACAAGGGCACTGGTTTGGGACTGCCGATTGCCCGCAAGCTTGCGCGCATGCTCGGTGGCGATCTGACTGTGAAGAGCGAATTGGGCAAGGGATCGACATTCACGATGACCATCCCTTCAAAGGTTCCCCAAGCGCTGATAGAATCGCAACAGGCAGGAGTGCCGGTAAAGCGCCAAGAGCCTGTGCAACTGAAGCCCTCACTGGTTTCCTCGCTGCCCCAGCCGTCGGCAACCGGAGAACAGGTGCAGATCCTGAGTATTGATGATGACCCTGATGTCATCGAGATCTTGCGCAAGTATCTTGTACCGGAAGGCTATTCCATCGTCGGTGCACTCTCCGGTGATGAAGGGTTGGAGTTGGCTGTGAAGATGAAACCAGCACTCATTACGCTGGACATCATGATGCCGAAGAAAGACGGATGGCAGGTGCTGCGCGAGTTGAAACAGAACCCCCAAACCAAGGATATTCCCGTACTGATTCACTCCATTGTCGACAATAAACCGCTGGCGATGTCACTTGGCGCAGTGGACGTCATGACAAAACCGACGGACCCGAAACGGCTACTGTCATTGATTCGAAAGCACTACCAGTCGGGAGACCAGTTCATCATGCTGGTAGATGACAATCTGGACTTTGCGCTTGCGTGCAAAGACCTCCTGAAGAGGGACGGCTTGGAGGTCAAGATTGCCACGCGGGGCGATGAAGCGTTTAAGATCCTCCAGGACTCGATACCGTCGCTGATTCTTCTCGACCTGGTCATGCCCGGCATGGACGGATTTGCTGTTGTGCGTGAACTGCAACGCAAGGAAGAGTGGAAGAAAATTCCGATTGTCGTGTTGACGGGAAAATCGCTGACGCCTGAAGACCATAAGGAACTTGATCCATACGTTGTCGACTATCTCCTGAAGGATACGTTCACGACGGCTGCGATTTCGAACGCTATCAAAAGAATTCTCACCGTGGCCCCCTCACCGAAGGCGTAACGAGGCACTTATGCAAGAACATGGACCGCTCCTCCTCGTTGTTGACGATACAGAAGACAATCTCGACCTGCTTGAGTTTGCCCTCAAGCGCAAACCTGTCCGAATGTTACGGGCGACAAGTGGCATGGAGTGCCTCGCCCTTGCGGCGGAAAAGCAGCCGGATCTCATTTTGCTCGATATCCAGATGCCTGAGATGGACGGGTTTCAGACCCTCAAGCGTCTGCGGGCGAATCCGGCAACGGTGAAAATCCCTGTTGTCTTTCTGACGGCACAACGGAAGGATGTGGATAGCATCGCGACGGGTCTGGCTCTCGGTGCGGAGCAGTACCTGACGAAACCGATCGATACGGATGAACTGTTGGTCCGGACCAAAATGCTGATCGATTTGAAACGGGCAGAAGCAGAACTCGAACGAACCAAAGCCGATTTCATGGCGATGCTCGTGCACGACCTCCGCAGCCCTCTGATCGGTGTCAAGAGCGTCATTGAGCTGCTCCAGGACAATGGCAAAGGAACAATCCTGAACGACGATCATTTTGAGCTATTGAACGCAGCCCATACGTCCGCAAAGAAGCTGCTCGAACTGATCAGCGATTTTCTTGATCTCTCCAAGTACGAGGCCGGGACAATACCGTTTGAGGGAAGTGCTGTTCCCATCGCTAGATTTGTCGACCCGGTGCTCGACCAGATGGACATCCAGTTCAGGCAGAGGAATGTAAAGCTTGTCAAGATGATACAGGGAGATCTGCCTGACGTCTTTGTTGACCCGGCGAAAACTGAACAGGTTGTCATGAATCTTCTGAGCAACGCTCTCAAGTTTACCAAGAGCGGAGGCGCCATCACTCTCGAAGCAAGACTGCAAACCGAGGAAGTGATAACGGCCAGCGGGCCAAAGGCCAAACACTATGTCCGCATCGGTATCGTGGACAACGGAGTGGGGATCCCTTCCGAGGAGTTGTCGTCGCTGTTCGAGAGGTACAAACAGGTCTCATCGGCAAGAATTACGAAACAAAAAGGGACCGGACTAGGCTTGGTCATCTGTAAACGAATTGTTGAGGCCCAGGGAGGGAGCGTAACAGCGGAGAGTGAGCCCGGCAAACGGACCACTTTCAGCTTTACGTTGCCAGTGGCAGAATGATGAATATCATCCATTTCCAGAGGATCCTATGAACGAACGAATTCTCGTTGTTGACGATGAGGAAAGTCTCCGCTTGTCGTTGAAATTCAAATTGAAGTCAGCAGGTTTCGACGTCGACACTGCTGTCGATGGAGAGGAGGCGCTTGAGAAACTCAAGGCGAAGCCCGTCGATGTCGTGCTGCTCGACATTAACATGCCGAGGATGAGCGGCATAGAGGCGTTGACGATCATTCGCCAGACATACCCGCAGACGGAAGCGATCATGTTGACAGGGTTCGCCGATTTCAGCACGGCCATTGAATGCCTGAAAATCGGTGCGAAGGATTATCTCGTCAAACCAGTCGATACGACCGAACTGGTGACGCGGCTGCGCTCGCTGGTACGGTCCCGGTCCACCGAACTCGCGCTGCAGGAAGTGCACCAGGAGTATCTGGGATTCCTCTCTGAAGAGCTCATGGAACCGCTGAAGGAAATTCAGTCAATGTTGGATCAGGCTTCAAAACTCGCGGGGGATGCTGAGAAAGAACGAAAGAAAATTCTGAAGGGTGCGCGGGAGATTGCCGCCAAACTGGAGGAGAAGCTCCAGCTCGTTGCTGAAGTCTCAAGGCGCGCAACGGACATGGGGACGCCGGGCAACGAGGACATCAGTCCTACCCAACTCACGGAAAAACTGAGGGAGATTCGAAAAGGATCAGCACATTGATAGGACGGAAATAGCCGTCGAGCTCTGTCTAAATCGATTCACATATGTCATCGACCGAAAAAGTACCGAAAATCCGTTATCTCTACAACTTCGCGTTCCAGGACGGAACACAGAAAAAGTTTGAAGTTGTACTGGACGAAGCCACGCTGGAATTGGTCCGTGAGGACCTGAATCCGAAGCCGGAGTGGACAAAGCTCAAGTATTCACAGTGTGAGAATTGCCCTTTGCCGGATACCGTCGTGTATTGTCCGGTCGCAGTCAGCCTTGCCGGACTCGTGGACGCTTTTTCCGATGCCGTTTCCTATGAGGCTGCAGAGGTTACCGTCGAAACATCCTTGCGCACGTATTTCAAGAAAACCACGCTTCAAAAGGGACTCAGCGGGATCATCGGGATCTATATGTCGACCAGCAACTGCCCGGTGCTGTCCAAGCTGCGTCCGATGACAAGATTCCATCTTCCGTTTGCGAACTCTCTCGAGACCTTCTTTCGTTCTATCTCTTCGTACCTGACAGCTCAGTTCCTGTTGATGCGTCAGGGTCAGCAACCTGACTGGGATTTGAAGGGTCTCCAGGAGATCTACAAAGAAGTGAATATCGTCAACAAGGGAATGGCGGATCGCTTGCACCAGGCGACCCAGAAAGATGCGAACATCAATGCAGTGGTCATACTCCATTCCTTTGGTGATGGAATCACATACTTCATTGAGAGCGGTCTCGCCGATCTTGAGCCGATGTTCGAAGTCTTCCTCAAGAAGAATGGTTCCTTGGATTCCGCGAGTTCCCAAAAGTCTTCATAGACCTTCAGATTCAAGAGCAACAAACGTGCTCCTGAGATCAACTCGGGTATCTTCCGCCTCTCCCCGCAACTCCCGGACATATCAGTCAACAGCCAGCCTTCTCCATTGAGGATTATTCGGATGATTGAAACTCACCACCTATCGAAACACTACGACGCGAAAGTGGCGGTGCGCGATCTGAGTCTTGTCGTGCGCGAGGGAGAGATTTTTGGCTTTCTGGGACCCAACGGCGCCGGCAAGTCAACGACGGTGAAAATGCTCACCGGTATGATCTTTCCCACATCGGGAAGCGCGCTTGTGGCAGGATTCGACATACTGAAGGAGCCGGTGGAGGTAAAGAAGCGAATCGGCTACGTTCCGGAATCTGGGGCGCTCTTTGAGAGCCTGACCGGGTGGGAGTACCTTCAACTCATTGCCGACCTGCATCATCTGGACCGGCACATAGCG
>JACVXU010000394.1 GCA_015661185.1 Bacteroidota bacterium
AACGCGGTTCCCCTCGATAGATTTATCGGTCGAATGAACACATCAAGTCGAAGTGGAATCGCCGCTGAAGCGCAAAGAAGTGCCTCAATTCTTACCTTCGTAGGGTTGCTAATCCTCACAGTCCATCTTCCTGGCATCGGTTTTGGAATCGTATAGATGGCATCGCTTTGGTTCGCAGTGAACTCAACGGCTGCATCCGAAGGATTGAGCAAAACGCCATCCGGCATTTGAATCTCCAAACGCAGCGGAGAGGGGAATAGATCTGTCTCACCCGGTCGTGGCGATGCAGCCTGTTGGTCCCAATTGAGAGCGAACTGGAGCCGCCGCGATCCTGTAGGCAGGCTTACACTTCCCTCCCAGCTCTGGAGCGGACTCATTTCATCCCCCCAGGTAAGAAGCCTCTGCGTTCCGTCGATTCGTTCTCTTGCAGAGTGATAGACATCAGCCAATCGGTTCACAAGCGAAAGAGAATGCCCAAGGTACACCGGATAGTAGACACCCCCCGTTGTGCTGGCAATTTCCTGCATCATTTCCTGATCAGCATCGGGACCAAGCGCGGCAGTATGGATTTGGAAATCGGGGTGCGCCATGCGCAACATGGCTACCCTTGGCTGGACTGTCGATCCAGTTCCACGCGCACGCCAGAACGGAGGAATATTCTCAACTCCATCCGAGAGCAACACGAATGCCCAACGGTTTGATGTGTCGGCACCTGTTGAGAGCAAACGGATCCCTTCATCAATACCGGCCCCTATGGAAGTCGCGCCTCCGGCTAAAACGCCCGTCACAGCCGTGGCAATCCGCCCGCGGTTTGTCCCTGCGGCCACTACTCCCATCCCAAGCATATCCAGCGCTGTATTCGCAAACGAAACCACGCCGACCTGATCTGCAGGATAGGTCGCTTCTGAAAGGAATCGTCCGGCGACGCGCGCAGCCTCGATCTTTCCATCCGAAATCATCGAATAGGACCGATCTACAATTGTCACCTGTGTGTGATTGCGGGGCGTCAAGGAGTACTCAACAGCGTCTCGATAAGCATCCCATGTCAGAATCCCTCCATCATTGTATTGGACTCGAAGCTTGTATCGGCCAACTGCTGGCTGGGCAACGGGATCGACGAGCAGCCAGTGTTCTCCCTGGATGAGGCGGACGTCGCGGACGCCTGCGTTGACGGTCCCGATCCGCACCGACCAATTCGCAGGATCTGTACTTCCTACCGGCGAGCCACGCGTAAATCGTGTGCGAACGAGAAGCGGAGACTGGGCAGTGACATCCGCCGGCGGACCCACCGTCTTCAAGTGCAGGGTCGATGGGTCTAAGAGAGTCAGGTCGCCGTGATAGTTACCGCTCCGGCGAACATCATGCGCTTCTTCTCCCCACGCGATGCACCCGGGCGCGACCGGCGTCCCGAGCGCAAACCCATACACTTTCGGATTAGGCTCATCTGCCTGAACGAACAAGTCGAGGTATCCGTCCCCGTCAAAGTCTGTCACCAGTGGGGTTACTTTGACTGGACCGGGAAAGACCAGCGGCCAGATTCCACCGGCAGACAATAGCATTCCGGCACTAGTGCCGACAGCCAGGGTGTACTGAGGTGAAGGTTCAAAATAGGGGTGGGGCCGATTATTCCCATAACCGATCTCGAGTGACGCGTCGCCGGACATGTTCGCTACGACAGGTTCTCCGCTTGGATCTGCATCCCCGAAACGCACGCTGCCAATCCATCCCGTCGGTTCTATGCCGGTCATTGGGTCAAACATTCTCGAATAGAGTCCGTACCGGCCGGCTTGAGACTCGCGACTTGTGAAGATGATCCTTCGCTCCGTCGGATCGCTGGCAGGGTGAAGTTGCGCGGGAACGATATTCCAGAGGCTGGCAGAGTTAGTGACTTGTGCAAGAACCGTCCCGTCACTCCGAAACACTTTCACATTAGTGTACCATTTCGAGGCGACGACTTCGAGATGCTCATCTCCATCAGCGTCCACAAGAACCGGGGGAGCACCGTTAAACCGCTCGGACCCCAAAAGCGAAGACCAGGCGAGCGAGCCGTCGAGATGCCAGACATACAACCTGCTCGCTACGCTCCCAAGAGCTGCAACGGCGACTACTTCATTCTCTCCGTCGCCGTCAAGATCTCCCACTGCCGGACGTGAAAGGTAATTATGTCCAGACTCAGAAGTCGTGTACTCGCGAATCAGCGAGCCGTCCCCCTGATATGCCCTGATGTGAACAGCCGGAACGCCGGGAGAACTTTTCGGAATGCTGACCAGGATATCAAGCTTGCCGTCGAGCGTCACATCGGCAAGAACCGGTCCCGTCCAGACGGGTGCTCCCAGGTACGCCAGAGTTGACCCGTCAAATCGTACGGGCCATCCCGAAGAAACCTCCACGCCATTGTGGCTGAAGATCCGAATAGCTTCCTGGAACTCGGAAGTCCGCGTGCGGAGCACAATCTCGGGTCGACCATCATTGTCAATGTCCCCGACTGCAATGGGGCTAACGAGGAATTCGTTTAAAGGGAGAGCGACCGGCCATGCCCCAAATGTTGTGCCAGTCGGAGTGAGAGTGTGCACGCTCACTGTGTCATAGATCCCGCTCCTCCCCGCGGTCAGGAGTTCCTTGGTGCCGTCTCCGTCCAGGTCGACCGCCATCGGTGGGGAGGAAGACGAAGAGTACCCGGGAAGAGGAAATCCGCTCAGGCTTGGCGGCTGAATATTATGAATTCGCACTCGCACTTCAAACGTCCACGTCCTCACTCCGGTTGTCACAAGGCGCAGTGTGGCTTCACCTCTCGGCGGGAGAGTCACCGGCAATCCGAAGATGTTGAGATCACCGAGCGGCGTGAGGCCAAAAACCTGCGATG
>JACVXU010000395.1 GCA_015661185.1 Bacteroidota bacterium
GGAGCAAGCCCGAAGCCCTTCCTTCATGTTGCCGAACAGGCCATCGATATCCCAATGAAGATGTCCACCGATCGGCTTCATCTCGTTGGTAAACCTTGTTACCTGCTGAATCGAAAGGCGATTCCCCTCGAGCGTACCGAGAATTGTACGACCCGACTCAGCTCCGAGATCGAATGCGATAAATGAATTTCCATCCATACTTTTCTGGTGAGAATGTGAGACAGTGAGCTGTTACCATAGTTTTTTGGCTATCGTCCAAAGAAAGAACGGATAGTTCAAGTAGTATTGACGCGACCTGTTAGAGCGCAGAAGCGTCAGTTACTTTCTCTTTGAAGAGAAAGTAACCAAAGAGAACTTCCGAATTCTCAACGCACTGGATGTGCCCTAGCCCACGAGCCGGAAATTTCGGTGCGTCGAGAGTAAGACAAACTCAGTAATCGATAACAGTGCACCGAAATTTGAACCCACGGGATTGTCCCGCCAACCCGCCAGCTGGAGAATTCGGCAGCTCGGGGCTGTGTCGATTCTCTCGTCCTATCCCCATCTCTCAACAGCTTCCCGCAAGAGCAGCAGCTTCTCGCGCTCGACATGCGGTGCGACTGAACACGCCGTGCTGAGAATGAATCCGCCTCCCTCTTTACCCACCTCGATTCTTCTGCGGGCATCTTCCAAAATTGCCACTTTGGTGCCGTGGAGCAGTGTGTCGACGGAATCGATATTCCCCTTGATGAAACCACGTCCCCGGGTGCGCCTCTTGGCGTCCTCCAGTTCGACATTGCCCAGAGGAGGGGGATCGAGGCATTCAATACCGCTGACACCCGCCTCGAACATCAGATCCAGCCGGTCCGATACAGCCCCGCACGTGTGTGTGTAAATATGTACGCGGCGGTTTCTGACAGCCCCGGCAATCTCGCCTTCGAATGGCAGAACAAATTCCCGATAGAACTTCGGTGAAATAAAACCAGCACCGGCGAACGGGGACGACACTTTGATCGCGTCAACATCTTCTTCGCACATCTCCAGCGCAAGATGCTTGATCAATCCGGTAAAATGTTTGAGGATTTCCTTCGATTTCTCCGGCTCGTTCAGAAGCCCGAGCAATCCCTCCTGATGTCCAATGAGATCGAGAAAGTAATCGAACGGTGAGGTAATCTCCCCATGCAGCGAATACTCCGACCCTATCTTTTCCCTCACCCTGTGAAAAATATCGAACCTGTGTTCAGGATCGATCTTGAATTTCAGTCCCTGGGAAACTGGTATGTAATCCAAAATCGCAGGCAGACTATCTATCGACAGCTCAGCGAGCGAAGGCCCCTGTTTTTCCTCGCTCATCGGCTGTGGCAGGTCGTAGAAAAGATACAGAACCCGACGACCGTCCTTCCAGACGATCTCTTCACCGTCTGTGAGTTTCCGACGTGATTGAATTCCCGTGGTCCATCCGGGATCGTGACCGTGCAAGCTGACAAGGACTCCATCAAAGTCGTAGATTTCGCGTAGCCTGATGAGCCCGTCTGCGAATACGCCTACGTCGTGCCAGAATTCAGCTGGCGAGGCATTGAGCTGAAGAAGCATATGCCCGATGCTGAACTGGCACATCAGGGGAGTACGATCCGGACATCCCAGATCCATCGCCTGCCGGATCCTTTGACGTGGGGTGCTCATAGGCTACGGAATGGAAGAACCGATTCTTGATAAGCGTGAGGATGAGCTGTGCTATCTCTGACCGCCGAACAGGAACGCTATTCCGACTGATAAGTCAAACCCATTGAAGTTGTTTCGTGCGCCGACAGCGGAGCGAAAATCCGACATCGCATTGTACCCGGCGTTCACTCCAAGTTTGACGCTCTTGCCGAGGTGCGCGTCCAATCCGATTCCCGCTCTCCCACCAAATGTCGATTCTGAATGGGCAGACTGTACAAGCAGGGAGTTGCTCGCCTCGAAACCCATATATGAGCCAACGCCAAGGGCGACATATGGTCGAACCAAGTCCTCTGGTTCCGGTTCAGGAAGGAAGTACCGCATTCCAACGAGAAAAGAAAACAGGGCATTCGCGTTCTGTCGAACTGTGATCGGATTTGTGTTGACAGTTGATGAGGCTTCCGAAGACAGGAGTGAGCCTGCAACAGTGATCGCCATATTCTCCCGCATCCAATAGCAGTACGTCAGTCCGCCCACGAATCCACTTGCTTTGGCTTCCTGCTTGACGCCGATGCCGTTGAACTGTTGGCCGGCATTCACGTTGTTCCAGAAACCGAGATCCAACTCAATGGCTGATGAACCCCTTAAGGTGATGGTTTGCGATTGTAAGAATGTCGTGATGAATATGAGCAGCAAAAGGATCCTGATGACAACAATCGGCGCCTTCATAATCCACCTCCCTATTCGATGGTCGATGAAGCTTTTTGCGGTTGCGTCAAACCCGGTCACGTTCAGTCCTAATGCCAGTTCAAATAAATCATATCGCAGTTTTCATCGCGGAGACGCCGAGACCGCACCAGCCCGCCATGCGGCCCGCCCGAACGACTTGGTCGGGCGGGTCTGGCTGGGAGAATCGCAGAGGGAAATTGTCAATAAACTCTGCGTTGCTCCGCGTCCTCTGCGGCTCTGCGTTAAGAACCTATAACAAAAAACGCAAGATCACTTTCTAGAAATAGCACTAGATAACCGTAACCGTCCAAAATGATAATATGCTGCGCAGGCTCCCTCTGAAGAAACCATCGGAGCGCCGAGCGGACGTTCAGGAGTGCACTCCCGCCCGAACGCTTGACACTCATGCGGCTTCTTAAAGCCTTGCAAAACCTGTCCTGCGATGCAGAGCGGCGATTCATCAGC
>JACVXU010000148.1 GCA_015661185.1 Bacteroidota bacterium
CCCGAAGAGAACTGCACATCCTCTACCAGATCGATGTTCACCATATTGATCGGGCCGGCAGAGTTGAATTGGTTCGGATAGTGGTTAATGGACGGGATTTCCATGTGCTCCATCACTGTCAGGTTCTCATAGGGAGCGCCGCCGCGGACAATGAGCTCATTGATGTTGTCCGTTGAGCTTGCAACTCCCGGAAGGTTTTGGATCACACGCTGGACATCCATTGCCGATCCCGGTTGTCGTTTGACATCCGCTCTGTCATAGCTGTTGATGCTGAGCGGACTGACTTCGTTGTTGCGACTAAAGTAGTTTGCCTGGACTGTCACGCCGCCCAGCTCGACTGCTTGTTCAGACAATTTGATCACGACCTTTGTGCTGCGCCCTGTCGACACGACCACATTGGTCAGGATGGATCCTTCGTATCCAATCATGCTTGCCTTGATGCTGTACGTCCCTACCGGCAGTCCTTTGATACTGAAGTGGCCTGAAGTATCCGTCGTCGCACCGAAGCCAGGCAATTCAACAATTTGAATATTCGCTGAGGGGAGAGGTTCGGTGGTCTTGCCGTCCACGACAGAACCCACGACATCTCCTTTGTATTGTTGCGCCGAGAGAGGTGCAGCCGCGAAGAGGAACAATGCGACGAAAAAGCGCGTCTTCATCATGACGTTATCCGTAAAGTGGTTCAAGCAATGCCGGGCATCTACGGTGCGACGATAAGTGCTGCGATGAGAAAATTGCCCAGCTTCAATAAACAACAACACTATGAAATCAAGACTGCCCTGTACTGAGAAATCGTGAAGTTCTGAGACGTTGTTATTCCTGACAACACGGCGATGTATCCGAATGGATAAAACTTCAGACGATGCATACGGGCAATCGATCGACTTGTCTACGAGAATAATGATGGATTGTTTCAGACATGGAGTCTGTGGTTAGCATTGCCATTGTGCGCTCACCCCTTGATGTGAAGAGCCTGAACACAATGAAGCGAGCCATCTCGAATTAAGCGGTCATAGTTTCGCGACGTATGGAGAACTCACTTTTTTCGATGCCCAGTGCGGTCAAACCACTGTCTTCTCAGATGTGGGAAGTCCGGCTTGCATCGGGTGGAACGCGCTGTTGCTTTCTCCGCGCGAATCGACTACTTTGTAAAGGGAAAGCAGGATGGTCGGCGTGGCGGAATTCAGCTGCGGCTATCGCGATTTCAATCATCCTCCTCGATTCGCTCGCGGGCGCCTCCCCGGCACTTCGATGGCGGACCAAGGCTCTTGGAGATCAGACATTCCACCGTTGCACCTTGGTGCACAGCAACGGAGGAGGTGGAGAATGATAGTCTGGCACAACACAACGGACGCATCACGAATTCCCGAGTACGTCACTGCGGGTCAAGAAGTGGAGTTGTGGATCGGGACATATCCGATCGAAGGCGGTCAGTCCGTGTGGCTCGAGATTACATTGTACACAGTTGATGGGCGAGAGCTGTTCTGCAAAATGCCGGCCCAGTGGAACTCGAACAACGAACAGCGCAGCAATTCCTACTGGGTAATGAATCTTGGTTCGTTCGATTCAGGCGATCGCGTCGAGTATCGAATCTACGGTTCAAAAGAGGATGAGCTGGTTTCGTGCAACGACACTTTTTCATTTGAAGTGAGCTGAGTCTTTCTTCTTCCGCCCATCTATTCCTCCCGCAATCTCCGCCCCATGCAATCCCGTACTCTCACACTCCCTTCAGGAAGGCAGCTATCGCTCGCTCTTCTTACCCAGAAGGCGATGCTCTGGAAGCGCGGTCCAAAACATCAACTTCGCCACGAAGGCACCAAGACACGAAGAAGGTCTCTGAATTTTCTTCACTTTCAAAAACCTTTGTGACTTTGGGCCTTGGTGGCAGCTCTTTTCGGCCGGCGCTCTAGAGCCAGCCAAACTCCTTGTACCAGTGTATTGTCGCTTTCAGCCCATCGTCAAGCGACACTCGATTTCGAAAACCCGTGTGATTCTCGAATTTCTCAGGATTGCATACCCAGTGCGTCTGCAACATGTCTCGAGCCTTTTCGACACTGAGGGTGGCAGGTGCCCGGCTGAATGACGTGGCGAGTTCTGAGATGCCGGCGATTGTGTAGAGAAGGGGGGAAGGGAGCCGGACCTTGATCGTGCGTCGACCAAGAATTTTCGCGGCGATTGCAAGAGCTTTCGTTAAAGAGTAAATGATCGGGTCTGCCACGTAATAAGTCTCGCCTGCCGTTCGGTCGGAGAGCGTTGCCTCGATGATAGCCCGGGCTAATTCAGGCCCGTAGAGAAGGCTGAGTTGTTTGCTCTGTGTACCGAAAACCGGTTCAATTCCTCTGCTCACCCACCGGAGGACCTCCAGGATGTCGCCATCTCTTGGGCCGTAGACGGCGGGAGGACGAAGGATGACGATAGGTACCTTCGTCGCATAGAGCTGACAGACTGTTTCAGCTTCCAGCTTCGTGACGCCGTACACTGTAATTGGTGTACTGGGAGAGTCTTCACGCAGGGGGGAACCATCCAGGCTTGGCCCCGCCGCCGCGAGGCTGCTGACAAAGGTGAACTTCTTCAGGCGGGAATCAGAGAGAACAGCTTCGAGAAGATTCTTCGTTGCCAGGACATTCCCATCGTGGTATTCACCGGGCCGCTTGGCCTTTGTCACGCCCGCGATGTGAAGAACATAGTCGGCGTCTCTTGCCGCTGCCTTGAGTGAGTCAATGTCGTAGTAGCTTCCGCGGACGATCTCGATTGAAAGATTCTTGATCCAACCAAGATCCGGCCGGCTACGTCGGACAAGACAACGCACGTCGAAACCGCGTTGAAGCAGGAGCTCGATGGTGTGGCTTCCGATGAAACCAGTGCCGCCGGTGACGAGAACTGTCGGGATAGCGAATTCCTTTCAAAATTAAACGGATTCGTTGACTTTCTTTGCTTATTGAAGTATATTTAAAAATCATTTGATTAGCAAAGTCTACTCGTTTCTCACCTTCTCTTCTCATTACTGACCGAGGTATCATTGGACCTTTTCGATAAGTGTCGCAACTTCACGCGTGCGGACGAAACAAAAGCGGCCGGACTCTATCCTTATTTCCATGCAATTGAAGAAAGCGAAGGACCGGTAGTTCGAATCGAAGGACGGAAGATCATCATGGCGGGATCGAACAACTATCTCGGTCTCACTGCTCACCCCAAAGTAAAAGAGGCAGCGATCAAGGCCGTGCAGAAGTATGGGACCGGTTGTTCAGGATCACGGTACCTGACGGGTACGCTGGATCTCCATGTCGAGCTCGAGCGGCGCCTGGCATTATTCATGGGGAAAGAGGATTGTCTTCTCTACAGCACGGGTTTCCAAACGGCACAGGGAATTATCCCGACCCTGGTGGAGCCCGGCGAGTTTGTAGTCTCGGACAAGGATAACCACGCCTGCATTGTTGCCGGCAACCTGATCGCCAACGGAGCAGGAACGTTGGTAGATAAAGATGCCCAGACGGTTGTCCGTTACAAGCACAATGACATGAAACATATGGAGACGGTGATCTCCAAGCTCCCGCTCGATGTTCCAAAGCTGATTGTCTCGGATGGCGTATTCAGTACTTCCGGAGAGATACTCGATCTCCCGAACATGGTCAAGGTCGCCAAGAAATATAATGCCAGGATCCTTGTCGACGATGCCCACGCCGTTGGCGTTATCGGAAAAGGGGGACGAGGAACGGCGAGCCATTTCAACCTGGAAAACGAGGTCGACATGACGATGGGGACGTTCAGCAAGACCTTTGCCTCGCTGGGTGGCTTTGTTGTCGGTGACCGCTCAGTCATCAATTACCTGAAACACCACGCTCCGGCGCTGATTTTCAGTGCGAGTCCAACCCCGGCATCTGTCGCGGCAGCTCTGGCTGCGCTTGACATCCTGGAGGCCGAGCCGTGGCGCATCGAAAAACTGATGCGCAATGCACGCAAAATGCGGGAAGGGCTGAAGGGTATGGGCTATAAGACCGGAGAGCATGATTCAGCCGTCGTTCCGGTGATTATTGGTGACACCGAGAAAGTGCTGTTTATGTGGAAGTCGCTGTTTGAGGCGGGAGTGTTCGTCAATGCGTTTATCCGTCCGGGGGTTCCGCCGGGATTGGAAATGCTCCGCACGAGCTATATGGCGACTCACGAAGATGAGCATCTCGACAAGATCCTCGATGTATTCTCCGAGGTGGGGAAAAAGGTCGGGGCCATCAACTGAGCAATCCATGATTCTTCGCCAGTCGCACCAGGAATACGGAAGCCGCTGCGCCTCGCGTGGCGGCTTTTCTGTTTTGACATTAATACCCTCAACGTAACCCATCTCTCCGAGGCATGCCCATGAGCACGATCCAGATCCAGCCAGTAGTGACCAGCGCGGATCGCAATCAGTTCATCAAATTTCTCTGGAAGATCTATGAAGGCAACCCCTATTGGGTGCCGCCGCTGCTGATGGACCGTAGAAAGCTGATGGATAAAGAGAAAAATCCATTCTATCATCATGCCGAGGCCGAGTTCTTTCTCGCGAAACGCAATGGCGAGGTTGTCGGTCGGATCGCGGGTATCGTCAACTACAATCATAATAAAGAACACAATGAAACGATGGGATTCTTCGGGTTCTTCGAGTGCATCGACGACCAGGCGGTTGCGAACGCCCTTTTTGACTTTGCCAAAAGCTTTGTGAAGTCGAAAGGGGCCACTGCATTCCGCGGGCCTGCAAACCCGTCGGTCAATGACGAATATGGTTTGCTGTTCGAAGGCTTCAACGAACGACCGACGGTGCTGATGACCTACAATCCGGCGTACTATGTAAGGCTCATCGAGCAATACGGTTTTGTGAAAGCCAAGGATCTGTATGCGTACACACTCTCTCAGGAAACCGTCTATACCGAACGGTTTGAGCGAGCCAACACCCTGGTCAAAACCAGAAACAGCCTGACCATCCGCCCCATCGACATGAAGCATTTCGAACGGGATGTTGCAATTGTGAAACAGCTCTACAATGCTGCATGGGCGAAGAATTGGGGGGCAGTTCCTATGACCGATGCAGAAATCGATGCCTTAGCGAAGGACCTGAAGCCGGTTATAGTCCCGGATCTCATACTTTTTGCAGAAAGCAAGGGAAAACCGATCGGATTCGGGCTTGCACTCCCCGACATCAATATGGCGCTCTGGTACAACAGGAAGGGGCGGCTTCTGCCTGGATTGTTCCAGTTGTATTTGCGCAAGAAAGAAATTAATTTGGTGCGCGTCATTGTGCTTGGGGTTCTTCCGGAATATCTCAACACGGGTGCGGCGGGAGTCTTGTTTTACGAGACTGCCGTTCGGGCGAAGAAGCTCGGCTACAAGTATGGTGAAGCGAGTTGGATCCTGGAAGACAATGTCAGAATGGTGAAGTCGGCAGAGGCGATGCAGGGGAAAATCACCAGGCGCTACCGAATCTATGAAATGCCGATCCACGAGCCTCACTCACCCAACTGACGATATCAATAATTGCCGATGAGCTATGCCGATCAACAAAGTTGAGAAGATCTGGATGAATGGGAAGTTGGTAAACTGGGACGACGCAAAGGTCCATGTGCTGACGCACGCGATGCACTATGGGTCCAGCTGGTTTGAGGGAATTCGTTGTTACGATACCAAACGCGGTCCGGCGATCTTCCGCCTCAACGCACATCTGCACCGCCTGTACGATTCCAGCAAGATGTACCGGGCAGAGATCCCCTACACGCTCAGGCAGCTTGAAGACGCCGTGAAGGAAACCATCCGGGCGAACAAGATGAAAGCGTGCTATATCCGGCCGCTTGCCTATCGCGGCTATGGTGAAATGGGCGTTTTACCGCTTGGGTGTCCTGTTGATGTGATGATTGCAGTGTGGGATTGGGGTGCGTACCTCGGGACCGACGCGTTGGAACATGGGATTGACGTCTGTGTGTCGTCGTGGAACCGGCCGGCTCCGAACACTGTCCCCACGATGTCGAAAGCGGGGGGCAACTACCTGAACTCCCAGCTCATCAAGATGGAGGCGATTCTCGACGGGTACAGCGAAGGCATTGCGCTGGATACGGCAGGATATATCAGCGAGGGAAGTGGTGAAAATATTTTCCTCGTGCGGGATAACGTCATCTACACTCCTCCGCTGATCTCTGCAATTCTCCCCGGCATCACCCGGCTGTCGGTGTTGAAGCTTGCCGAGGATGCAGGACTTCGCGTTGTCGAAGGACTCATACCTCGTGAAATGCTCTCTGTTGCCGACGAGATATTCTTTACGGGGACGGCAGCTGAGATCACTCCCATCCGCTCCGTCGACAAAATGAAGGTCGGTGAAGGGAACCCCGGTCCGGTCACGAAGCGACTACAGAAAGCGTTTTTCGACGTTGTTGGGAACGCGAACGACAAATACAAATGGCTCGATTTCGTCTACGATTGACGGAGGTCCCTCGTGTCACATTCATCGACTGGTAGTGCCCTCTGGAGAAACCTCTTCTTTGGGAAGAGTATTCAGGACGGAAGCACCGAAGCTGTGTTGAGCAGAGTCCCTGCTTTCGCCGACCTCTCGGCGCGCGAGTTGCGCGGCGTCGCTGTCATTGTTCACAAGCGCGAGTACAAAGCCGGTGAGCAGGTGTTCTTCCAGGGTGATCCCGGTCTGGGTATGTACATCATTCGGGAGGGGGAGGTTTCCATCCGCATCGCGGAGGGTGAGGGGGAGGACAAGGAGCTTGCTGTCTTGAGTGACGGAGATTTCTTCGGCGAGCTGGCGCTCCTGGACGAGGCTCCCCGTTCGGCGTCCGCCATCTGCAGAACCGATTGTTCGCTTATCGGATTCTTCAGAACTGACTTGTTTGAACTGATTGAACAAAAGTCCGACCTCGGAATCAAGATCGTCTTGCGGCTGGCTGAAATTCTCGCCGTCCGGCTTCGAAAAGCTGACAAGGAGCTCTCAAAGGTCCAGAGCCAGCTCGACTCTATCACGTCACGCATTGAAGAAAGTGAACCGCTTTCATCGGAGGACCACCATGGCAAAGACAAAACGACATCCGCCGGTCCGAGGAGCAAAGCGTCAAAGGCGCGTTAGTCCGCGTCGGCACTCCCCGATCGAACTGAGCCGTATCCTTGTTCCGATTGACTTTTCGGAACATTCCAAGAAAGCACTCCAGTACGCCATTACATTTGCCGAGCAATTCAAAGCGTCCGTCGATCTCCTCTACGTCGTGGAACCTGCCGTCTATCCGGCCGATTTCAGTTTCGGGCAGGTCGGATTCCCTTCGGTCGAAGATGAACTGAGGCAACGTGGCACCGAAGAATTGCAGGAGTTGATACGCAAGGAAATCGGGAATCGCGTCCGGGCTCAATGCGCAGTCCGCACAGGAAAAGCGTTCAATGAGATCGATCAGTTTGCAAAAGAAGAGTCGGTCGATCTGATCATCATTGCGACGCATGGTCATTCCGGCGTCGAGCACGCTCTCTTCGGCAGCACGGCTGAGAAAGTTGTGAGATATGCCCCCTGTCCGGTTCTGGTTGTACGCCTGGCCGAGAAGGAATTCGTACGAATGTGACACGGTAAATCAATGTCTTAGGATCCACCACCATTCAAAACAATCACAGGAGAGGGAGTATGAGGAACAAGATGATGTGCGGGGCGCTCGTACTGATGTCGCTCTTGACGTCCTTTCTGTTTGCGCAGGACCAGGTCGCAACAATGAGTCCGGCGAAGCCGAAAATCGGCGATGAGATTGCGGTCGCTTACAACGCGTCTGCAAAGAGCGCGGTTTTTCGTGACGCGAAGGAAATCACTGCAGAGCTTTTGCTGGCAAAAGCCTCTGGCGATATGCCTCAGTTGTTGGAGCTGCCGATGAAGAAGGATGGCGGTTTGTGGAAGGCCTCCTTTAAGCTGGCAGATGAGAAAACGCGCATGCTTCTTCTCCGCTTCACCTCAGGCGACGAGAAGGACGACAACGGGGAGAAATCGTGGGAGACGATGGTGTACGGGGCTAACGGCAACCCGTTGGAGGGGGCACATCTGCTTCGGGCTTCGATGGCGAGGTCGGGGAGATATTCCCCCACGGATTTCAAGATTGAAAAGGACATCGCGGCCGCGGCTGCGGAGCTATCTCAGGAACGTGCACTGTATCCAGAAAACTACGCTGCGCAATTCATGCAATGGGCGATGATGTTGCGTGAGAAACCAGGGGATGAGACGAAGGCGCAAATAAAGTCCGAACTTGAAAAAGTCTATGAAAATGCGAAATCCAAAGAAGAACTCCTCCCACAGTTCATTGGAATCTATACTCAAGTTGGAATGAAAGAAAGGGCGGAAGAAATCAGAAAAGCGGCTCTTACGGCATATCCGAAAGGGAAGTTGGCAGAAACCGCCCGACTCAATGAGTTCTATTCTGAGAAAGACGCTGCGCAGCGTGTGTCGCTGATGGAAAAATTCCTGGCAGACTTTCCTCAACAAGGTGTCAATAAG
>JACVXU010000149.1 GCA_015661185.1 Bacteroidota bacterium
AGCCGCGCAGAAATCTGAGCTGCGATGTTCTGCAGTTCATTTGAGGAGCCCGAGACATAGACGCTCGTGGACTTTGTGACGAGGAACGTCCCATCATCCCTCGTGAGCGTAAGTGGTTTGGGGATGATACAGATGGCGGCATCCTTCTTCTCGACTCCCGGGTTGTTTTCGGCGAAGGCTGTGACAGATGCGAGCACCATGATGACGAGACATCTTGAGAGGTTCGTACGCATAAGGTTCCGATGGATTAGGATTGAAGGAATGGTGATGGGAACGCGATCACCTCTAGCAGGTTCTTGAAAGACGAACCGCCCCCGAATAAGGAAACTTCGGGGCAAGCAAGCACGCCAAGAACCGCAAAGAAAGTACTGAGATATTCTCAGCGTCCAAAAACTCAAACATTTGGCGCTCTTGGCGGCCTTGGTGGTTCATTTTAGTCTCTGAAATTGGATTTTCAACAGCCTAGTTGCGACTTCGATGGCGGTAACGATCAAGAGCGACAGCGATGACGATAATGGCCCCGGCGACGATTTCCTGCACCCAGTTTGGCAATTCCATCTTTGTGCAGCCATTGCCGACGGTGGTCATAATCAATGCTCCCACCAGGCTGCCGAGGATGGAACCTTCGCCCCCCGCGAGGCTTGCGCCGCCAATGACAACCGCCGCAATGATATCAAGTTCCATACCTGATGCCGTCGTCGGGTCACCGACAGTGAGGTAGGAGAATTGGAGAACTCCCGCAAGAGCTGCGAATCCGGATCCCAGGATGTAGACAACAAGCTTCGTGCGCTCGACGGGGACGCCGCAGATCCTGGCTGCCACTTCATTCGAGCCAACGGCGAACATGTAACGTCCCTGTCTTGTGTACTTCAGCATCACTCCAATGACCACGGCGAGGATCAACATCATCCATACTCCCGGCGGGAGCAGCATCCAGGACTGATCCTCGGTGAGGGTGTTCAGGAGGTTCGTCAACCAGGTTCCCGGCGTAACGATCATCTGCTCGTTTGCCAACCCCTTTGCTGTACCGCGTAAAGCACCCCACATGCCAAGGGTTACAATGAATGGAGCAAGTCGAAAGCGTGTGATGAGCAGGCCGATCATCGATCCGCAGATCATTCCCACAACGACGCCGCCACCGGCGGCCAACAGCGGAGGGGCACCGGTGTTAAGAAGAAGAGCGACAACAACTGTTGTCAGAGCGATAACAGATCCAACAGAGAGGTCTATGCCACCGCTGATGATGACCATCGTCATCCCCAGGGCAGCCGTACCGACAACTGCGGTTTGTAACAGCATCAACTGAAGGTTGCTGGCCGTCGCGAACTTGTCCGGAGTCAGTATCGTGAAGAGTCCGAAAACGAACACCAAACCCACGAGGGGGCCAAGCCTTCTGAGCCAGGTTTTCATTCAGTTCAGAGCCGTTGAGGAGTTATTTCTTCAGGCCGTTCTTAATGTCATCCAGACCGACGCCGAGCGTTGCATGAGCAATCGCATCCAGTTCAGCCTCCGGTCCCTGCAAGTGCATGGTCCGACTGACGTGAGTTCCACTCTGTTTCGGTTTCAAAGCGAGCGCCGGCGAGGATGTTTCGAGTTCATAGAACCTTCCCAGCTGAGCGGCGCCGGGTTTCGGAGGACCGTCATTGTAGCTGTTGACGACGTCGCCGCCGAATGGATTCTTCTGAATTTCCCACATCGAGTTCACGTAGTCGACCGCGCCCTTCGGAAATGTGAACTGAACCAGCGTCAGGACTTTGTTGACAGCATCGTAGCTTCCCAACAGAGGCTTGGTGCGAAGGGGCGGAATGCCGATCTTACTCCGATAGTTGGCATCTGCCGCAAAGTAGATGACACCGTCTTTGACGACGAGCCGATCTGCCGGCACTTTTCCGAAATAGCTGTCATTGACAACAGGGCCCAGCTTTGACTCGTCCCCTTTTATGAACGGGAGGGCGATAGTCGTGGCCGGCGACGCGTTGAACATTCCGAGGATCCAGATGGAGAGTAGGCCCCCCTGTTTGGTCCACGCGCTCGAGCCCGTGTTCTTGATGGAGTTGACCGACTCATATGCAACCACTTTGACATCGGGTTTTACTTTGACACCGAGATGTTTTTGGGCAGTTTTCGTGTCCAGCAACCGAATCTCCCGGTTCACTTCGAGGTTGAATGTTGTTCCCGAGTAATTGATCAATTGCATTGTCTTGCGGCAAACGACTCGATCCGGACTCTGGCTTACCAATTCGAATGGCTCGGTGTCGATCGACGCCGGTGTAAACCAATGATCGAGATCGAACGTACTCCCTTTCTTGAAGAAGACAGAGTACTGCCCGCCTTCGGGACCAATCCAGAAGCGATCTTCACCGCCGTACACATTGATGTGAGGTTGCGGCTTGCCCGATGCGATGAGATCACGATTAACCCATCCATAGCTGAGGCCATCCGGGCCGCTCGCAGTGCTCGTCATTACCCTGCACTGATAAGCAGGGATTACCGCGACTTGCGTTGATGACGATCTATCTGAAAGGACGATGATCTCGACATACTTTTTAAGAAAGTTCACATCGTCCGAGAATTTCGGAGCGCCTGTCTTGCCTTGCGAGAGAATCGCTTGAGTGATCATGACAAGCACCATTATTGTCAGTCCTGTGAATTTCATCGTGTTGCCTCCTTGATTAGCGCCATTCCCAACAAATAGTCTTGTAGTTTTCATCGCGGAGACGCTGAGCACGCCGAGAATCGCAGAGGAAGAGGATAAACAATCTCCTCGTACCTCTGCGGTCTCTGCGACTCTGCGTAAGAAACCATAACGACAAGAACACAATATTTCTTTTTGGAGACGGTATCGGCCACACTCGAGAAATAAGAGAAATGCACCGCGCGGGCTTCACAGGCTATATCAGAGAGATCTGCTGAGAATTTCCCGTTTCATGACTATAAGTTTCCAAGCAGCTTCTTGATCTCAGGCGTGTTCATGTTCTCGCGAGTGATGAGACGAACCCCCGTATCCACAGTCTTGGGAACCTGTTTTCCCCGGATAGAAGCGACGAGCGTCTTCACTCCTTCGTCCCCCATGCGTGTCGGATCCTGGGCCACGAGCGCGTCAATTTCCCCCTTCTGCAACGCTTCAATCAGCGGCGGAGATGTATCGAAACCGACGAACTTGATTTTTCCAGCCAGGTTGTTCTGTCGAAGTGCCAGGAGCATGCCGAAGGTCGACGATTCATTCGGAGCGAACACACCGTCAGCCTCCTTCAGTTTATCGATGATGTTCATTGCGGCGGTCTTTGCTTCCCCGGCTGTTGCTCCGGCGTAGCGATTATTCACGGTCAACTTGAGCGCGGGGCTCTTGGCAATCGCCTCGAGAAATCCCTCCTCGCGTTCCATCGTGCTTGCCGAACCTACCTGATAACGCAGGAGCACGATCTTCCCCTTCCCGTTCAGCACCTTGCTTAGGTGCTCACCCCCAAGCATACCGCCTTTCTTATTGTCCGTCGCTACAAAACTGACGAAGTCTTTCCCCGGCTCGCCTTTGAGTGCGCTGTCAAATATCACGACGGGGATCTTCTTACTGAGCGCAGCCGCTACGGGACGCTGGAGTGCAGTGTTGTCCAACGGTGCCAGAACAATGCCCGAGACTCCTTCTTGCACGAACTGCTCCACGATCGCGATTTGTTGTGCCCGGTCATTCTCCTTGAGCGGTCCCTTCCAGATGATCTCCACACCCAGGTCCTTGCCTGCAGCACGGGCTCCCGCCTCGACAGACTTCCAGAAGATATGCGTCGTCCCCTTCGGAATTACTGCTATCTTGAGTTTCGGCTGTGCGAACACAAAGCCCGAAACCAGCCCGGCCAATACAACCCCGGCAACGATGCGCATTCTCATAGATGAGCCCTCATGGTGATGGTAGAAGTCTTCCCGGCCGGTGTTCTAGGTCCAGTCGAGAAGCAGTGCCACCAAGGCACCAAGTCACAAAGGTTCTTGAAAGTGAAGAAACTCAAAGATCTTCTTCGTGTCTTCGTGACTTTGTGGCAAAGTCGATGTTTAGGTCTGCGCCACTGGCGAAGTCGGCTTTCCGACTCTGTTCTTCAGGAAGAAAGCAACTTTCTCACAACAAACCAGATGTTTGCCGGCCGCTCAGCAAGTCGGCGCACATACCAGGGAAACCAGAAGCTCCCATAACTGATCAGCACCCGGACTGAATATCCTTCACGGGCGAGCTTCATTTGCTCATTCGCCTGGATCCCATATAGCAGATGGAATTCATAATCGGTCCTTGCCAAACCCACGCGTTCAGCTTCCCCCTGCGTCGCGCAAACCAGCTCCATGTCGTGAGTGCCTACGACGAGCTTCGCACCGTTCCGCACGTGTCCCAGCAGCGTCCTGGTGAGCTTGAAAAAGTTGGCATCCACATCGGACTTCTTCCTGAACGCAACGGATAGCGGTTCCTTGTAAGCGCCCTTCACAAACCTGATGGCCGGAAGATGAGGAAGGAGGTTTTCGAGATCTTTCTCCGTTCTGTAGAGGTATGACTGCAGACAAAGGCCGACATTTGGAAAGTCCTTGCGGACCTTCTTGTACACCTCAATCGTCCGATCAACGTATTGGCTTTGCTCCATGTCAATCCAGACCATGTTGTTCAGCGCTTTGGCCTCAGCAACTATCGCCAGAAGGTTTTTGACGCACAGATCCTCATTGAGATCGAGACCAAGATGAGTCAGCTTTACAGACACGTGCGTGTCCAGACCGCGTTTGCTGATCTGGCGAAGCATTTCGACGTAGTGCTCGACCTCGTGCCTTGCCTCACGTTCGTCGGTGACGTTTTCGCCGAGGAGCGTGAGGACCGTGTCGATTGACTGCTGCCTCAGTCGTTCTGCTGCAGCAAGAGCGTCGTCCAGTTGCTCGCCAGGCATGAATCGTGACACTGCCCGCCGGATAAACTTGTACTTCGGCAACGCCTGACGCAGTTTACGGTTTTCTGAAATCCACAAGAGTGCGTTACGTGCCAAGCCCATGGACATTCCTCCAGCGAACGCGGGTTACCGCTTCGGCCTATTTCGGTATGGTGACTTCGGCTCCCCAACTTGATGTTCCAAAATGGAACTTCAAGTCTTCGAACTCGTCGGTTGTCAACTGAAACAAGAAATCGTCTGGGAAACGATCGAGATTGCGCCGCACCGCCTTGTTGAGATCGCGAGTTTCGACACCATAGAGTGCCGCAAGATCCCTGTCAAGTATGATCTTCTGACCTCTGATCAACAAGATAATACGCTCGATTCTCTCATTTGGAATAAGAGGCGCGTTCGCTCGTTTGATAGCTTCGCTCTTGATGCCAGTGGACATGAATCTATCCCAATTCAAGTTATCTCAGAAACGCCTCGTGCAAACCGCCGTCAATACTGAGAATTTGACCGGTCGTTTTGGCGAGACGATTGCTCAGAAGCAAGAAGACCGCCTCGGCCTGGTCTGCAGGAGTAACGGCCTGTTTCAAAAGCGTTCGCTCGGCGTAGAATTGGGCAAGACGCCCCCGCAACACATCATCACTATCTCCTTCCGAGTAAACGATTTTGTACTTCGCCAGTGAAGCGATGACCCTGTCGCGTGGGAACATTGCGCTACCTTCGACGACGGTGGCGGGCGCAACTCCGTTCACCCGAACCAAAGGAGCCAGCTCAAGCGCCAGTTCCCTCACCAAATGATTTGCTGCCGCCTTGCTCGTATCGTAGGCGAGGCTTCCCTTCTTTGCGACGACGGCATTCACGCTTGTCGTAATGATGAGATTGCCCTTCAACCCCTGGTCTTTCCAGACTTTACCCGCTTCATCTGCCACCAGGTAGGCCCCCGTAACGTTGACAGCAAACGTGTGCGCCCATTTTTCGTCCGGGATGTGCCCGCTCATGTCGGGCGGTACGAATACGCCGGCCGTGACGACGACGCCGTCTATGCCACCGTACGCGAGCGTGATATCGTCGAGCATAGCACGTATTGCCGCGCGATTTGTTGTGTCGGTGGCAATTCCAATTGCCGGGCCGCAGTTCGATAACCCTGTTCCCGCGACACCAATTCCGAGGCCGTACTTGTCCGTAATCTCCTTTGCCGTGGCTCTGGCAGCGTCCGCATTCACATCAGCGCAAACGACGTGTGCGCCTTCTTTGACGACACGATGAGCGATTTCCTTCCCGATACCGCTTCCTGCTCCGATAACGGCCACAACCTGCCGGGCAAGCTCTTTCTCCGGCGGCATGCGTTTCAGCTTTGCTTCCTCGAGCAGCCAATATTCAATGTCAAATGCTTCCTGCTGGGGAAGTGGGATGTACTCATCAATTGCCTCTGACCCGCGCATAACATCGACAGCACAATTGTAGAATTCTGCTGTCACACGCGATTCGCTCTTGTCCTTGCCCCACGCGATCATTCCCAGGCCGGGAATCAAGATCACAGTCGGACTTGGATCACGCATTGCGGGCGAGTCGGAGTGCTTGCACCGGGTGTAGTAACTTGCATAATCCTTCCGATACCGCATCATGCCATCGACGAGTTTCTTCTTGAGTTGATCAACGCCCTCTTCTCCCGGATTCCAGTCCACATAGAGCGGCTTAATCTTGGTTCTCAGAAAGTGGTCAGGGCAGGACGTTCCGAGCTCCGCCAGTCGGGGTGCATCGACGCTGTTTACAAAACGAAGCATTGTTTCGTCATCCTGGATTGTCCCGATGAGCCGCTTTTCCTGGCTCACTTGTCCCCGAAGCCACGGGAGAATCTGGACGAAGACCTCGCGGCGCTTCTGGGGGTCGAGTGAACGATATTTCTGTCCGCCAAACGTCTTCTCCTTCTTGTCGCGCGCGTCAATGAAGGCCGCCGCCTTTTCGATCAGGTCAAGTGTGAGTTCGTAGCAAGCACGGTTGTCGTCAGCCCAGTTGATCACTCCATGTTGACCGAGAAGCACGCCCCTGGCCTTCGGATTTTGCCTGCAGATTTCCTGAAGCTTCAGGCCCAGGTCGAAACCTGGACGCTGCCAGGCTGTCCAGACGACGTCGTCTCCGAAGATTTCCTTCGTCAAACTCTGGGAGTTTCTTGCCGCGGCGATCGAGATGACCGCGTTGGGATGCATGTGATCGACCTGTTTGTTCGGGATGAAGGAATGAAGCGGGGTGTCGATGGAAGCTGCTCTCGCATTCAGATTGAATGTGCAATGCGGATACATGCCAACCATTGCGTCCTCGACTTCAGTCTTCGGACCCTTCTTTCCGGCCTTCAGGTATTTGGACTGCAACCCAAGAAGCTTTTCCTGAAAGAGTGAAGAAAAATTCTCCTTCGTCGATGTCCGTAGATCGCCACCGGATCCTTTCACCCAGAGGACGTCCATGCTCTGCCCGGTCAGAGGATCAATCTCGTTCACTTTCGCAGATGTGTTTCCTCCACCGGTATTCGTAATACGCTGGTCGGTACCGAGCAAATTGGACCGATAGACAAGTTGTCCGACAAGATCCAGTTTCGCAGCTACAGCATCATCCCACAAGAAATTCACAAAGCGATACGTCTTTCGTGTATCCATTTTTGTCTCCCTTAGCCCTCAGAGTTTCATCGCACGACGTCGAACCTCCTCGTCCTGCCTTGAGCCGATCCGGTCGACCTGTTTCTTTGTCATGAACACAGGTCCACCTAGAGCAGCGGCTCCGAGCCAGATCGAGGCAGCTTTTTCGGCCATTTCCATCGCGGCGAGCACTGCTTGCGTCGTTCCGCCCATCGTGATAATGCCATGGTTCTGTAGCACGATAACCCGAGGAAAGATTCTTTTTCGTTTATGGTATGTTTCGGTGGTCTTTTTTATGACTTGTGCAAGTTTAAGCCCGGGGTCGGTGTATGGAATGAAGACCGATTCACTGCCACAACAGACGACCTCGTCTGGAAAAATCCTTCGTGCCGCAAATTCTCTCGCACGTGGAGAGCAGAGAATCCGGTTCACCGCCGGTGCATGGGTGTGTCCAACGAATTCGATGCCAGGCAGGCTCAGCAAGTAGGCGTGGAAGATTGCTTCGACAGAAGGCTTCTTCGCCTCTTCGCCAACTCTGCTGGCGTAGAGTGCCGAGCTGACCTCCTGGTCGGTCGCCGTGCTGCGGTCGAGCAGACTCAGCAACTGCAGAGATTTACACTGAACGACCTCTTCTTTGCGGAGAGTACCCAGGTTGCTGCCACTTGACTTTACTAGAAAGCTCTCACCATCGATTCGTGCCGACGCATTGCTCAAACAGTGCCCGGGCGCCTGTCGGGTCGTCATTCAACAGGTGAACCACGCCGGCAAAGTAGAGCGCCTCGCAGTGCCGCTGGCCCAGGGATGCGGTGGCACCCTGGGTGGCGACTTCCAGAAAGTTGGACTCCGCCAATTCGCCAACCAGATAACGGCCGATCGACTTCGTCCAGCTCGCGGTCCAGCCATCGACG
>JACVXU010000150.1 GCA_015661185.1 Bacteroidota bacterium
TGGTGCAATCCCTCGGAATAACGTCGACCTGCCAGGAGACGTCCCGTGAACTCATCGACGATCATCACCTTTCCGTCGTCTGAAACCACGTATTCATCGTCTTTCTCATACAGACAATACGCCCGGAGAAGTTGCTGGATGGTATGAATTCGATCGCTTCGATCGGCGAACAGAGCGTTGATTTCATCCTTCTTGAGTTGCTTATTCTCGACGCTGAGCGATTCGTCCCCTTCCAGCGCACTGAATTCTGTGGCGATGTCCGGTATGATGAAAAGATCTTTGTTTTGGCCAGGGAAAACCTGTGCAAGGAACTCGCGACCCTTCTCGGTCAGATCGATTGTATGGGATTTCTCATCGATGGCGAAATACAAATCGTCGTCGATTTCGTGCATGCGGGCCGACTGGTCCTGCAAGTAGATCTTTTCCGTCTTCTGGCAAAGGGTCTTGTTGGCCGGCTCAGAGAAAAGCTTGAGCAGCTTGTTGCTCTTCGGCAAACCACGACTGGCCCGTAGAATAAGCACACCGGCATCATCCAGATTGTTCGCAGCGAGCAACTGATCCGCTTCGCCAAGCATTTTTGCCACGAGGCTCTTTTGTGCGTTGACAAGCCGTTCAATATAGGGCTTCATCTCATTGAACTTATGGTCATCGACGGCGACAGGACCGCTGATAATGAGCGGCGTCCGGGCCTCGTCGATCAACGCGGAGTCAACCTCATCCACGATGGCGTAGTTGTGTCCACGCTGGACCATCTCTTCTGAGCTGACGACCATATTGTCGCGCAGATAGTCGAACCCGAACTCGTTGTTCGTGCCATACGTGATATCGGCCGCATAATGGACTCGCCGCTGGGCCGGATCCATTGGCTGCAGGATCACCCCAATCTTCAAGCCGTGAAATTCGAAGATCTTTCCCATCCACTGGCTGTCGCGCAACGCAAGGTAGTCGTTCACAGTAACTATGTGGACACCCCGCCCGGGCAATGCATTCAGATAAGTCGGGAATGTTGCTACCAGCGTCTTTCCTTCGCCTGTGGCCATCTCCGCAATCTTGCCGGAATGCAACACAATACCACCGAGTAACTGCACATCAAATGGGACCATATCCCAGACCGTCTTGTTCCCGGCGACATCCCAGGTCTGTCCCACAAGGCGCCTGCAGGTCTCTTTGACGACGGCGAATGCCTCTGGCAGAATCTCGTCAAGCGTCTCCTGGATAGTCGCATCCAATTGTTTGTTTAGCCCGTCGAGCTCATTGTAGATCGACTCCCTCTCGCTGAACGGAATATCTTCCTTGAGGGAGGCCTGAAGATTGGCAATTTCGGCCTTTGTTTCCCCGGTTGCCTCCTCTATGTGCTGACGAAATTCCGCAGTCTTCCCTTTGAGCTGATCATCCGTGAGATCCCGCAGCACCTGCTCGTGCGATTTGATCTCAGCAACAATCGGCCATAGCGACTTGATATCACGCTCGTGTTTGGAACCAAATAGACTCCTAAAAAAATCCAACATAACGACCTTTCAACCGAAAGTAAGATGGCTTCTTGACGACATCGTGGAAAATATACCCCTTTTTTGCCGCGCAGTCAAGAAACGCCTCCTCCACCGCTCACCTTGCATTTGACGTTTTTTCGGGTGACATTTGTTCGAGTCGCTCATGAAATCCTTCACCAATCCGGAGCTCAATCGTTGAACCACACACACATCCCCCAACGGTCCGCGAGGAGCATTCGTCTTCGATATCCTCGGGCCACTTTTCATTGGAGCTCCTGTATCCAGAAAGGCACTATCCTCCAATTCTGGATGATATCGGTTCTTCTCTCCGGCTGTGCTGTCATTTTCCCTTCGGGCAGGCCTTCAAATCCCGTTGCTGCGCTTCGATATGACATCGACAGGGTCCTGTCGGATTCGATCTTCGTTCCTGCCCGGCCGAGCATCAAGATCGTTTCCCTCGACAAGAAAGAAGTGCTCTACGAACGCGAGAGCAAGCTCCTGATGCGCCCCGCTTCAAACATGAAACTCCTGACTTCATCAACCGCGCTCCGCGTCCTCGGCAAGGACTACAAGTTCAAGACATCGGTCCTTGCGGACACTACTGCAAAGGACAGCATTCTCAGCGGAAATCTGTACATCAAAGGCTACGGCAATCCGGATCTTACCACTTCGGACCTCGACACACTGGCAGCTCAGGTCCAGGCAAACGGAATCAGGGCCATCGAAGGGAGCGTGTTCGCAGATGTCTCATTTTTTGACGATCTGTATTGGGGATATGGATGGAATTGGGATGATGAACCTTACTCGTATGCTGCCTTCATCAGCCCGCTGGCAATCAACAATAACTGTGTGAAGGTGAGCGTTACTCCCGGCCAGTCAGTCGGCGATTCTGTGAAAGTTGTCGTCGATCCACAAACCTCGTATGTCTCTGTCCTGAACAAAGCGAGCACCGTTCGTGACACCGTCATCCGCCCACTCAATGTGACCCGTCTTTTCAAGGATCGACTGAACACAATTCTCGTCGAGGGAGAGATGCTCCTAAGCGCCAATCCTGTCGAGCGTCAAATCAGTGTGTGGAAACCAGAGCTCTATGCAGCCACCCTTTTCACAGAAGCTCTCCAACAACGGGGAATTGCAGTGGACAAGGGAGCTTCCATCGGTACGGCCCCCGTTTTCGCCCGCGAAATCGCCGCACATTTTCAGGGACTCGACTCGGCCGTGACTAACCTGAACAAGGTCAGCGATAATCTCTCGGCAGAACTCATACTCAAGACGCTTGGAACCACGAATGGAGCGGCGCCCGGCAGTGCCCAGGGGGGCGTCTATGCAGTCCATCGGTTCCTGAATACCCTCGGGATCGACACGACGAAATTCATTATGGCAGACGGCTCCGGTCTTTCCTTCTATGACCTTCTTACGACCGGGATGATTATCCAGCTCCTGGAAGGAATGACATGGCAGGGAGATATTTTCCCCCTCTTCCATCAGTCGCTTCCGATCGCCGGCGTTGACGGCACACTCCGCAGCAGGATGAAACGCACACCGGCGGAGGGGAACCTCAGAGCAAAGACGGGAACGATCAGCGGCGTAAGCTCGTTGTCCGGATATGTTCAAACTCTCGATGGTGAGCTGATCGCGTTCGCGATGACGATGCAGAACTTTATCTATCCGACGCGGCTCTATCAACGTGCGCAGGATAAGATCGGCGCACTCCTCGCCGGCTTCAGCAGGATCGGGCGAACATCGAAACCGTAGCACTAGTGCCTATTCCAATAGATCAGGTTGTATTTTTCATCGCAGAGACGCGGAGTCCGCAGAGAATCGCAGAGGAAAAGGATCAATATTCTCTGCGTTGCTCCCCGCCAGAACGCATGGCGGGCTGGCGCGTGCTCTGCGGCTCCGCGTTGAGAACCATTACCTTCAAGCATGCAATATCTCTTTTTGGAGGCGGCACTAGTTGAGATTCCAACGACTTTTTCCTACGTTGATTCTGTGGCGAAAAGCGTTCAAACGATAATACTCGCTCTGCTCCTCGCAGGCGGTGCGCACCTGGCAGGGGCTCAGCCAGCACCTTCACGACGCGACGCTCCAAGCGGCACCCAGGCGGCCTTTGACGGGAACATGGCGTACAGCTTCCTCTTGAAGCAAACCAAGTTTGGCCCTCGTGGTCCGGGGCTGCCAGGCCATGATCGCTGCCTGAAGTTTCTGCGGGACGAGTTGAGAAAGCATGCCGATCTTGTTCAACTGCAGGAGTTCTTTTCAACGCTGCCCGACGGTAGGAAGGTGCAGTTGACGAATCTCATCGCTTCATTCAATTCAAGATCTGCGAACCGCATGCTTATTTCCGCTCACTGGGATACGCGCCTCTGGGCCGACAAGGACCCTGACAAAAAGAACTGGAACAAGCCGATCTCAGGTGCCAATGACGGAGCCAGCGGTGTCGCGATACTCCTGGAGATTGCCCGGCAACTGAAGAACATTCCTCCTCCCATCGGTGTGGATCTGGTGCTTTTTGACGGTGAGGACCTGGGCAAGAGCGGGAGACCGGAGAGTTTTTCCGTCGGAGCCAAGTACTTTTCGGCCAACAAGCCGGACGGATTCAATCCCCGGTTCGGCATCAACATCGACATGGTCGGCGACCGAACCCTGCGGATCTACCGTGAACAGAACTCGGAACGACTGGCTCCTGAAATCCAGAATCTCGTTTTCTCGACAGCGAAGAACCTGAACATCACGCAGTTCATCGATTCCGCCGGCGAAGAAATCGTGGATGACCATCTTCCTCTCAACAATGCCGGCATTCCGACGATCGATCTTATTGACTTTTCGTACCCTGACGATTCGAACAGGTATTGGCACACGTTGGCTGATACGCCGGACAAATGCAGCGCCGAGAGCCTGGCGGCTGTCGGAAGGGTCCTGATGAGCATTATTCACTCTCAATAATCAACCACACACTGGTGGCTATGAATCATTCTTCTTCGTTCGGAGCGTACGAAACAGTTCGGATCCTTGTGCCCGGCTACTACTTCGCCACATTGCTGATGTGCCTGACATGGGCAATGGCTGAAGCCTTTGGCCGACACGTGAACCTCGAGGGGCTCCAACTCCTCCTTATTTTCATGGGCGTCGGTTTGATTGCCGGTCTGACTCTCTACGCGAAAGAAAGCACAAAGCGACGAAAGGCATTCCAGGAGAACCAGCCAAGTCTCTACCTGAAAACGAAAGGCCGCGCAATGCCTGATCTTCCCATGATGGAGGAGGCCGATGCGCGGCAATTGTACTTCTACATCCTCAACAATCACATTCCACCTGTCTTCCACGGGAAGATCTTCTTCTTCGGCACGATCTACCACATTATGATCCAGATTCGGAGGACCTCATTATGGTTCGCAGTCCTGGCAACGCTTTCTGCTGTTGCTTTTAGCGTGAGTTCGCCCGATGGCCAGGTCGTCAACACGCTTTCTCTGCTGGCATCTATCGTTTGGCTCATTTACCTGCTCAATGTGAGGTACAACAAAGCCGACCGCAAGATGCAGGAAAACTACCGGGATCAAATCTACTGGCTGGAAATGAACGACGACCTGGTTGAGTCTCTTCTGCGAAAACAACACCCATCAGCCTCCCGATAATCGCGTGAAGAAGAAAAAGCAGTGGATTGAAGTCTCCATCGCATCTCCGACGCCGTATCAGGATCTCCTGATCGGACAACTGGCAGCAATTGGGTTCGAAGGATTCCTTCAGCAGGATAACTCGTTTTCCTGTTACTTGCCGAAAAGGCGCTGGGGAAAAGAGACGAAGGGCTCCTTCGACCATCTTCTCCGCAATTTCGAGAGGGAATTCAAAGGACACCATTTTCTGTGGAAGGCCAGGACGATCGGCGAGAAAAACTGGAACGGGAAGTGGGAAAGGAGCATCGGGATCATAGAGGCGACATCGAAGATCATCATCAAACCGTCATGGAGAAAGCTCCGGAAGCAAGATGCAGGTAAGATTGTTCTTCATATCGATCCGAAAATGGCATTCGGAACGGGCCATCATGAGACCACCCGGCTTTCCCTCACACTTCTTCAGGAGTACTTGCGACCGGGCGATACAGTGCTCGATTTCGGATGCGGCACGGGAATTCTCGCTATCTCTGCAGTCAAGCTCGGTGCGCGTTCCGCTCTCGCAATCGACAATGATCTGGTGGCCATCGAGAACGCCTCAGAGAGCATCGCGAGGAACAGGGTCAGCCGGCGTGTCACTCCGCGTGAAGGCGACGTTACCAGGCTTCCGAACCGATCTTTCGATCTGATCATCGCCAACATCGACCTTCCTACAATCACCAAATCGTTGAAGCACCTGGTACAACGACTTAAGAATCGGGGCTCGATCATCATCTCAGGCCTCCTCGTCTCGGATCTTTCAGGTTTCATGGACCTCATCTCGCATCAAGGCATCGTCCCCCTTGAAATGGTCAACGAGAATGAATGGGTCGCGATCGCACTGACAAAAGCCGATGCGTCTGACGTCAATTGACATTGGGACGAATACCATCTTAATGCTCGTTGCCGACATCGCCGCAGATGGGACCGTCTCCCCTGTGCGTGACGAGCAAGTAATCGCGCGACTCGGGAAAGGAGTCGATGCAAACCGGAGAATCTCGGCTGAGACTTCGGACCGGGTCCTGCGCTTTCTGCAAGACTACAAGGCAATTTCGGAATCACTGTATTCGGAGAAGATCATTGCCTGTGGCACCAGCGCGCTAAGAGATGCGAGCAACAGCAGAGAATTCATCCGTTTCGTGAAGGAAAGACTCGGGCTGGAAATCACGGTTCTGAGCGGCGAGGAGGAAGCCGAGCTGACCTTTAGCGGCGCAGTCTCGGAATTCTCAAGCCTTGGTGCAGATCAGCCTCTTGCCGTACTCGATATCGGCGGAGGAAGCACCGAGCTCACAACAGGAATCGGAGCCTCAGTCACAGGCACAGTGAGCCTCGACCTGGGTTGTGTTCGGCTGACGGAGCGGATCCTGAAATCATCGCCGCCAACATCTCCGGCTCTGAATCACGCGCTAAGCGAAGTGCGCGACGCGCTCTTAAGTTTCCCGCAGCTACCGCCGCAGATCCACCTGATCGGCGTGGCGGGCACGGTTACGACACTGGCAGCTATTGACCTCAAACTGGAAAGCTACGACCGCAACCTTGTGAGTGGCCATTTCCTGACTTTCAGAGCAATTGAACAAGTCTTCAACGAGCTGAGGCATCATACTTTCGAGCAGATGGCCCGTAAGTTTCCGCAAATTGAATCCGGCCGTGCAGACATCATCCTTGCCGGGATTATCATCCTCATGGAGTCCATAAAGCGGTTCGATGTCGGGGGTATTACGGTGAGTGACCGGGGTCTGCGCTACGGGATGGCCCTACGCGAGTTCTCAAGCGGAGCAGCCAACAGCTGATGGGGAAAGAAGTTGCGGACGATCGCGTGAGACTCCACCTATCCATAAATTCCTGCTTTTTGAGCCCTACCAACAACCTCCTTCAAGGCCGCCACGGCAAAATCCAGCTCCTGCATGGTCGTATCCCGCCCCAGAGAGAACCGGATCGTTGAACGCGCAGTTTGCTCATTTCTTCCTATTGCCAGAAGGACATGAGATGCCTGCAAACTTCCTGAGGTGCAGGCAGAGCCACTCGTGACAGCCACGCCTTTCAGGTCCATTCCCATTATCAGTGCATCTCCATCCAATTCGGCCACAGAGGAATCAAATGAGATATTGAGGATATGCGGCAGACAGTCAGTCGGATGACCGTTGAAGAGAAGGCCCTTGAACTGGCTCTCGAGCAGATTTCGAAGATGATCCTTCAGCACTGTGACGTGCGAGAGATTGTGCTGCAGGGATTCCTGCCCCAATTCAGAGGCTTTCGCGAAGCCGACTGCAAGCGGCACATTCTCCGTACCGGCCCGGCGATTGCTTTCCTGGGCGCCCCCTTGAACAAAAGAATCGATCTGAGTCCCTTTTCGAATGTAAATTGCGCCTATCCCTTTGGGACCGTAGAATTTGTGAGCAGAAATCGAGAGAACATCCACATTCAATTCATTCACATCGACCGCGATCTTGCCGGCAGCCTGGACCGTATCTGAGTGGAGGGGAATTCCCGCTTCGCGGGCAATCGCTCCTATCGCTCGAATGTCGTTGATAGTTCCGATTTCGTTGTTTGCATACATCAAAGAGACGAGGGCTGTTTTCGAGCCAAGGGACTTCTTCACATCGGCAGGATCAACTCTCCCAAACCCATCTACCGGCACGAATTTCACATCGAAACCCGCCTTCTGCAGAGCTTCCACCGGAAGGAGAACGGCATGGTGTTCAACAGTAGACGTAACGATTTCGTTTTTCCCCTTCCTCGCTCCCGCCGCGGCGAGGCCTTTGATGGCGTGGTTGTCAGCCTCCGTACCGCCGCTTGTGAAAAACACCTCATCCAGCCGCGCACCAATAGAACGCGCCACGCTCTCGCGGCTCCCCTCTAGTATTGTCCGTGCTTCCCTCCCAAATGAGTGCACAGAAGAAGCATTTCCGAACGTGTGGGCAAAAACCGACGCCATCGCCTCCATGACTCTGGGGTCGAGCGGTGTCGTTGCACTATAGTCGAGATATATCCGATTCATATGCCTGAATATAACGGCGTTGCAGTGAAGAATCAATAGAAAAGCCGGGTCTTTCGCAGACGCCGGCTTTCAGTGGAACCTATCTCAAGAACACTTTCGGAAGAAAAAACGGTCTCACGCCAAGTCCCGCTCATGTCCCGCTTTCCAGGATCCCGCACCGTGGCGGATCCCCGCCTGCCACACTAGTGCGTAAAGGGCGGGCAGGCAAAGAGCGGGAGATTCCGCCGATGAGCGGGATTCTGAGAGCGGAACCGCAAAGTCACGCGAAAATATGTAGTTGTTTCTGCCCTTTGCCGGTTGCGAGGCATATCCCGCACGAGATCCCGAAGGTTCTGCTGGAAACGTGTTTCGAACACCAGGTACTCGGCAAGTTGCTTGCTGCTCAACACCTGCTTCAACTCATCGATGTACTTTGATTTGGCCTCGGTGGCCTTGTTTTCCAGTGACAGCAACTCCTCGACGATCTTGTCATACTCCACATCTGCAGCTTTGGCCTTTCGACTCGCCTGAACACGTCCAAGAGCCTGGACCTGCTTCTGACGGAGTTCACGCAGCAGTTCCTGGTGCTTATTGTAGCGGACGAAGAACTTTATGGAGCTCTGTTCATCGAGATTGAGGACCTCCATCAGGCGGATCTTCTTGAATTGTTCCACTCGTTCAAGAGCCCTGCCGGGTACCGGCGCTTGATTCTCTTGTGCAACTGCAAACATCGCGACAGCGACAAAGCCGAACACCAGGAAGCAGGTTTTTCTTAAGAGAGAATTCATAGGATTGCCCTTTCACCCAATTGAGCCACCAAAACATCGACATCGGAGTCACTGAGCTGATCGAGACTCTCCGGCATTCCCGAGCCAAGAATCGGTTCATCAGCAAACGACAATTGCGCGGAGCTTGTAAGAAGGTGATCACCTCGCAGGAACGGTACCGCAAGCAACGCACTTGTTTCGCTCACACCCTGAGTCGTAAGCGACTGCCGGTCGGCCTGATCGAGTATAATATCTACCAACTCGCCGGTCTCGAGGCCTCGCACTACAGGTTGAAGCGGATTTTGTTCATTTTCGGAACTGCGTTCACCAAACGGCACCCGGAGCAGAATCACCAGCATGACGGCCCCTGCGGCAAGCGGGACGACAAATCGGGCCACCAGCGGATGAGCAAGGAACGACGCCCGCTTCTTCCCTTCCAGTCTGTGACGAACGCGTGGCAATATTGTCGCAAAATAGCCATCGGCAGGCGGCGCAGCTTGATACACGCCGAGGCTGTGGAATGTGGCGCTCAGGTTCTCAAGTTCCACCCGGCAAGCACCGCACTCTTCCAGATGGCTCTCCACGAACGGCCGGAGCGATTCCTCCAGCGTATTGTTCAAGTAGTCCGGCAGGAGATATTCAAAGTGCTCCGTGTGCACGCTTAACGTACTCCTGGATTTTCTTTACAGCGTGGAAGTAGTTGGCCTTTAGCCCACCCACAGTCGTTCCGAGAATCTTCGAAATCTCCTCGTACGGCAGTTCTTCGTAGTACCGCAGCACGAAAACAGATTTCTGTTTTTCCGGCAGCCTCGCAATCGCTTCCTCAATCAACCTTCTCTCTTCCTTCTTCTCGAGTGCAGCATCGGGCGAGACTGCAGATTTGTCCTCGACTTCGAAAATCTCATCGATCCGGAAAAACTCCCTGAGCTTCTGCCGGCGTAGGTTGTTAAGGGCGATGTTGACTGTAATTCTGTAGAGCCACGTGTAGAGAGAGGATTCGCCTCTGAAATCGGGCAGTGACTCA
>JACVXU010000013.1 GCA_015661185.1 Bacteroidota bacterium
GCCTTCACCAGCCAAAGATAATGAAATACTCCTCCGAGTGCCACAATGTAGACCAGCCGGTGGAGCTGCTGCCATCGTCTCCCTCCCATCCATTTCACATCGCAAACCCTCGACGTAAGGCCATTGGAGAAAACTCTGGTTCTGACCAGGCATTTGCTCGGGCCGATAGACCGTTTCAAATTCATCGGAATCATACGGCCCTTTCTGCCCTCGGGGCCATCGGTCCTCGCTTCTCGCTGGATCGGGGAACGCCAATGTTGACGCCAGCCCAAGGCCGGCCACGGATGCGGCACGGATGAAGTCGCGACGATTGAGGTAGAGATGTTCAGGTGTGATTTCTGAAGTCTTGAGATCCCCGGTTCGATTGATCAGCATGCATCACCCTTCCAGTGTGGACGACACAAGGATAGAACACACCGGGGAATGACTTCGTTCCTCGCCTGGATGCGGTCACATGAGCGCGGACGAAGCTGTGTGGTTCACCCTCTATTCTGATGCCACCAGCGGTCGACGACGTCCGGGATTTCCGTCTTCACCTCGCTCTGCTTCCACTTATCGAAGAATTTGATGTCAGCACTGCTCGGCTCCGGATCGGGAAAGTCGATTTGGACGCGGAGCGGCATGGGGATAGCCTCTCCGACGATGAGAGCCTCCCCCTGTCGCAACGAGGGGAGCGTGTCGATGAGTCCGGAGAACGTATCAGACATCAGCTTGCCCACATAGCCTTGATCGACGGGGTTTGTCAAGCGGAGAATGACGAAGTTGTTGCATTGTGAGAGAATTGTTTCAGAGACCTCCGACGGCCGCTGGCTCACGATCATACAACTTACGCCGTACTTACGACCTTCCTTCGCAATGCGCTCAACCGTACGCCGCGCTGCCCCCCCCGTGGCTCCGCCGCTGGGGAGATAGTTGTGAGCCTCTTCGAAGACGAGGAGAATGGGAAAGTCGCGTCGTCTGGCGTTCCAGAAATTGAAATCGAAGGCGAGGCGGGCGATCAACGACACGATGGTGTTCACAATATCGAACGGAACGCCGCTCAAGTCCATGATCGTCACGCGGGATTCTTGCGTTCGTCCAAAGATCCTGTTCAACAAATCTGCGAACGAGGAAGACTGTACGTATTGTTTGGGCTTGAACATAAACGCGTATCTCGGATCGTTCAAACGGCTGTCTAGCCGGACAAGGAATCTGGTGAACTTTCCATAGAACGGACCTTCCTTTGAGATGGAGCCGCTCGACCCGGTGATTCTCTCCGTGTCGTAGTATTGGAGCTTGGCCCGCACTTCTGCAAGGTCGAAATACAATGGCGTGTCAACTGTAAGGATATCCGCCAACCCGGGGTTCTTTCCTTTTTTCGATGCGACAATGAGGTCCTTGAAGACAGTGAGTTGGATGGCCGAGTTCTCGTCGCGTTCGTCAATAAATGTTTCCTGGAGCTCCGCGAGGTTCATCAGCCAGAACGGAAGCTCGAGCTCAGCGATATCGAGATGCTGGCTCGTCTCCGGGAAGGCGTTACTGTACTCATTGTGGATATCGAGGATGATGATGTTGGTGTCCGGATACACCGCCACCTTCTGCAAGATGGAAGAAACTGTACACGATTTGCCGGAACCGCTGGAACCGAGAACTGCCAGGTGCTTTCCGAAAAACTTGTTTGGATCCAGGTATGAGCGCTCACGTTCGAAGAGAGAGAGTTGTCCAATCGAGAATCCATACTTCCGGAACACGGAGAATACAGCGGTCAGGTCGGCATCTTCTGCAATGAAGACCGGAGAATCAACCGGCGGGATGACCGAGACGCCACGTTCGTATCGACCGGATTTGACGGTCCCCACAAGGCTGAGGTCCATGACGCACCGCTGACTCAGTTTGCCGTTCTCAGAGAGATCGATCTTCTTGAATTCCGATACCATAGCAACGACGATGACCTTTGCCACTGGAATCAGGACATAGCTGCCGACCTGTCCAACATAGTAGATCTTGCCATTGAGTTCCCTGGCAAGGTTCTTGATGTCGGCATCGACGACGGCTATCAGAGTACCGCTCGTAACTCCCGTGACAACGCCGACTCGTTTTTGTTCTGTCATAAGGATCCTCGTCTGGAAATCACTAATGATCGGCTATGTTCAGCCGCTTGATAACAACGATCGTCTTATCGTCCCCTTCGTCGGACGCTGATGAGTACTGCAGCACATCGTCCAGCAAGCGTCGGCAGATCTCTTTGGCGGTGAGGTGCGCCGTGTCTTTAATACTTCGCTCCAACCGATCATCACCATACATTGCTCCTCCTCCGACGGCTTCGACCACACCATCGGTATACAAAACGACGACATCACCCTTGTTCAGATGGGTGTTGTCCACCTTGTAGACCCCATCGGGAAACGGTCCCATAATCTGCCCCGTTGCCTCCAGGAGGTCGATGCGCTTCTCAATCGCCCGGTACACCATCGGACTATTGTGTCCCGCATTCGAGTAGAGAAGCAGTCCTTTGGGGTCATTCGAGAGCTCAGCGTAAAACATCGTAACGAATTGTTCCTCGGCAAATGTCTTGTTTACCAGTTTGTTAAGACGAGACATCAGCGCACTGATTTTCGTGTGATAGCTGATGCCCATTCTGAGTGCACCGGAAACGTAGAGTGCCTGCGCAGCAGCTCTGAATCCCTTGCTCGCCGCATCGCCGATCACGACGCTGAGCCTATCATCCTCCTCATTGGGTAGAAGGTAATCAAAAAAGTCACCTCCCACGACCCGATCGGGAATCGAGACACCGTAAAGTTCATAGTGGTGAAAGTTCAGTGCGTGTTGCGGAAGGATACTCTGCTGAATCTCACGAGCCTTGTCAAGGTCCTTTTCGAGCAGGTACGCCTTGCGTTCCACCTTTTTCCCGCGAAGGAGGGCAGTCACGGCAAGGCTGATGATGTTAAGATCGGCCAGGAGCGACTCTTCGAGCTTTTCCGAGTTGAACGCGAGGATATACTGAGGCACCTTTCCTTTCTTCGGATCGATCTTTTCGCCAACCGCTGTCGCAGCATACTTGACAATCCCCTTTTTCCTGAGATATCGATCCGTTTCGTTCGCGATCACCGACCGATGATCTGCAAGCTGATAGAAAATGGGGTAGTTCGCGAGCCCGATCTTGTAACCCGGCTCAAGTCGTTCGATCACACCGATTTGATGGATGAGACGGTAGGAACCTGTGGCGGGCTCGTATTGCCAGATCCGCCCCCCTTTGATATTGATCATCTCATCCTTGACGATTTCGTTCAAAACGTGCTTGAGCAACTCCTTGTCCGTCTTGAAATCGTGATGTGCGAAACTTTCAATTGTTCGGTACAGCCGACGCTGGTTCATCATAACGAGGTAGAAACCTTTTCTTGTATCGCTGTGGGGAATTTGGCCTGAACTATGAACCGCTGACCTGGCGACGAAGCCACAGATTGGGTCTTCCGCTGAAGGTCCGACAGCCAATGCCGTGCAGGCAGGGCTCTTTCACCAATCCGTAAACACTTGGTGGGTAATTTTACCTCATTTCCTGGTGAAAATCAAATTTGTCACCCGGCCTAACGGCTGGACGCCGAACCGTGTTGTTCAGTCGAGCTTCTTTCGGAATCGCAGCGCGCTGGCCACGAGGATTGCAAGACCCATCGTAAGCAACATCACTGCCTGCGGCCAGAGCATGTCGATCCCCACGCCCTTGAGAATGATCGAGCGGATGATGACGAGATAGTATCGCATGGGAATGCACAGCGAGAGATATTGCAGGGGCATCGGCATGTTTTCAATTGGAAACACGAAGCCAGAAATATACATCATGGGCATCATGACAAAAAATATTGCGGTCATCATGGCTTGTTGCTGGGTCTTCGAAATCGTCGAGACAAATAGACCGATCCCCAGCGATGTCATCAGAAAAATGCCAGTGAGAACGAAGAGCAGGAGAACACTTCCTTTGATCGGGATACCGAAGCCGAAGACCATCACGGTGAGGACGACACAAACGTTCGTCATACCGACGATGATGAATGGAAAGAGCTTCCCAAGGATCAACTCAAACGATCTGATCGGCGTCACCATAAGCTGCTCGAGCGTACCAATCTCCTTCTCTTTCACGATTGCCATCGCCGTCAGATTCGTCGTGGTAATGAGCAGGATGAGCACCAGCACCCCGGGAACCATGAAATTCCTGCTCTTCAATGACGGATTGTACCATGCCCTCACCTCCGGATCGACCCGGCCAGCAGGCGCCCTCCCACCCAGCACTTCTGTGAGGATTCGAGTCGATGCCCCGATGATGATCTGGTTGATATATCCCATACTGATTGCCGCAGTGTTGCCTTCACTCCCATCCAGAATCACCTGGATTTTGGCAGGCTCTCTTCTCAACACCTTGTCGCCGAATCGATGGGGTATCACGAGCGCCATCGTCACCTTGTTGTTGTCGATGTACTGCTGGATTGTGCTGTATTCCTCCGTTGCGTATTCCAGAGTGAAATACCCGGAGTTCGTGAACTTCTGGATCATCGAGCGGCTCTCGGCGGACTTGTCCAGATCACAGACAACCATCGAGATGTTCTTCACATCCAGTGATGCCGCGAAACCAAGCAATGTCAACTGAAGAACCGGTGCGACAAAAATAATCGGTAGCAGCCGCCGGTCTTTGAACAACTGGCCGAATTCCTTCTTCAGGAGCGCTATGATGCGTTGGAGACTCACGCCTCTATCCTATCGTCCGTTTAAATCGCAGCGTGCTGATGGTCAAAAGAACTGTTGCGAACAGAGCGAGGTACACGGCCTGTTCCCAGAACGCGGCAAGCCCGACTCCCTTGAGCAGAATGCTCCTGAGAATGACGAGGTAAAACTTTGCGGGTGTAACATTTGAAAGGATCTGCAGCCACCAGGGCATGCTGCGAATTGGGAACACAAATCCGGAAAGGAGGATCGTGGGAAGGATCGAAACGACAGCCGCGATCTGGAAGGCGACCTGCTGACTGTCTGAGATGGTCGATACCAAGAGCCCGATGCTGAGCGCGGCGACGATGAAGAGAAGTGTCGCCCCGAAGAGAAGGAGCACGCTCCCCTTGATCACCACACCGAACAACAGATAGGCAGCGAGAAGGACGAGAGCAGCGGCAACGAGGGAAATCGCTGCGTACGGGATCAGCTTCCCGATGATGAAATCGAAGGAGTGCACCGGCGACACATTGATCTGTTCGATTGTGTTGCGCTCTTTTTCGCGGACAATCGAGAGCGACGTTGCGATGACGGCTGTGATCGCCAGGATAAAAGCGATGAGTCCCGGTACCAAGAACTTCGCACTTTTCAGTTCAGGGTTATACCAGATGCGTCCCTCATAGCTGATGGGGATATAGTTGGCACGGCCGATTTTTGCCAGGTTGGTCAGGACAATCTTCTGTGAATATTGAAGTGTGACCACCTGAGCAAAGCCGACAATAGTCGTCGCCGAGTTAGCGTCCATTCCATCGACCAGGATTTGAATTGAGACGGCCTCGTTCGCAAGAAGGCGATCGGAAAATCCCGATGGAACAACCAGCACCATACGCACGTGACCATCATCGAGCATATGCGTGGCTTCTTCGGATGTCGCCAGGTCCTGTTTATAGTCGAAGTACCCTGAGTTCACAAACGCATTGATGAAATCGCGCGATCGTGCGGTTTTGTCCTGATTCACGACTGCGGTCTTGATATGATTGACGTCGAAGTTCAACGCGTAGCCGTTCAGCAGCAAGAGCGCGGCCGGGACGAGCGTCAGCACGGCGAGAACACGCTTGTCGCGCCGGATGTGCCTGAATTCCTTCTTGATAATCGGGAGTAACCGGTCAATCATGCTTCAATTCCTCAGGCGGCTCGTTTCGCTTCTTGATCCAGCAGAAAGATGAAGACGTCTTCCAGGGAGGGGGTTATTCGCTCGATGTTGTCCACTTGGATGTCCCGTTGATTCAGAATGCGTCGGATGTCTCTGCGCGCTTTTTTTTCGTCGGAGACACTGACATGCATATATGTCCCGAATACCGAGGTCTCGATAACCCACGCTTGCTCCTCAAGGAGTGCAAGGGCATCAATCACATTTGAGCACTGGACTTCCAGAATCGGCGTCTTGATGTGCTCTTCCTTAAGCTGCTTCGGGCTCCCTCCCGCGATGATCTTTCCGGCATTGATCAGGATGATATCGTTGCAGTATTCCGCCTCTTCGAGATAGTGGGTCGTCACAAGTACCGTGATTCCATCCGCAGAAAGATCGTTGATCAACTCCCAAAACCTACGCCTCATCAACGGATCGACGCCGCTTGTCGGTTCATCCAGAAACACGATTCGCGGCCTGTGCAAGACTGCACAACCCAGCGCCAGGCGCTGTTTCCATCCCCCGGAGAGTGTGCCCGTGATGCTCTTCTGGCGCCCCTTCAGGTTCGCCATCTCCAAAACCCACCGCTTTCGTTCTGCCAGCTCGCCGTTGCTCAATCCATACACTTTTCCGTAGAAATTGATGTTTTCATCGACCGTCAGATCTTCGTAGAGAGAGAACTTCTGCGACATATAGCCGATGGTTTCTTTCACTTTTTCAGGCTGGCTGTTGATATCAAAGCCCCCCACACGAGCCGTCCCCTGAGTGGACTGCAACAACCCGCAGAGCATGCGGATGGTCGTTGACTTTCCCGCGCCGTTGGCCCCCAAAAACCCGAAGATCTCCCCTTGCCTGACTCCAAAGTTAATGTGGTCAACGGCGCAGAATTCGCCAAAGAACTTCGTGAGATTTTCGACTTCGATTGCATTTACAGCCATGAGGCACCATCCATGCAGGTTCGTCCTGTATTACTGCAATTCGCCGATCGCCTTATCGAGGCGGGCTTGCGCAAGTTCGTGATCGACAAGCGACTGTGTGAACTGCAACTTCGATTGCAGCAACGCCACTTCTGCGTCGAGGAGCTCGGAGCTTGTCGTGAGACCAGACTTGAACTTCTCTGCCGTGATCCGGTAGCTCTCATTCGCTTGCTCGACACTCAGCTCCGCCAGATGAATCCGTTCTTTTGCCTGCTGGTAGTTGAGGTAGCTCTGCATCACTTCCAGAGTGATTCCATCTCTGAGCGTTGCGAGGGCATCCTTGGTTTGCTCATACTGTGCCTTCGCCTGATTCGTCTGATGCATGACCGTCAGATTGTTCCATAGATCGAACTGCAACGAGATTCCAAAGTCCCATGTATCCTTAAACTCATCTTTCGATGGAAGGATCCTCTGGTTGGGTCGGGAATAGTAGTAGTTTCCGGTCAGGAAAATCTGCGGGAACCATCCGCCAGTAGCCGCCACAATCCCGGCGTCCGCCGCCTTGACTCGGGACTCGAGTGCAAGGACCTCAGGGCGCTGTTGAAAAGCGGATTTGAGGATCGTCTCCAGCTCAGGGAAATCCTTCGTCGACGAGGTCGGGGGAGAAGCGATCCCGACCTTGGTATCGAGTGCGATACCAATAGTCGAATTGAAGACAATGGCAGCGACACGAACATTGTTAGCAGCGTCACTCTGGAGAATTCTGGAATTCGACAACTGGACCTTCACCTTCAGGACATCATTCTTTGTCGCGAGCCCCTGGTTCAAGAAGTTCTCAATGTCCTGCAGATGTGCAGTGACCTGCGTGAGGTTTTCATCCGCCAGCCGTTGGACTTCCTTTGCGCGAAACAAACCCCAGTATGCCGACCTGATGTTGAACACAAGCTCGGCTCTGTCTTTTGCGACATCGCTCCTGGATGCCTCGGCCTGGTACGAAGCGTTATCGGCAGCCCCCTGAAGCTTCCAGCCCGTGAACAGCGGCTGCTGGAGAGAAGCGCGAGCCGTGTACGTATTCGGGATGTACGGGAAGATTGTCGGGACACCCGGAAAGGGAATTTTGAATTCAGGCACTTCGCTCAGGTGTTGATACGAAGCCAGCAGTTTCAACGAGGGAAACAGCATGGCGGATATCTCGCTCGCCTTAGCGCCAGCGTATTCTGACTTCATTTTTGAGGCGTGAAGAACTCTGCTGTTTTCAAGGCCGATGTTCACGCTTTCCCCAACCGTAAGCATCCTCGGCTGTGCGACGGAAGCCGCCCGCCCGAAGATAGACATCACTACACAGACGATAATGTACTTTTTCATGACCGGTAGCCTTCCACAGTTTCTTGTGTTGCGAGCACCTCTGATAGAAGAGAGATAAACACATTCTCCAACGATGGTCTGATGGTCCTTCTGTCCAGCACCTCGATTGAATTCTGTTTCAAGACATCAACAATCTTACGCATCCCCTTCTTTTCGTTTTCAACCACGATGTTCAGCCGGTCTCCAAATGCCTGCACTTCCCAAGCCACGGATTCGGATTTCAGCAACGCCGACGCTTTCCGAATGTCATTACAGACCAGCTCGATCAAAGCCCCTTTCATACCCTCCTTCAGATTCTGCGGAGTATCGGCAACCAGAATCCGCCCTTTATTCATCATTGCAACGCGCGTGCAGCGTTCTGCCTCGTCCAAATAGGGTGTTGTCATCAGGATTGTGATTCCGGTTTTCAGCAGGCTCGACAGGATTTTCCAAAAATCACGCCTTGAAACCGGGTCGACACCGGCAGTCGGTTCATCCAGGAAAATGACTTCCGGCGTGTGGATCAACGTGCAGGCGAGAGCGAGTTTCTGCTTCATACCTCCCGAAAGGTTTTCGGCGAAACGAGACCGGAAAGGGGTCAAGCGGGTAAATTCCAGAAGCTCCTCGCGGCGCAGCCGGTAATCCCGGACCCGATGAATCTCCGCAAAAAACTCGATATTCTCGTCGATCGTCAGGTCACCATACAGGCTGAATTTCTGCGATAGATAGCCGAGGCGGTTCTTCACTTCCGACGGCTGTTTCTGAACGTCAAATCCGCAAACAAGCAGCTCACCCTCGTCCGGAGGGACGATCCCGCAGAGCATTCGCATCGTCGTCGTCTTGCCGGCACCGTCTGGACCGACGAGCGCAAACATCTCGCCCTTCTTGACGCTCATGGACACAGAGTCAACGGCGCGGTGCTCCCCGAACAATTTGCTGACGGAGCGTAATTCAATGGTATTCATACTGATTCAGGTTATCGGATGGCCGCGTCGGCCGGCATGCCCGATTTCAGTGCGCCTTCCTTGTTCTCGACTTCGAGCTTGACACCAAAGACAAGTTTCGTACGGTCCTCTTTGGTCTGAACATTCTTCGGCGTGAATTCTGCGATCGGGGAAATGTAGATGACCTTGCCTGGGAACCCTTTCTGAGGGAACGCGTCGATGTACACATCAGCGGACCCCCCGAGCTTCACTTTCCCCAATTCTGTCTCGTTCACGTAGATCATCAAATTCATTTTGTCGAGACGTGTGATCGTTGCGACAACGGAGCCCGTGCCGATAAGCTCACCTTGCTCGAAAGGTTTGTGAGTGACAGTGCCGGATACCGGGGCAACGATGATGGCATCGCTCAGCTGTTTCATCAGGAGATCGGCGGTTGCCTTGGCCTGGCTCGCTCGAGCTTTTGCCGCAGCAAGGTCTTCCGGCCTCGCGAACTTTCGCACCTTTCCCAAGTTCTGTTCTGCAGAATTCGATTGAGCCTTCGCGATCGTATAACGAGATTCGGCGTCGTCGTATTGCTTTTTCGTCACGGTATTGGTGCTGAGAAGCTGCTTCATACGCGCATAGTCATCCTGTGCGCTCTTGTATGATGCCTCTGCCTGGTGGAGAGACTCCTCCGCAAGTCGCAGATCCTCTGAGCGGGCGCCGTTCAACAAAAGCCTGTACTGGGCATCGACGACCTCAAAGCCCGCGTGTGCCTGCTTCCACTGGAGCTCGAGTGTTGATCGGTCCAGGATGACGAGCGTGTCCCCCGTTCGCACCTCGCTCCCCTCCTGGACACGTATGGCTTCAATCTGGCCTGGCACTTTGGCGCTCACCTTCACCTCGGTCGCTTCCAATGTGCCGCTCGCCTCGATCGCGCCTTTGTTGTTATTGCCGCACCCCCAGAGCAGAATGCTCAGAGGCAGGATAATCGCTTTCGTATTCATGGCACCCTTCTTGTCAACTAGTCAAATCCTGTTGGTTTGTCAAAGACGTGGAATTCTTTTCTTGATGCGTCGGTCAAGGCTCCCTCGAAGAGAACCTTGAAAATACTCTGCGCCGCTTCCTGCGCTGAGAACGAGTGCTTCGTGAGGACTTCCGGGTTCATGACTCCTTGAATAGAGCTCACGAGCATTCGTATCAACACTTGTTCATTGACTTCAGCACGAAGAATATTTTCATTTCGTGCCTGAACAATCATGGCAACCAATCGACTCACGATGTGTTCCTCGCGAAATTTGTCGAGCTCCTTCCAGATTGAGGGTGCAAAGCGTTGGATATCGATGAGCCCTTCCCTTCCAAACCTGTTGATGTACTTCCCCATCGTCATCATTGCAGTTGCCAGCTTTTCGGCAAAAGGCTTGTCTGAAGAAATGATGCGCTCCAGCTCCCACCCAGCGGAGCGCATCGCAGCATGCAAGGAAGCTCGCAGAAGCTCTTCCTTGCTCGGATAAAACTTGTAAAGGGTTTTTTTACTGATGCCAAGATGCAAAGAGATTTCATCGAGCGTGACCTTGCTGAATCCTCGGGCGAGGAACTCATTGCGCGCATGCTCCAGAACTCTCTCCCGTAGATCAAGGTCGCTTGGCATCGTGTTGTTCAGCCTTAAAGATACTACAATGGTATCTATAGTTTCTAGCAGCCCATTATGCTATACATAGAAGGACATAATGGTATATACAATTAGTGATGACCGACACTATGTTGGTGTCTCTGGTATCTAATGTAGTATTCCTCTTTGATCTTGTCAAGCGAAATCTTGTATCGAGGGGGATGTCTGTCCAGATTCATCTCACTCTCAGGAACACCGCTCGTCCAAAAAGAATCAACCCACATTTCTTGGAGCCCCGGAAGCGCCGCGGTGAATCCCACCTCAAGAAACGCTTGAATTTGACCCACTTGATTGTATTTGCGACAGCAGTCGCATCATGAGACATGAGTGGAACGCTGCAGGACCTCCCCTACTCCAACCCGGCGACGATGTGGTCGCTGGGTTTTCGGCTCATCGCCGATTAGACTAAATAGAGCCAGGGTTGGTGGTGTGAATTACGATGCAGAGCGGAGAACAATGCGGGTATAGAGTTATTCTGCGGGACGCAGTCTTATGGCTTCTTCGGCGCAAGTGCGTGGAGTGCTTTAATCCCCTCGCTACCAAGAACAAACTCAAACTCCCACGAACACACCTCAAGCACCGAGTGAGAACCTCCAGGGGTCAAGCTGCAGCATTCAGGGCGGTTTGTGAAGTCAGGGTCGTCGATCATCAGGACTCCGGAGTCGATGGTTACCGGAAACGCAAAGCAGAAGAATGGCTTCAGCGCGTCCTTGGGCAGACCCTCTTCCTCTGCGGCGGTTTGGAGTACGCACCGACCGTCACGCTTAAGGAAGACACAACCTCGTTCCGTCGTTTGCGTGCCAACCCCCCTACCTGACGGATAGTCACCATCAAGATCCTCCTCGCTATCGAACCACTGGCCGGAATCATGGACCTGGTCAGGCTCCATATGCCGATGCACGAGGTCAGCGTGTCGAAGGATGTTGTCCCGCTCCTCGACATCCAACATCACTCCCCCCTGACAACACGAAGCGTCGCAGTTTTGCATGGAACAGCCGTGGATGAATGTTGCTTCGAAAATGGCAGGATCGACTTTGAGGACCGGAATATGTGTCAGTTTGTGGTTTCTGAGTTCCAGGTATTGTCGATCTGTCATGAAGCCTCGGATGAAGGTTTCTGTGGATGTGCTTTCGATTCGATTGGGTTTGTTGCAGTGCGGTGCGGCTACTTTTGTTCTATCTGTTTCTTCAAGTCAGCAAGTTTTTGTAGCGCGTCCATCGGAGTCATGTTTTCAACATCGAGCTTGCGAATATCTTCCCGAAGCCGGTCGTCTTTCACCTCGAACAACGTCATCTGAATGTCGGGGGGAGGGATCCGGCCCTTGAGTTGCCTGCCGCTCGAGTACACATTGAGCTCTGATTCCTCAAGGTTCTTCAGGATTTTCTTCGCCCTCTCCGTGACCTCCTCGGGTAGACCTGCCATTTGTGCGACCTGAATTCCGTACGAGTGATCGGCAAAACCGGGCAGAACTTTATGTAGAAAGATCACTTTGTCGCTATATTCCCGCACATCGACTTTGTAGTTCTTGATCCGCGGGAAAAGGTCTGCCAGCTCATTCAGTTCGTGGTAATGGGTGGCAAAAAGAGTCTTCGCGCCAATACGAGAGTGAAGATACTCGGTCAGCGCCCAAGCTATGCTGATCCCATCAAACGTGCTCGTTCCGCGGCCCACTTCATCGAGCAGGATCAGGCTTCGGTTTGTCGATGTGTTAACGATCGTTGCTGCTTCATGCATCTCAACCAGGAACGTGCTCTCTCCGGAAGCGATATTGTCGCTCGCACCTACGCGGGTGTAGATCCGGTCTACAAGTCCAATTCGTGCCTCCGCAGCTGGGACGAAACTTCCGACCTGAGTCAGGAGGACGATCAATCCTACCTGACGCAGATAGCTCGATTTGCCGCTCATGTTCGGCCCAGTGATGATCAGGATCTGGTCCGATTCCGTGTCCATCAATGTGCTATTCGCAGTGTAACGTTCGCCCGGCGGCAGTAACCGCTCGATGACCGGATGTCGCCCATCCTTGATCTCAAGCCGCGTGGAATTGTCGACATCCGGACAGATGTAATTGCTCTCGACAGCCACATCGGCAAGCGACACAAAGCAGTCATACGTTGCAAGAATCCGAGCGTTTTCCAGGATGTCGGCTGAATACTCAGCGATTGCAACGCGCACTTCATTGAAAATCCGGGTTTCGAGGGCCAGGATCTTTTCTTCGGCGTGAAGGACCTTTTCCTCATACTCCTTCAGTTCGGGCGTGACGTAGCGTTCGGCATTTGTCAGCGTCTGCTTCCTGATGTAGTCACCCGGCACCTTGTCCTTGTGCGTGTTCGTGATCTCGATGTAGTATCCGAACACATTGTTGTAGCCGACTTTGAGCGACGGAATTCCGGTACGCTGACGCTCCTGTGCCTGGAGCTTCGCGATCCAGTCTTTTCCACTGAACGCCACTGTCCGCAGATCGTCCAGCTCCTGATTGTAACCCTTCCTGATGACTCCCCCCTCAACCATGGAAAGGGGTGGATCATCTTCGATCGCGTCGTGGAGCAGTTTGACCAGCTGATCGAGCGTGTTCAACCGCCCGTGCATCTCCTTGAGCGTCGTCGCATTCAAAACACAAACATGGGTCTTCACTGACGGGATGAAGGAGAGTGAACGCTCGAGCTGCTTCAATTCTCTCGGATTCGCCCTTCCCGTGGCAATCCTCGCCACAAGTCGTTCGAGATCACCAACCTGCCCCAACACTTCGCGAAGATCGCGCCTTGCTGTATCGTTTCCGAAAAACTCCTTCACCGCGTCCAACCGCTGTTGGATGGGGTCAAGTTTCTTCAGCGGACGATTGACCCATGCTTTGAGCATTCGCCCCCCCATCGCGGTCTGCGTCCGATCAAGGACGGCAAACAACGTACCATCCGATTGGCCCGACAACGAAGCCGTGATCTCGAGGTTCCGTTTCGTCGAAGCATCCAGTACCATGTAGTCGCTGGTATCAAAGGGAGTAACCCTCTTGATGTGCGGGAGATTGGCTTTCTGTGTTTCTTGCAGATAGTGCATTACTGCACCGGAAGCAACGATTCCGGTCTTCAGATGCTCGACGCCGAAACCCTTGAGAGACTGCGTCTTGAAATGATTGACGAGGATCTCGTAGCAATAGTCGCCGTTGAAGACCCAATCATCGACTTTGGTGTAGAGCCCCCGGAATTTTTCTCGCAGGAGGCTCCCTACGGTCTCAAGATCGCGTTTCTGGACGAGAAGCTCGGAGGGTTGCAGGACATGAATCTGGTCGGGCAGATTCCTGAGGGGGAACTCCGTTACCCCGAACTCTGCAGTCGACACGTCGATAAACGCGAAGCCGATCATCTCGTCTCCCTGCGTGAGTGGTGACGGGAGGGCGACGGCGGCCAGGTAGTTGTTCTGTTTCTGCTGAAGAACCTTGTCTGAAAACGCGACGCCGGGGGTCACTACCTCGATGACATCGCGCTTTACAATTCCCACCGCGAACTTAGGATCTTCCAGCTGCTCGCAAATCGCAACCCTGTGACCGGCCTTCACGAGTCTCGGGAGGTACGTGTCGAGGGCGTGATGAGGGAAACCGGCAAGAGGCACCTCCCCGGCGGCGCCGCTCCCGCGCTTGGTGAGCGTTATACCCAGCACCTTCGCAGCTGTCTTCGCATCTTCTTCAAAGGTCTCGTAGAAATCACCCATTCGAAACAAGAGAATAGTGTCAGGGTGCTTCGCCTTGACCTGTTGATATTGTTTCATCAAAGGGGTGGACATGTCCGATTTCGGGAAAGAGAGGAATCACTACCCCTCAAACTCCGCCTCTATAGAGATTTCGCCGCTCAGCTCGTCAGCCCTAACACGCAGAACATTCGGCCGGCAACAGACTGCACAGTCTTCCACGTACGATTGTCGGGAACCTGCCAAAAGATCGACAAAAGTCTCATTTTCTTGGCCACAAACGGCACAGCGATACGTGCCGGAACGCTCCTCGTTCATCATTCGTTCAAAAGATACAGAAACTTCGAGACCGAGACAACCGCCATTATTGGCATTTCGGGTTTTCGTCAATGTTGTAATTTCATCAAACTTTCGGTAGGTTCTGCGCACACTTACTGCGGGAAGATCTTGTCAATGGGATTCTATCCTCAACCCAATCTGTGGCAATGCGGACCGTTTGCCCTGAAGCATGCCCTTGTTATGCTTGGCATACTGGCTGATGAAAACAAGATCACCGAAATTGCCGGCACTCGCTGGTGGTACGGTTCCGATGAATTCCAGCTTGCCAAAGCAGCGCATCGTTTCGACTGTGACCTCAGGTTCATCCGGCGCTTCGAACCGGAGAAGGCCCGCCAGGAGCTCATATCATATCTCCGCCGCGGAATTCCGGTTTTGCTGTGCGTGCAGGAATGGAGTCACTGGGTAACGGCCGTCAAGGAAGAAAAAGGAAAGTTCATCATTCTTGATAGCGAGAAGAAAGAGGTTCTCTCGATTCTCTCCTGGCGCGACCTGAGGGAAACATGGATTCATCGCGAACGGGACGACCGTGACAAGACAGCCATTCAGACGATTCTTGATTTTCATCCAGTCATTCCACGCTTTCGGGTCAGAACGAAGGCACGGTTTTCCGTTGCAAGGGCGCGATACCTTCTCAAACCGAGCAACCGTGGTTTCTCCAGATTGTGGAATGAGTATCTGGGTGATCTTCTCAACCTCTGCAGACCACACACGCCACGTAGCCAGAACTTCATCTCGCTTGGGGAATTCCTGCGCCGACATGAAGCGATGATCGTCGACCAAGTTGACCTCTGGCATGGCTGGATCGAGAGATCGCAGGCGAAGCGCATTCTCAACCATCTGCATTTCGTTGCTGACACCTATGGACTGGTACTTCCGAGCCAGGACGAAAAGCGTGGCATCGCAGGCATCACGGCGATCCTAACGCTCTGGGCAGCCAGCGAGTATGGCGTACTTCCGGTGTACCAGGCTCCGCCCAAGATGAAACGGCGCTAGCCGATCCAATATCGCACACACCGTACGCCACCACCGATACTCCAGCTTCTTTCAATTTGGCCTTGATCTTGGCCATGAGTTCCTCATTCATGGAATGATCAAACTTCCAAGTTCAAGGCCAAACCGGAATAGTCTCTTTTTCCCTTGCAGACGCTCTGGATCGTCGGTATCTTGCTCCCAATGCTACTTTCGATCATCATACCGGCCTTCGATGAGGAGAAAAAACTTTCGCTCGACATGCAAGCTGCTGCAACATTTCTCTCGAGAAATCAGATAACAGGAGAAGTAATCATTGTCGACGATGGAAGCTCTGATCGAACAGCTGCGCTCGCTCAGGAGGCGTCCCTCTCTCCGGGTATTCCACGAATCGTCATTCAAAACCGCCCTCATCGGGGAAAAGGACATGCCATTCGAACCGGCATCCTGGCTTCCCATGGTGAGTATGTGATGTTCGCCGACAGTGGATTGACGATCCCCTTTGAGCACATATTGAAGGGATTGCGATTACTTCAACAAGGTGCATGTGATCTGGCCCTTGGATCGAGAAGACTCCCCGGAAGCATCATCCGGAGAGAACAAGATTGGGATCGGAAAATCATTTCGCACCTTTTTCACAACTTGATGGTTCGATGGATGCATGTTCCTTCTCATCTTACCGACACACAATGTGGGTTCAAAATCTATCGGGGAGAACTCGCACGAACACTGTATGCCGAGTGCATCACGGAAGGGTTTATGTTCGACATCGAAATCATTCTCCGTGCAGGGAACCACGGATATCGGATTATGGAATTCCCTGTCGAATGGACATGTGATCGAGATAGCCGGATCAGCGTCCGGCGAAGTACCCATCAGATCCTGAAAGAGATTCTGCTGATCCGTCGAGTTCTCTTCAAGTCGAAATCCCGGGACCACACCTAAGAACCGATGCAGGTTTCCCTTCCTCCCCCTCCTCAAACACAATAGCCCACATCTTCTCCTGACTCGAAATGTATCTCTGGATCTCTGTCGGGGTCATCACCATACATGCTGTCGAGATCGCATCGCTTTTTGCAGCTGCGTCTGAACAAACCCAGGCAGCCCGCAGCCGGTCCACAGGTTCACCGGTTCGCGGGTCCGCGATGTGTAACCATTTTCTTGTCCCCGACCCGCCAAGGCCTTGGTCCTTCAGAATAACTTTCTGAATTACCTCCGTGAATTCTCCCGGGGAACTCAAGGTTGTTGACCATCCCCTCTCGCCAGCATGATCGCCGAATGCAAAGGCAGAGCTCATTCCACCATGCACAAGTGCCGAACTCACTCCCCATTCCTTCAGTAGTTCCACTCCCCGATCAACGGCATATCCTTTTCCAATTGCACCCAGATCGACAAGTGGTACGAAGTCACCGACACCAACCGACAGACTCGCCTCGTCCAACTCGAGCAGATGCATTCCGCTCTGTTCCTTTGCACGCTCACGTTCACCGGAGGAACCAGCAACACTCGTTCTCCCCTTCCAACCATCCACCATTCTTCCAATCGCAACATCGAACGCTCCCTCAGTCTCTTTCCAATACTCCAAGCTGAGTGAGAGACATTGAAATGCATCGAAACTGACACGGATCTTCCCATGCGGGGGCAGATTATTGATCCTTGCAATGTCGCTGTTCGGGAGATACCTGCTGAGCTCTAGTTCGAGTCGATCAATCTCCTGAAACGCAGCAAATGCTGCGCTGTGTGAAAAGTGAAGATCTTCATCCGCGATTAGGATTTCAAAGATCGTTGCCATCGCCCGGTGTTCAAACCGATGGATATTCTCTTTCCTTGTATCTATCGTATCAGTCACTTTGAAGGATCCTTTTGGATCTTTTCCCAAAGATCGAATGTGATATAGCCGCGTATCTCTTTTCCCGGCCGCAGAATCACAGGATTGGCAAACAAGGGAACATAGAGGATTCGGTGACCGGGTGATTGTTCTTCATACAGTTTTGTCAGGAGAGTATTCTCAACTTCGGGTGATGCGAGTATTACGCGGGTTGGCGAAAAATCTTTTTCAACATTCCCCCACCACCCGACATGCTTCAAAGAACGAAGATACCAGGGAAGCGGCCAGTAGTCATCACCCGGATAGACAACCTGCACAGGCATCGATGATCCTTGCTCCGAATGTCGTGCAGCATTCTCCACCATTGCCGCGACATGCTGGACATCTTTTGTTGGATGAGCATAGACATAGGGATTTCCAGGGTCATCGCAGTACTTGAAATTTGAGAGTGAAGCCTGCCACGCGAGGTGGCCGATGATAAGGAGAACAATGGCGAAACCGACATGGCGCCATTGTTGTTCCCGAAACCACTCGAGAAACGCTACAACAGCGCAGGCCGCCATCACGATGAAGGCCTGCCATGCACCTACTATTAACCATGGAGTCTTGTAAGGGATTGCGGATGAGACGATGAACATGAAAAGACCATACAATCCCACAAAAAGTTTGAAGTCCCTCGCGCTCCGATCTGTTTCCGTTTTGTCTTTCAAGGCACTCCATATTCCGACAAGACCGAAGACAAGGATTGCGATCTCCGTCCACACCGGTCCTTCACTCCCTCTTGACCACGTGAGGAGTTTCAAGAAGTAGTACCAGGGGTGATCATGTCTTCCGCTTTCGCCCGCTCGTTGGAAATAGGTCTGATAAGCAAGCAGGGAATCTACAACACCATTCCAATTTGTGGTGAAGGATGAAAAGAAAAGAATGGCTGTGAGAGAGGCGGCGAGGATTACTACTCCCAAATTCTTGAGCGAAAGAGAATACTGTCTCTCCCCCTTTTGCCGGTGAAGGAGAATAACAACCAGTAGAGATAATCCCATACACCCGGCAGAAATGAGCCATGTCTCCTTCGTCGCATACATCAATCCGGCCTGAACACCTGCCAGAGCCGCCCAGATCGATTTTCCACTGAGGAGCAGCCGATAGATTGAAACGATGAAACCAAAGGTAAAACAAACCAGCAACATTTCCTGGATATAGTAGCGGCTGTAGAACACCGTCATAGGCGAGCAAGCAGTGAGAAGTGCTGCCCATGCAGTGGCTTGCCTCCCGAGACCTTTGATGAGAAAAAGAAGTAGGATGACAGAAAAACCACAGAGTGCCGGGACTATGCGTAGAGTTGTTTCTGTTACTTCGGTAAGATTGTTCTTTGACGAGAGCCAGGCTGGTATCAGTGTCAGATAATTCAGGGTAGGTCCGTGATACTCCTTCTTGTCGTAGTGATACGTGCCATGTTCAAGGAGCTCACCGAACTTGACGGCGTGAACAGCTTCATCAGTATGCATCGGGCGAAGGTCGAGCGATAACAGGCGCAGGAGCGCACCTGCTATCAGCGCAACAACAACAATCCACCCTTCCCATTTCATTGCACAGCCCTACCGTAGACCTCGACTTCTATGTAATGATTGAGTTCGTTCGCTGTATTCCCGCGGCTGTAGAGACGGACATACCTCCCTTGTACACCCTTCGCATCGATCAGTTTGCCTTCCGATGTCTCGACATAACTCATGTCCTTCCCCACTCCCCTTCCGGACGAATTATCGATGTCATTATTGAACACTGTCTGCACATTGGAGATGAAGTCGGAATCATCCGCCACCTGGACAATGAAATCGTGATAGACGACGGCTTGTTTATGATAATGCCATACCACAAGGGCGTAGATATTATGACGGGCCTTTAAGTCGATCATGACATACTGCAATTTAGGGCCAAGCTCCACGAAGCTCCCTTCGGCGGCCTCCTTATCGCCGTCGGTGATCATCGAAAGTTCGCCGATGACCGGTTGTTCGTCGGAGCTGCTGACCGCTTTTTTAAACGCAACGTTCCTCGTGCCTGCCGGAGCAAGGAATGGCGGGCGTGGTTTGCCAAGAGGCTTTTCCAGGTTTAGTACGGCAATATTCGTCGGCGTTCCCACAAACATTGGCTTAGGAAGTTTGATGTCCAGTTGAACGAGCTGCACATTTGCTGCCTGACCTGCAGGAGCGGTGGTTGTTGTCTGTCCCGGTTGAGATGTCGTCTGACCTGAAGATTGACCCTGCACAATTCCCTGCGCAGGCGCGGCAGCCTGCTGTCGCTGAGGTGTTTGTTGAGCCGGCTGCTGATTCTGCTGCTCAGAAGATTTTTGACACGACATCAGCAAGACTGTGCAGACGAATACGAAAAGGAGTTTACTCCAAGACTGTTTCACGTGTTACTCCTTCACAAATTGTTCGGGTGATTGTTTAACATAGGCTATGGTGAGATATAGATGAACGATCGCAACAAGCATCAGGAAGAGCGCACTGTATCCATGCAACCGGATGAGGACTTCTTCTCCTTCCGTTCCAAACAGGGGATACAATCCAAGGATGACGGTGAGCATGAGAGGAAGCGAGAGAACACTCACGAGCCAAAAGCAGGTCTTCCAGGCAAATCGGATAATGTTTTCTTTTTCCTGATACCGATTGTTGATGAGCCCTCGGACTGCTTCCCCGTCACTTCTCAGGAAACGGAGGCGATGCGCCCAGAGAAGTGCCAGAGCCGAAAGAGAAAGTGCAAACAACGGTGCCACGGTTACGTGGATCACGAGAAGAATTCCGGTCAGATGATCGCCAAGAACGAGGAGTGGTACGAATCCGGTTATCGCGAGCAGGAGGAAAACAAGAACCGTCAGGAGGAAAACAATTCTTCGTGCGAAGAGAAGGATATTCTCAGCAAGAAGAGCCTGTCGCTTCTGCCAAACAAGTAAAGGAAGCCTCATCTGAGAGACGAGAAACTCCCGAACGGCATTCCAATTCTTCCATTGACGTTTGAGATCATAGGCCAGAGCAGCGAAGAGTAGCAAAAGAGCCAGGCCAGAGATAGTTCGAAACAATGTCATTCTTCTTCCAGTGCAAGTGAACGGATCATACGCGCGAGCCCGCGCATGGTATAAAGAAGCACAATCGATGCCATCAGGAGAAAACAAAGGATGATGATCAGTTGTAACCCGGGCCGGAAGAGAAACGACATCGAGAAAAGCCAGGCTGAGATTGCGGCTTTATCCTGAAAGTGTGTCATGCGCTCGACAGAATCTTGATCTGCAACATAGGGAGAGGCGACAAGCACCGTGCCGAAATGAAACGGAGCATCAGTCGCATGACAATCTGTGCAACCACGAACGCCGAGTGATTGCGCCTTGGGTCTGACGTCATGTGCAAGCGGCCAGAGATAGGGGGTTGCCGCTTCGTGATCCGATGTCTCAAGCTTTCCATCGGGTCCCATCGAGAAGAGTTTCCCCGAACTTACATAGACAGGAGTTCGCGTCGAGTCCAAAGCTTGCAGGCATTGGAGAATACCGTGAATATCACTCTCTCGTAAGATCGGCCATCGCGACAATACGCGTGTCGTATCTTTGGAGAGGATTTCCATCACAAGAGGGCGAACAACTTCCGGTAGGATAGGTGTCACATCATTGTCTTTTCTGAATCCCCAAAAGGCCGGCCAAAAAAGATTGTGGGGAGCATATGTGCCGTTTGCCTGTTTTGCAAAAACAGGAGCAACAATCTGCGGTAAGGCATCGTCCGCCTTATCGGCTTTGGGTATTCCGAGTGCATGGGCTCTTGATGTTTTCACACGAACTGTTGCCGAGGCGGGCCATGGACCCGAGTGGCAGGCGGTGCATGCAAGTCTTTCAAAATGGACAGGTGGAATTCCAAGATGCTGTGGTCGCGGTGCACCCTTTTTCCCCTGCCGGGGGATTGAAGTGTCATCGATTCCGATATGACATCCCTTGCAGGTGAGGAATGCAGCAGCCGGTTTTCCGTTCAATTCCGCTTCGCCTTCATATCCACGCACCATTTGATGATCCAGACCATTTCTATGGCAATCGACACAGACCATTCCTGCAGCAAGATGAACGTCCTCTTCCCCCTCCCAGCGCTCCGGTTGTGACGGATCGATGACCTTTGAGGAGTGGCAGAAGGAGCATTGGGTGTGTGGCATCTTGCGGGGAACGTTGAAAAGAACTTTTCCAGTCACATCGAACCGCGACGAGTTGTAGGTAACTGTCGGTGGAAGAAAATTTGATTTCTCCGGAGGGACGGCGGAGTAGAGATCATAACTATCCGGCATCTCTCCTGCAGTTCCCTGCACGGTAGTAAATCCACTGCTCGCAGCAGCGGCCCAGCGGAAATTCTGCCGAAGGACCTGAACACCATATTCCGCTTGATTCTGTGCAGGATCGGCATTATGACAACTCTGACAATTCACATCGAGACTTCCCGAGACTTGCCAGCGCATGTAATCGTTGAGATCCTGAAGAGTCTCGTTTTCTCCAACTCCCCCCCCGGGCAAATGACGCCCGAATGTCGTAAGGAATTTGAAGGTCGAAAGACCAAGTGCAGCAGGATTGTAGGTCCCATTCCATTTCCTGTACGAGAGCGGAATTTGCACTGCTGCCTGACGGTCGACGAAAATCCACGGCTCACCGGCACGACCAGGGTGAACACTCGAATCTGCAGCATTGAAGTGCCATCCGGCTCGAATTTTCTCATAGTCGTGACATTTCCGGCACGTCTGTTTTGCTGAGAATGGCATGACAGGTTTCTCATCAAGGTTGATGACGTGATCGAACTCGTCACACAACTTGATCAAATGAACCGGCAGAGCCCTGTTACCATCGGCCACATCTCCGATGGTAGTGGAAGTCTGCCCTGCAACAGTTCCGAGAGCCATAAAGAGAGGAATCAGGATACGAACAATATTCTTCCGTTCAGTCATCATTCAAACCTTGAACTCTTGATTGTCAAACGTCAGCTTTCTGCCTGTCTCAACCGCTTCGTTGACCTTGAGAACAGTCACAGCAGTTTCGTAAGCCACTTCGGCAGGGCAGTTGAGTCTTTCTTTTCCCTGGATGGCATTGAAGAAATTATCCAGGTGAGGTTTGTGGTACGGGTCATCGAATTTCACAGGAAGTTCAAACGATGGTGGAGATACGGTTTCCCGTACATCAAGCACTGCATCGGTCTGAGGTTTCTTTTGTTCTCCGGTCGGCGCTTTCAAATATCCCATTGATACCCACTTGTCCCATTCGGGCGCGGTCGGCTCCCGGTATGCAGCACCGCGGCCTCCCGATTCTGAAATGACCAACGTCCCCTGATCGCCCATGAAACTTTCGAAGTAGCCCTGATTGCTGTTCGTGGAAATGGTTTGGTAGAAGGCACGGACTTTTCCGAATGTCGTTTCGTATTCAAATGTCGCGAGGACGGTATCAAACCACTCATGCGTCCTCCGATCGTAGTAGTCGATACCTCCGCTCGCCACGATAGTGTTCGGACGGGCATTCAAAAACCAGTTATAAATATCCAGCTGATGCGATCCGAGGTCCACGACAGGTCCGCCGCCGAGATGCCGGTACCACCGCCAGTTTCGAAATTCCTCCATCGAGCGGAAGCCATACTTTTTCAGAATGGAAGGTTCAATGGAAGATCCCTTCGGCCAGCCATTGTCAGGTTGAAGAGACCGGTTCCACTGTCCATTCACCGTGGTAATTCTTCCGAGAATCTTCGCTTCCTGAATGAGTCGTTTGTACGAATGAACATACTTGGGATTGCTTCTTCGTTGATGCCCGATTTGCAGCAGCTTCCGCGATTGCCGGGCGGCGCGAACCATTTGCCGTGCACCCTCTAGGGTGTTGGACATTTCCTTTTCGCAATAGACATGAAGACCAGCGCTCAAACAGTCGACCGTGTGCTGGGCGTGCCAGAAATCGGGAGTGGCAATCAGGACGGCGTCCAGTCCTTTTTCTTTTGCCAGCATCTGACGATAATCTTCGTACGCGTTGACTTTGTGGCCAAACTTATCAAGCATGCGCTGGGCACGTTTCAAGTTATACGCCTCCCAGATATCGCAGACCGCTTTGAATCGGACATTGGGGATTTTCAGGCATGCGTTCATCAATACCTGACCCTGCGCCCCGGCCCCCAACAAGGCAATCCTCAACTCGTCTGAGGAAGAGGTCTTCTGTTCTGCCATCGCAGCCTCACTGCTCGAATTCGTTATGAGCAATCCTGCACCTGCAGCGGCGGTATATTGTAAAAACTTACGTCGATCAATTCCTGTCATCTTTCGTCTTTCACTCAAGTTCCTTAATGGTGATGTTGCGAAATTCTACCTTCAAACTGTGACATTGAAGTCCAATGTATCCCGATCTACGTTTCAACCCAGGGTGCGTCGATTCTTTGTCCATATGCGAAATCAAATCGGCATCGACAATGACTTGATTGTTAAGCGTTACTAGTACACGCGGACCCTGCGCGACAATGGTGTAGTGCTGCCACTCGCCGGCCTTCTTCGTCACTCGCGGAGATGCTGCCTGCACGCCATAGAGACTTCCGCAATACTGCCATGGTTTGAGATTGGCATATTCGGAAGCATAGTCATCAAGAACCTGGATTTCCATTCCAGTATAGGCAGGGTCACCCTGACGGGGCGATCTGAGGAAAACTCCGCTATTTCCACCCGGCGCCAATCGGAAATCGAGATCAAGCTGGAAGTTATCATATTCCCGCTCCGTTGAAAGCCAGCCGCCGCCTTCACCCGTGGTGAAGAGAATTCCATCCTCCACACTCCAGTTCCCTTCTTTTCCATTGATCACTTTCCAGCCTGCCAGATCGCTGCCATTAAGGAGCGAACCGCTAAAGTATGTTTTGTTCCGGGGAATCTCGCGGATGAAAATATTCCGGAAGTAGAGCGGAGCATTATGTGATTGAAGTTCAATTTGTCCCCTTGGGAAAATCGGAATCTTCCGATCCCAGTAATTTTCCAGCACGACGCTATCGGCAATCATAACATCGTTGAGATATACCCACACCCGCTCGCCGATCATGCGTATGCGGAAGGTGTTCCACTCCCCGATGGGATTGTCGGCTCGTTGCAACGGTTTGCTGGGATTCTTTTGATTATTATAGAGACCTCCGGATCCCACCGGCCATTGAGCGGGGTCCCAAATCTGCACCTGCGGCGATCCGCGGAGATATATTCCACTATCCCCTTCCTTATCTATTTTCCAATCGACCAGAAGCTCAAAGTCCTCGTAGTCATTGACCGTGCACAGGCTCTCACCTTTTCCATCGAAAACGAGAGTACCGTCGGCAACCGACCAGTGGGCCCGCATGGATGAATCTGCCCGAACTTGTGCAGCAGCTAGCTGGGCGCTCTCCATCTTTGCTCGTTCAATCGGATCAGCAACGAGTCCTTTCCACCCTTTGAGATCTTTTCCACTAAATAACGCTTTGAATCCTTCAGGTGGGGCATTCATCCCAGCAGTTGCATCGAAGCTACGCATCACCTGGTTCCGGAATTGCCGGGGTACTTCCGATTCAATGAAAGCACGGGCTACAAGTGAAGAACCCAATTCATCGCTCTTTTCACTCTTACCGGAAGAAATCTTTCCTGCAGCAACGGATGCATCCAAACCAAGAGAGTCGTCTTTGATGAATGGAATAACGAGTTTCAAAGCCTCTTTGCACCGTAAGTTCCCGAGAGCACCAAGAACCAGCCGCTTCTCATCGACGCGTTCCGCGGCAGCAAGTGTTTCTTCATGATATCGGACAGCGGCTTGAGGTGAAATGGTCGCACTCTCAACGACACGCACGCAACCGCGTAAAGCCAGAACACGAAGATTCAGTTTCTCCTTGCTTCGGGCGATAACCAGGAGAGAATCGTAAGCCTGGATGGTCGGCCAGTCAACGAGAGCCCGGATTGCGGCATCCCGCACATCGGCATCTTTACTTCTGATGCTTTCCATGACAACGGAGAGTGCCTTGGTTCCGCCGATGCGGCCGAGTGTCCGGAGCAGGATGAGACGATTCTCCGGAGATGCCGATTGATAGAAGTCTAATACTTTATCTGCTCGTTTCTCTGGATCAACGATTCGTGAACAGAGAGTTACAAGACTCTTCTGCGCTGCTGATCGTTCGGACTCTTCCTTCAAACCGAGCATAGCTGACAATAACCGCTCTTGATCGATTTCCGTGGCAATAGCTCCCGATGCTTTAAGAGCGGCAAGCCTGATAGACGATGATTCCTTTTTTGTCAGGCTGAGGATGGGTTCAAGCGGAACGAGCGAACCGTATTTCCTGAGAAGTTCTGTGAGCATGGCCACAGGCGGAATGACCTGCGTCGGCGGCAACTGTTCCAACACCTTTTTCACCGTCGCAAGATCGGCTGAATCTTTTCGTACTTGAAGTACATTCAGAATTGAACGAAGGGATTCGACCCCTTTCAATTGAAAGGCCGCTTCGATCGCAGAACGACGGACCAGACCGCTATCATCATTGATCGATTCGGTGAGAACAGAGTAAGCACTTTGATCTCCGCGCTGACCCAGCATATCGAAGATCTCACTCCGGACCATATGACGGGCTGACCCTGCCATCGCCACCCATTTGCCTGTCACTGACTCGCCCGGGATACGAAGTGCCAATCGGAGCGCTGCGACTCGGAACTCTTTACTGGAATCGGCCATCGCTTGAAGGAGATCATCAAGAATATCGGGTCCCTTGATTTGCGCTGAGAGCTCAAGCGCGGCTGCTCGAAAATGATTCTCGGTCTTGGAGGCTCGCTGCACGAGCAGGCTCCTGCAAAGATCCAGCGCCTTTGCACTCTTCCCTGCTTCCAACTGTCTCCGGGCAAAGAGGAGAAGGTTCCCCGTGAACTCGTTTTTTTCTGTTGTTTGAACGCTTTCAGCGGCCCTGGTGAGCATTTCTTCCGCCCTGATATCTCCAATATTTGCCAATGCGAAGAGAGCGGTAGGACGAATGGCAGGATCGTTCAAACCGGCTTCTTTCAATAAAGCCTCGACCGCGGCGCGACTACGCAACTCGCCGAGACTTTTCATCAGAGTGATACGGCAATTGCTCCCTGCTCCTGGGAGCGCCGCCAGCATCGGTGCCTCTGCTCCTTCCCGAATTGCCATCATGGCCTGCGCGGCTGGTTCACAGAGTTGTTCATGAACAAGAAACCGTGAGATACTCTCTATCGATTCACCTTTTCCAGCCACCTGCAATCGGGCCAGAAGAAACGCTGTGTGTTGAACGGGGAGCTGAGCGTCCAGGGCTTTCTTGACACCCGATACAAAGACGAGACGATCAGCCTCACCCCCCTGTCGGATGACGTATGTCGCCAGACCCTGTAAAGCAAATTCTGCTTGTGCATTACGATCCGTTCCACCAGCTTCGAGCTTTTGACAGACTTCCTGGACGGCACGTTGTCCCATGTGAAGAATGGATGAAAACATCCAACGCGCCTCTACGGTGTCCCGGGCCGGCATCCGAGCCAAGAGTTGATCGAGTGTGAAAGGGTGAGAAACCACCGCCTTCTCGACGGGTCTCGGTGAAGAACAACCAGACAGGAGCCAGGAGATCAACAGGAGAGCAGTAAGCACGGTACATTTCTTCATAGTTTGGGTCTCTCCTTTATAAATGCCACGGTGCACGCATGGGTGGATCGATGAGTCTATTTGCAGCCTCATCATCCTTGCATCGCTGGGTGACCGGATCAAATGTGATGTTTCGATTCAGCTGCCAGGCAATTTTTGCCAGGTTGACGAGCGTTGCTGACCGATGTCCATTAAGCTCATTCAGCGCAAATCTCTTTCGTGTTCGAACCGAGGTGGCAAAGTCTGTGATTAGCGGCTCGGGCTCCGGAGTTGCTGCCAGCTTTTCTTTGAAATGTGGAATCGTGCATCGAAACCCCTTGAATAATTTTCCATTAGGACCCTCGATGAAGGGAATATCTTTCTTATCCGGATCAGCTTCAAGAACGATCCGGCAACGATCCGCATACTTGATGACAATGTTCCGGAACGATCCTGCAGCTTCCGGATGCTGGGGTGCAGAGTCGACTTCAATTTCAACCGGACTCTCTTCATCCTTTCCCATGAGGTATTGTGTGCCATCGAGGTAATGTTGTCCCATATCTCCCAGTCCTCCTCCATCATAATCCCAATAGCCGCGAAAATTTGCATGGACTCGATGGGGATGATACGGTTTATAGGGTGCAGGACCGAGCCAGAAATCGTAATCCAATTGCGGGGGAATCCATTGCGGAGTGAGACCTGTTTTTCCGCTCCAGTAGAACTTCCAATCGAATCCAGTCTGTGCTGCGATCGTGACCGTCAGCGGCCATCCGAGCAATCCGCTGTTGACCACGCGACGGAATTCACGGGCTGATGCACCGCTGCCATAGAAATGATCCGATGTAAATCGCCACCATGTATTAATGCGAAACATTGTTCCGTAGGTGTTCACAGCTTCGACCAGCTTTTCACCCTCGATAATCGTTCGGGTCATCGGTTTCTCACACCAGATATCCTTCCCTGCCTTTGCAGCCGCGATGGCAATAAGGCCATGCCAATGCGGGGGTGTGGCGATATGAATAATGTCGATGTCCTTTCGCTCCAGCACTTCCCTGAAATCCTTATACCCTTTGACTCCGGGTCCGCCGATTTCCATTCCTTCTTTGAGATGATCTTCATCAACATCACACACAGCAAGGAGACGCGCTCCGGTATTTCGCAGGTGCCAGTGTCCCATACCTCCGACACCGACCACTGCTTTCGTCAGCTCGTCGCTTGGCGGGGTGTAGCCATTACCTCCAAGGACGCGCCGCGGTACGATCGTGAATGCTCCGAGTGCAAGAGCCGATTGAATAAACCTTCGTCGGGTGAGTTCCATAGGTTTCCTAGGCGGTTTGTGTTCCGTTTTCAGGTACGGAAGAACTGCTGTTCTTGAAAAACACGCTAAAAACGATCATAATGATGGCACCAAAGGCAGCAGGAATTGCCCAAAATGTTTGCCATTGCGCCGCAGCATCGGGTCCTGTCGATGTAACAATGCCATTATGCAGCCATCCTGAAATCTGTGCACCGATCAACATTCCGGCTCCATAGGTCATCAGGACCAGGAAACCCTGAGCCTGCCCGCGAATCTGGCGCGTCGAGCTCTTATCGACATAGATCTGGCCCGCCACAAAGAAGAAGTCGTAGCAGATACCGTGAAGAATGATTCCACCCATAATCATCCAGAAGATACCCGAGGGCGCAGCGAGAGAAAAGAGCACATAGCGAAGAACCCATGCCAGCATGCCGACAAGTAAGATCCATTTGATGCGCATGAAACGGAAGAAGAGGGGGAGGAGAATGATAAACAACGTTTCCGACATCTGGCCGAAGGACATCTTGAAGCCGGGATTGAGAATTCCGTTGAAATTTACAAACACCGGTGCATAAGCGTAGTAGGTGGAAAGAGGAATGCAGATGAGAAACGAGCTGATGATAAAGACGACGAAAGAAGGACTCTTCAGTTGTGCCAATGCATCCAGACCCATGATTTCACGGAAGGTGACCTTTTCCTTTGCCGAAGGGGGCGTATGTGGAAGTGTATACGCATACAATCCCATGACCACACCCGCAGTGCCTGCGATCCGGAGCGGCAATCCCGTTTCATCTGCACCCAGAACTGCGCTCACGAGAATACCGGCAACAATCCAGCCAACAGTTCCGAAGACGCGGATGATGGGGAAATATTTTTCCTGTTCGGTCATATGATGGAAGGCAAGTGCGTTCGCCAATCCGATGGTCGGCATGTAACAGATCATGTGCAGCAATAAGAGAAAGATGAACCAGCCGGCGGCCCCTGCTTCTGCTGCCAGCGGTGCCAGAAACATGGCCACACCACCAATGATATGGAGCATACCGAGCACTTTCTCTGTTGAGAAGAACCGGTCTGCAACCATTCCGAGAAAGAAGGGAGAAATTATTGCGCCGATCGGCCCCACCGTATAGGCCCAGTAGATGACATCAGTCATACCGATGCGTCCCATATAATTACCCACAGTCACATACCACGCACCCCAGATGAAAAATTCCAAGAACATCATACCGCTGAGTTGGAAGTAAATCGATTTTTTCATACTGCCCCTTGCTAAGGAAGATGGATGATGTTCCCTGTCTTCACCGACTCGTCGGCTGCCAGTACAATGCGCAGGCTGTTGACAGCGTCGGCAAGATGTTCACGGAGGTCGAGATTGTGCCGGATCGACCGGAGAAAATACGCCTGCTCCCGGTTACATAATTCCTGGTGATTTGGTTCGTCGCTGCAATCGATAACAATGTTCTTTCCGGATGCTGCATCATGTTTGATGAGCCTGCTGGTTTTGGTATGGGAATCGATATCGGCCGATCCCCCCTCCTTCGCTGCCTGCGGCTCTGCCATACTGATGCATCCCAGTGGACCAATGACATCTTTCACGAAGTACGCAACTTCGCTCATCATCGGACCCCACCCCGCTTCGTACCATCCTACAGAACCATTTTCAAACACGAGCTGCAGCTGACCGTAGTTATACATGGCTTTATCGATTTCGTCGCTGAGGCGAGCTCCAATTGCCTGAACACGGAGCGGTTTCGAACGTGTCATCTGGCACATGATATCGACGTAATGAACTCCGCAATCCACAATCGGCGACATTGATCGCATGAGACTCTTGTGGACTTCCCATTCGCTGCCGCTGCTTTGTTGGTTAAGATTCATTCGCATCACAAGAGGAGCACCTAGCTGTCGCGCCTCCTCGACAAACCGTTGCCATGCAGGATGGTGTCGCAGGATATAGCCGACGACTACTTTGTTCTTCTTTTCCTCCGCCAGGAGCGCTATTTCTTCCGCTTCGCGAACTGTACCTGCTATCGGTTTCTCAACAAACACATGCAGTCCCGCCAGAAGAGATTGGAGAGTCAATTCGTAATGAGTCTCCGGGTAAGTGCATATCGCAACGGCGTCTGCTCGGCTGGATGCAACTGCCTCTTTCAGTGACGAATAGAGTGGTACATTCCCGAGTTCCGTCGAGAGTTTTTGAGCTCTCTCTTTTGACCGATCGAGAAGTCCCACCAGATCAAAGCCCTGAAGCTGGGTATACGCACGAGCGTGGGAAGAACCCATGTTCCCGCACCCTACCACAACAACACGCACATTCTCCAATGTATTGTTCCCGCTATTGTTTCAATTCCATCAACCAGATATTTCTGTACTGCACCAGGTTTCCATGATCCTGCAACAGGAGTCCGCCGGCTAATGTGACATCTTCATCGAGAGCGCCGCCGGTCGGTCCAGGCACTGCAAGGTTTTCATGTATCAGCACACCGTTATGCAGAACTGTCAGTTCTGCATCTTTGGTTTTCTTCCCTGCCTGATCGAACCTGGGCGCGCGGAACGTGATATCATAAGTTTGCCACTGACCCGGAGGCGCACACATGTTAACACGCGGCCGGGCAACCTTATAGATTCCGCCGCACTCATTGTCCTCTCCTTTGAGGCCATAACTGTCGAGGACCTGGACTTCATATCTTCCCTGCAGGTAAACGCCGCTATTCGCCCTGCCTTGCCCTGTCGCTTCCGGCATGACGGGTAACCGGAATTCTAGATGCAGCTGGAAATCAGAAAACTTCTGTTTCGATACAATGTCACCTGTACCCGGCGTCACTTCTGCAATGCGGTCCTGGACTTTCCAGCCGACAGGTGTTCCCTTCTGTTTCACATCGCGCCGTTCCCAACCATCCAGAGTAGTTCCATCAAAAAGAATCACCGCACCGGTTGGCGGTTTGGCTCCAAGAGTTGGAGGGAGCCGCACCACATGCTTCAGTTCAAATAGTTGTGCCTCCTTCATTCGCGATCGACCGGAAACGACACCATCAGAATACGTCATCTGAAAAGATGCCAGATCATGAGAGGAAGACCCTGCCGTTGTGGGAGTAAACTTCCCATTTTCCAGTTGGGCCTCAAACGAGATCGGAAAGAATAAATCTCCTTTTTGATCAAAATACTGTTGAATCGTGAAACCATATTTTTTTCCACCAAGGACAATTACCTGCACCGCCAGTGGAGACACTGCCCCCTCATTGGACACCATATATCCCTGATAATCTCCCATCACAGGATCCAGCGTGCTCGTCTCACCTTTCATGGTGGATGTTGTTGGAGAACACGATGTGATCATCAATGTGCTTGAAAGAATCGCCAGGAGCATAAGAACAGTGTTCTTCTTCATTGCGACACCCTTCCTCATTCAATTTTTGTTGACTGAAATTCGCAGCCCTTCCGGTTTTCCCCCCTCGGGTGTGCGAAAACGAGCGCAAGCACCCCAATCGCCACCACCGTTACTAATTTTCATCATCAGGGAGTTCCAACCTTGTTTGAGTACGGCCGGAACAACGTCTTCTCCCGGTGTTACCGCCCTTGCAGCTTCTTTGGCGTGGATAAGTTCACCGTTGAGCCACACTTTGAGTCCATCATCGCTCCCGACTTCCAATTGTGCTTTGCATTCTTTTGGAGACCAGACATTGGTTCGGACATAGACCACCTTCAATTCGCCTCCGATGATTTTATCAAACTCAAGCCGCCACAGCCGGTTCGGGTCGGTCATACTCTGGAATGGTATCCACTGCACTGATGAAGCATCTGCCCTTTCCGGTGCGAACGCTTCCGCGAAGAGATTTGCATTTTCCTTTATGTAAGGACCTGTAATTTCCCAGGAGGTGATATAGTCCTCGAGGCGCTCAATAATTCCGACAACTCCACGAGCCCGTCGGACGAGTGCATCATTCTTGGAGCTTTGTGCAATTTTCTTGACATCTGCGGTAATGGCAGGGCCTGCGGTTCCGGCAATCCTCTCTGCGATATTCACAACGGCTGCTTCCGCTTCCTTTTGCAGCAGTTCGTCGTTCAGGTAGCCTGAAGCCAATTGAAATGCCTCAAGCGATCGAGCCTCTCCCACTGCTGAAAGCAACAATTTGAGCTCCTCTTTATTGGGAGCGATCTTCATGGCTTCCTGATATTTCCTGGTCGCATCATTGGCCGATTGTTTGGTATCGAGCCCAATGAGTCGAACTGCTCCCCGAAGTGCCAATGTGTTTTCTGTGATCACTTTTGCAGTCGTGGCTATCTTCCATAGATCGGTATACGGTTCTGAACTCGGCCATTCAGAAAGTGCACGGATGGCGGAGAGACGGATTTCACCATTCTTATGATTCAGTGCCGTGCGGAGAACCGGTAATGATGCGGGGGCTCCAATTTTTCCAAGAACATTCACAAAGGAAATGATAACCGCTTGTTTCTTTATCGAAGGATAAGCTGCCAGAATCGCTTCATCCTCCAGTGCAGGAGCAGGAATTCGTTTTGCTATGGCAACCAGGGCCAATTCAAACTCACGCCGCTCGGCGTCATCCTTCGCCAGGGTGAGAAATTCCATCATGGCGGGGATTTCATCAGCAGTTCCAAGCACCTTCAGTACTTTCGCCGATTCCAGACGAACCGCGACAGCAGGATCTTTGGATGTTTTCAACAGCGCAGGTATGGCGGAACTCATCTTTCGCTCCCCCATACTTTTGATCACTTCCACTTTTACTTTGCTGTCACCTGCTTTTATCAGCTGAAGCAGCGCTTCCTCGGTGCCCTGAGCGTTAAGTTCATTGAGACTATTTCTCGCGTCGTTTTGTTCTGCGCCTTTGGATGATGCTGCCGCACGAGCCAAGAGTGGTACAACGGTCGCATCGCCCATGTTGCCCAGGCTTCTGAGAGCTGCAGAACGGACATGTTGATCTTTCGATGAGACCGCAGAAGTCACAATGTTTTGGAGCTCGGCATCACGGTGATTCGAAAGTGAAGCAACCAGTTGAGCCTGACAGGCTGGAGGCAAACCTTGATAGGTGCGAGCGATCGTCCTTACCTGCTCGATACTGGATATTTCTCTTACGAGTTGAACAATATTTCTCTTACGAGTTGAACAAATGCCGGATGAAGATCGACCTCTTTACTCTTCAGCGTGTTCACAATCAACTCCGATGCATTGGCAGGGTCGGCATGGATGATTCCCCTGAGTGCCGCAGAGCGAACGGGTACGGGTTCACCCGGTACATTCAACTCCCGATAGACAGCAAGGGCACGATCCTTGTTTCCTGTTGAACTCAAGTGAGAAGCACAAACAAGGAGAGCATCGAGGAGATGTGGACGCAATTGAGATTTCATTCCCCGTTTCAAATCCTCCAGAATGGTGAGCGCCTCCGGAGTCCCGATGTTTCCGAGCGCTGAAACTACCGCAGATGCGACGACTGTATCTTCGTGAGCAACAAGCCGCTGCAACGCGGAAGTTGCACTCTGAACTCTTCGGTTTCGCAAAGCGTTGATGATCCCAACCATCGTTGAGGCTTTTGCTGTCGGCAGTGCTTGAAGAAGTGCTTGTTCTGCCGTTGATCCTTCTATGGATTCCAAAACAAAGAGCGCCATATTCGCTGTCTTGTCATCGGAAAGCATTGGGATCAATCGAGGGATTGAGCTCTCACTCCCCTTGAGCGACAACTTTTGGAAGATAAATTGCTTCCCACCGGACGATGCAGCACCTTCCAAGAATCCCAGGAAGAGTTGTTCAATTTTCACGCGTGCTTCAGGTAAATCATTCACGTCACGGAGAAATTCATCCAACTCAGCCATCGTGGCACGACTGTCACCGTACTGATAGGTTGAGAGCTTCGATAGATAAGATTTCAGGAGACCTTCATCGAAGAAACTCATCGGATCGAACGGAACCGGCGACGTATTGATGTCATAATCGCCGAGTGCAAACTGGATACCATCGAGGTAGTGCTGCAGCACTGCCGGAATTGCCAGCACTTCATTGTTGTGCCCAAGCGAGCAATAGAAAAGCCGACCTTTCCCGGACATCCGTACCCAGCTGATGGGAATATCGCGATCGGATTTCTTCACTCCAGAAGCTTTTCGATTCCGATCAAGTTTCATGTCGAGAGAAAGAAGAACGCGGCTGTTCTTACGAAGATTGTTCTGACGAATGCGATAGATCTCGTCCTTGATGAGGAAGTCCTTCCCTTGAAAAGCGGCGTTCAACGGATGTGATGGATCGACGATTTTCACCCCCCACGTTCCATCAGCCGTCCAAGGGTGACTGTCGAAGACTCCCCCAAACAGTTTCTGGGCTTCCGGCCATGTCGGGAAATTGTCGGTCGCGGCATGAAGTCCAACGATACCCTTACCGGTGGCAATAAAATCGAGGAGACTCTTTCGAAGAAGAGGATCATCGAATTTCAATTGTGTGGTATTATTGAAACAGACCGCATCGAAGCGCTGAAGGTTTTCCGGTCTAAAGATGGTAAGATCCTTGCTCATCACGGTCTGGAATGCTCCCGTTTTTCTCCCCATGACCTCCAGGGCTTTGCTCGCGCGCTCAATGGACGTGTGCTGAAATCCTTCAGAAAGGTTAAAGACAAGCAGCGTACGCGGTTGTCTTGGTTGAACGGTGGACTTCATGGGCACAGCCTGTTCAATCGCTTTTACCTCATCTTGCGAGAGCTGCGCATTTGCAGGAATGGCGAAGAGAAGAACGATAACGGCGACAATGATCAGGCTAACAAGTGATGGGTGTCTCAAGGTCTTTCCTCGTTGAGTTAGATGTGAATTCACAAATGCCAGGGACTTCGCATTGGACGTGCGAGCATCCGATCAGCTTCCGGATCGTTCACGAATTGCTCTGTTGCAGGATCCCACTGCACTTTTCGCCCGAGTTTCATGGCGATCAAACCTAAGTGACCGACCATGATGGATCGGTGTGCAATTCTTGCCGGTGTAATGGCCTCAGCGCGACTCCGGATACAATCAAGGAAATTTTGATGATGATCGTCGCTCTTGTATAAATGAATTTCATTCGGACCAATCGCGGATGTGAGGAGCGATTTGTTCGAAGCATCGAATCCACCTCGATCAACCCAAATCCATCCTTCCGTTCCTTCAAATTGAACTCCCATACCTTTGGGCTGCTGTTTCTGATCCGCCACAATCATCGTGAATCCCTCTTTATACGTACAGACGAACCGGTAGCTTGTCGCCGTATCGAAAAGTCCGTCTTCAGCCTTCGGGAATTCGGCTACGCCTTCTATCTCGATGGGACTCGTCATCTCAGTGTCCATTCCCCACTGGGCGATGTCGACATGGTGACCGGCCCAATCGGTTATCATCCGGCCTGAATAATCGCTGATCCACCGGAAATTCCAATGACAGCGGTTGGGAGCGTACGGAACCAGAGGAGCAGGACCCAGCCACATGTCATAATCGAATCCCTCCGGGACAGGTGAAGGTTTGTAGCCTCCCTGATCGGAAATGCTGAATCCATACGGTAATCCAACCCGCACGGTCTTCACTTTACCGATCCTTCCATTCCGGACGAGTTCGCAGGCATACCGGAAGCTCTTCACCGAACGCTGCCAGCTTCCGGTTTGCCAGATGATACCATAGCGCTCCACTGCGTCGACGACAGCCCGTCCTTCTGCAATCGTGTAGGCCAGCGGCTTCTCTCCATAGATATCGAGACCTTTCTTAGCCGCTGCGACCGCAATCAGTGCATGCCAGTGATCCGGAGTTGCCAGGCTTATAGCGTCGAGATCACGTCTCTCAAGCAATTCGCGGAAATCGTCATACTCCGCACATCCCTTCTTTCCCGACTTCTCCTCCACCGTAGCAATCGCTTCCTTCCGCCGCTTCGCATCGACATCACAGATGGCGACAATCTGGGCTTCTGGCTTCTCAAGAAAGCTCTCCATGTTGCCTGTTCCCATATTACCGACACCAATACATGCGAGGGTGATACGGTCGCTGGGAGCCACTGCACCCGATCGACCGAGCGCGGTGGAAGGAATAAACATCGGCAACCCGACCGCCCCAATGGCGGCTGCGGTTGCCTGTTTTAAGAAATCACGACGGCTTTTCTTTATGGTATTCTTCACGCCAGGTCTCCTTATTCGATCTTGTGGTTACTTATCAAACGCAGCATCGAATGCGACAGCGGATTGAGAAAAATCGGTTTTACGCACAAATTCACATGCTTCACGTGCCCCATGTTCGCGTTCCATTCCGCTATCCTCCCATTCAACCGATAATGGCCCGGTATATCGGATATGATTCAGGGCACGAATAATTTCTTCAAACTTTACCGATCCATGACCGAGCGATCGGAAATCCCAACCGCGCCCGCGTGCACCGAAGTTCAGATGCGATCCGAGAATTCCGTTTTTACCATCGAGCTGAAGTGCCGCATCCTTCATGTGCACATGGAAAATTCGATCGGGGAACTCTTCGATGAATCGGACCGGATCAATCATTTGCCAGAGGAGGTGGCTCGGATCGAAATTGAAACCGAATGTTTTCCGTCTGCCGATGGCATCGAGAACCCGGTGCGCTGTAACGATATCGAAGGCAATTTCCGTGGGATGAACTTCGAGCGCAAACTTCACTCCGCATTCATCATAGACATCGAGTATGGGATTCCACATGGATGCAAAGTACTTGTAGCCATCTTCGATCATCGCATCGGTGACGGGCGGAAAGCTGTAGAGCAGATGCCAGATAGATGAACCGGTGAATCCATTGACAACGTTGATACCGAGATTCCGGGCAGTTCGGGCCGCATCCTTCATCGTTTCCACGGCCCAACCACGTTTTTTTTCAGCATCTCCAGCACAGGAGGCCGGGGCGAAGCCATCCGACCGGCTGTCGTTGTTCAGGTCGCACACAAGCTGACCGGCCAGGTGATGGCTGATGGCAAAGAGTTTCAGATTGTGTTTCTTGAGGATGCGGAGCTGATGCTTACAATAGTCTTTGTCGACCGCCCCCTTGGTTACGTCGAGGTGATCACCCCAGCAAGCAAGTTCGAGTCCATCATAGCCCCATGCCGAAGTCTTTTTTGCTAATGTCGTAAGAGGCAGGTCGGCCCACTGCCCCGTGAAAAGTGTCACGGGTCTTGACATCGTCCTTCTCCTTATTTATGCATTGGTGTCCATTTCTTCGAACTTTTCGCGCTGGCAAGGACTGTCTCGATAAAGAGCATGCCGCGCAAACCGTCGTTCACATTGGGAAAATCGAGAGCAAGTTTATCCGGTTTTACCCCTTCGATGGATGCACGAACCGTCTCGGCAAAATTGCAGTAGATATTCGCGGACGCTTCGATGAATGCCTCTGGGTGACCGAAGGGAAGTCGTGTAGCGCGGGCGGCTGCAGGACTCTTCGCTCCGATGTACGAATTCCCCCGCCGGAATATTTGAACGGGACCGTCAGGTTCTTTTACATAGAGATAGTTCGGATGTTCCTGATGCCATTCGAGACTTTTCTTGGTGCCATACACCCAGATGGCCAGATTATTTTCTTCGCCAATCGAAACCTGGCTGACATGCAAAATACCCTTTGCACCGTTCTCGAACTTCAAGAGACAATTACAATCGTCGTCGAGCCGGCGGTCTTTCACAAAGATGGTCAGATCGGCACAGACCTCTGTGATCTTCAGACCGGTGACATATTCCGAGAGGTTTTCTCCATGCGTGCCGATATCGCCCAATGCTCCAGCCGCACCGCTTTGTTCCGGATCCGTTCGCCAGACTGCTTGTACACTCCCTGTTTGTTCCAGCGGTGTGGCAAGCCACCCTTGCGGATATTGAACAACGATTTTTCGAATATCTCCCAATTCTCCAGCCCGTACGAGATCGCGCGCCAGTTTTACCATCGGATATCCTGTATAATTGTGCATGAGAGCGAACACTTTTCTCGAGGCTTTTACGAGTTTCTTTAGTTCGCGGGCTTCCTGCGTATTGAACGTCATCGGCTTTTCACACATGACATGGAGGCCGGCATTGAGACAAGCCTGAGCGATCGGGAAGTGTGAGTTATTCGGTGTAACGATGGTAACGCAATCGATTCTTTCCCCTTTTGGAAGTTGCCGTTCTTTTTTTATCATCTCTTCATAGCTGCCATAGACGCGCTTGGGATCAAGGAGGAGCTGCCTCCCTGTCTCCTGTGACTTTTTCAGCGTTCTGCTGAAGGCTCCGGCGACGATTTCTATTCCCCCATCCATTCGGGCAGCCTTCCGATGGACCTCTCCGATAAAAGCGCCGGGACCTCCGCCTGCCATTCCCAGTTTCAATGTTCGCTTGAGTTTCATGGATCCCCCGTAAGAGGTTTAGGAAAGAACTTCATTTGCGCTCTTGGAATAGTCTATCGCATCGAGATGCGGTGGATCACCCGAAAAGGAAGAATTGCCAAGGGGCAGCTTATGCATCATGATGAACGACATGATTGGTTCAACAACCGCAGGGGAAGCAATTTTAAGCTATATGTCGTCAAAGTCAAATGGACAAGAATCGGGTTTTGTTAGGAGGTACTTTGAGCGATGGATTGTGATAGATTGTAGTGCTTCCTCTTGTAGTAGATGTTCGTGTCCAGGCCAGCGCTTCGCCTTCGGCTTCCTTCAGATTCTCCGCCATAGGACGGATGAGCCTCTGGCTCTCACCTCGCGGTGGACACCATTGCCGTTCGGCTTATGATTCCCCCCTGCCGGGGTCATAGGAGTCTTGGACTCCCTAGCCAATGCGCCCTGCGGTGCGCACCAAAAAAAACATCCCGCCTCAGAGAGACGGGATGTTTGTTTGCATCCGCATCGCGCGGGTGCACCAATCGGACGTCAGTCGAGTCTAGTACAGGAACATCGGCTTGCCGAGCAGGTGAGCCACCTTCGGCCGATAGTTTTCAGAGTCATACAACTCGTTGACATCGACCCGTTTCAGACCTTGCGTCAGCGTTTCAATAGGGACGGTCGTGTACTTGCCTTCCCGCAAGGCAACCATCTTCCCGAATTCCTTCTTCAATGCGAGATCCGTCGCCAGGTTGGCGTAGCTGATTGCAACCATGCGGTCAAGAGCATCGGGTTCACCGCTGCGCATCAGGTATGCGACTTTCTGATACACCGTGTGGACACCGGTGAGCTTTTTGAGCGCCTGCTCAGTCACCGCTCCAATACCTCCGAGCTTACGATGACCATAAGCGTCGGCTTCGCCATACTCCACTACCTGCCCGCCGAGGAGGTGCGCACCTTCAGACATCGTAACGACGGCATAGTTGCTCGGGTTGCTTGCTTTATCCTTCTCAACGAACCGCGCAAGTTTTTCCACATCGAACGGAACTTCTGAGATAAGCGCGCGATCCACGCCGGCGAGATAGGCGGAGATTAGAGCCGTTTCACCTGAGTTGCGACCGAAGAGTTCCACAACAGCAATGCGCTCATGCGAACCGGCAACTGTCCGGAGCGCTGTAATGAAATCCACACTGCGTGTCACCGCAGTTGAAAACCCGATGCAGTAGTCAGTACCGAAGACGTCATTGTCCATCGTTTTGGGAATCGCGATTACCGGCACACCCTCTTTGTGCATGCGCACCGCGTAGCTCTGCGTATCGTCGCCACCGATGGTGATGAGGACATCGATCCCCAGATGCTCAATCGCTTTCAGGACGTGGGGAGTGAAATCTACCTTGTAGTCCTTCCCGAGTTTTTCGTGCTCGGTCGTCTTAAGAAAGCTCGGGATATCATCCGTTTTTACCTTCCCCGGGTTCGTGCGGGAGGTGTGCAGGAAGGTTCCGCCTGAGCGGTCGATGGTGCGGGTGTTGAGTTTGTTCAGATGGACGTAGTTGTCTCCTTCGTTGTCTTTTCGATTGAAATCGAAATTGAGCAATCCTCCCCATCCACGACGGATTCCAACCACTTCTGCGCCATTGTCGATTGCCCGGTAGACGACGGCTTTGATGCAGGGATTCAGGCCAGGCACATCACCGCCGCCTGTAAGTATTCCAATTCTCATTGTCTGGGTTCCTCTTGATCGTTGTTAGTGAAGTTTGTCGATACTCCAGCGATCCATCGCCTCCAACAGCCTGTAATCTGTTAGGTCATAATGGATGGGAGTAACGGATACATAGTTGTTTCGAATTGCAGATTGATCATATCCAAGCCCTTCATCACTGTCCTCCAGGGCGCCGGTCAACCAATAGTATTCTTTGTTGGCAGGATCCCTCCGCACATCGAACGTGTCGTTCCAAACTGCCCTCCCCTGTCGCGTCACGACAACACCCTTGATATCTTTCTCCGGCAGAGCCGGAACATTGACGTTCAGGAGCGTTCCCTCCGGTAGACCCTTCTTGATAACCAGTTCAGCCAGCCTCCGCGAAAATTTCGCTGCATATCTGAAATCCGCAGGACCATAGGTCGTCAAGGAAACGGCGATAGATGGAATGCCGAGGATTGTCCCCTCTGTCGCTGCCGACACAGTTCCCGAGTAGATGATACTGATGGCCGTGTTCGCACCGTGATTCACCCCCGACACCAGAAGATCCGGTTTCTTCTTGAGGAGCGCTCTCGCCGCAAGCTTGACAGAATCCGCCGGGGTACCCTCCACCGCGTAGCCGAAAAACACTCCGTTCTTCTTGAACTCTTTGGCACGAAGCGGAAAGTTCATCGTGATTGCATGCCCCACCGCGCTCTGTTGCTTATCAGGTGCGACGACAGTCACATCGCCGATCTTCTTCAGTTCCTGGACGAGCGCGAAGATTCCCGGCGCATCGATACCGTCATCGTTTGAAACAAGGATGTTGAGTCTCTTTTTCGATTTCTTTTTCACGTCCACCTATAATATAAAAAAATACCCATTCACACAATCCCGACGCCGGGCTTCAGCCGATTCAGCCTTGATGATTTCAAGCGTACCGGAGACAATGACCACCAGACCGGCCTATCGGGGTCCCCATTCGATTCCGATAGTTGGGATTTTCAAGGACCGGGTCATTCTTGCCAACAATTGTGCTGGAATTCCTCACGGCATCGCTTGAACAGTCTGTTTGTTCTTCACGTTCTCACCACCCCGACTGATTCTTCATCGAAGAGATCCTCTTCCCCATCTCCGGTGCCCGATGGTGAGAACTCAATGCTCCACACCTGCTCGAAACTTTTTTTCAAAGCCAGTACGACCTCGTCACGTTCCACCCTTCTCTCAAGAGCTGAGGCGAGGTCGATCGTTTTCCCCTGCAGCTCAGATTTCAACGCATTGCGCTGATCATCATCGAGAGCCTTCAAGAAATCGACGATCCTGAGATGATCCGGCCCCAGAAGGATCGATCCGTGCTGCAACACGACTTCCTCACCGTTCCGACGAGCGAACCTCCGCTGCGCGCTTCCAACGAGTTTGCGTCCAGCGATTTGGATTTCGTACCGTGCAGCGCTGGCAAAGCATGCAACTGCCGATGATGAACGATAGAGGGAGGGGAAATGGGGTTGGGACTTCACCAGGGCGACCTTTGCACCGAGGACTCGGAGTCCGCCCATCAATGCTTCACTGACGTCCTGATAGACGGACAGAACGCTCTTCTGCGATGCAACCAGGACAACACTGTACGTCACTTCATCGGAATGGAGGATCGCTCGTCCGCCGGTTGGGCGTCGCACCACATCGATTCCAGCTTCAGCACACTTTTCGAGGTCGATCTCTCCGATGTCCTGATGCCAACCGAGCGAAATAGCACGAGGATGCCAGCCATAGAATCGGACAACGGACGGACGATCGCACGCCACGAGCGACTGTGCAAGTCTCTCGTCATACTTCATATTGAACGCGCCAGCCCGACACCCAGTATTCCGAAACTGCCAGACCATCTAGTGATGAACGTAACCAGAAATGATACCGCGCTTGCTCTTTGCTATGAACGAAAGAACTGTTTCGACCTCGGGACATGGCTCGACTTCTTCCGCGATGCGGGCAACCGCTTGCGAAACATTGAGGCTTGAACGGTAGATGAGACGGTAGGTCTTATCGAGCAATTCGATTGACTTTTCGGAGAACCCTCTGCGCCGCAGACCGATGACGTTGAGCCTCTCAAAAATCAAAGGCTCGCTCCCAGCGAGGATGTACGGTGGCACATCTTTGACCACGCGGAACCCCCCACCGATCATAGCGTGATCACCGATATGGCAAAACTGATGCACCGGTGTCAACCCGCCGAGGATGACCCAGCTCCCAACGTGCACATGACCACCGAGCGCAGAGCAGTTCGCGAGAATCACATTATCGCCCACGACGCAATCGTGACCAACGTGCGCATATGCCATGAACAGGCAATTGCTTCCAATGATCGTTCTGCCGGTCTCGGCTGTTGCCCGATTGAGTGTGACGAACTCGCGGACGACGGTGTTGTCGCCGATTTCAAGAGTCGTGGGCTCTCCTTTGAATTTGAGGTCTTGAGGAAAACCACCGATGGCTGCCATGGGATGGATCCTGCACTCCCGCCCGATGCGGCTGCCGCTGTGAATCACAGCGTGCGCTCCGATCGTCGTCCCTTCACCGATGGCGACATCATCCTCGATCACAGCAAATGGGCCAACCTGCACGCCATCGCTAATCGTGGCTTTGGGGCTCACGACTGCACGAGAATCAATGTGAATAGGCATTATTTCGAAGAAGGATTCTTACTGGTGGTAGAAAGTTGGTAGGAGTCTGTGTGGTTTCCTGCTTTTGCCTGATTGTCTTCTCTGTCGACGATCGCGGCAGAGAAATCCCCCTCTGCGACGAGATTGCCGTCAACAAACGCCTGACCACGGATTTGAATGAATTTTGATCTTCTGCTGACCATCTGGACATCCAGAACAAGTTGATCGCCCGGTACAACGGGTCTTCGAAACTTAACGTTGTTGATCGACATGAAGTACACCAGCTTGTTGCCGGGATTCTCGAGGCCGTTCAGCATCAGGATGCCTCCGACCTGTGCCATCGCTTCCACGATGAGGACGCCGGGCATCACAGGCTGATCGGGGAAATGACCCTGAAAAAACGGTTCGTTAAACGTCACGTTCTTCACTCCAACCACCCGCTCGTCGAGCTGGAAATCGATGATCTTGTCGACGAGGAGAAAAGGATACCGATGGGGCAAGATGCGGGCAATAGCATTGACGTCAAAAATCACGCCTTCCTTTTTGACGTGCATGTACTTCTTGACCAGCTTTTTCTGCTGGTAGAGTTTGCGCACCTTCCGGGCAAACTCAATGTTACTCGCATGCCCGGGCCGCGCCGCCAGGATCTGCGCCTTCAACGGAGCCCCGATCAGCGCGAGGTCTCCGATCAGATCGACCAGCTTGTGCCGCGCGGGTTCGTTCTTGAAATGAAGTCGTTTCTCATTCAACACGCCCGTTGTGCCGAGAATGAGCGCGTGATCAATCCCGAGTTTGTGCGCCAGCTTCTTCAGTTCACCCTCAGACAAGTCACGGTCAACGATGACGATCGCGTTGTCCAGGTTACCACCTCGAATCAATCCTTTGTCGCGCAACATCTCGACTTCGTGGAGGAAGCAAAACGTGCGGGAGGGAGCAAACTCCGTGATGAATTCCTTCTCAAGGTTAAAAAGGCCGGTGTGCTGACTGCCCAGGGCCGGGTTATGGTAGTCAATCAACACCGTGACCCTGAAGTCATCAGTCGGAAGCGCAACAATCTCAACGCCTTTCTCTTCGTTCTGGTAGCGAATCGTCTGATCGATGATCAGATAATCCTTCGGGGCTTCCTGTTCCTGAACGCCGGATTCCAGGATCATATCGACGAAGGGCTTCGAGCTTCCGTCAGCGATCGGCGGCTCGATGTTGTCGAGCTCAATGATGACATTATCGACCTGAAGACCCACGATTGCCGCCAGCACGTGCTCCACCGTGTGAATGCGTACGTCGCCGATACCGATCGTGGTCCCGCGTTCCACGCCGATCACATGGTCGACATCGGCCGGAATTTCGGGAGTCCCGCCGACGTCAACACGCCGGAACCGGATACCGTAATTCTCGGGCGCCGGCTTGAAGGTCATCGTTGTCTGCACTCCGGTGTGCAAACCGACGCCGGTCATCGTAACGGGTGTCTTGATCGTATGTTGCTGAACGAGCATGGTTTTTTCCGAAGAAGTTTTTTATGATTTCGTTTCGGAGAGCCGATTTCTCAACACCTCAAGCGACCTCTTCAGCTCCTCAACATCTTTGGCCAATTCAGGCAGAGATCGCGTGATAACTTCGATTTTCAATGCTCTCGCGTGATCTTTCGCAGGTGAGCCCCAGTACGTTTTCCCAGGCTCTGTGGACTTGGAGACGCCCGTTTTCGCCATGAGCACTGTTTTGTCCGCGATCTCAATATGTCCGACGATTCCGACCTGCCCGGCTATGATGACATTTTTTCCAACCTTTGTGCTTCCGCTTATTCCCGTTTGAGCGGCGATAACAGTGTCCTCACCGAGGACGACATTGTGAGCGATTTGAATGAGGTTGTCGAGTTTCACTCCTCTCTTGATCAGCGTCTGGCCGAGAGTCGCCCTATCAATCGTGCAGTTCGCTCCAATCTCCACATCATCCTCAAGGACAACGATTCCCATCTGCGGGATCTTTTCATATGAGCCGTCTGGTTTCGGAGCAAAGCCGAATCCATCGCTCCCGATCACTGCACCTGCATGGATGATCACGCTCTTCCCCACCCGGCACCCATGATACACGCTGACATTCGGATACAACAGACAGTTCTCACCAATTGCGACACCATTACCAATCACACATCCGGGAGCGATTTTCGTGTTGTCGCCGACGACGGCATCTTCGCCTACGGTGACGTGCGCACCGAGCGACACATTGTTCCCGATCGTTGCTGATGGAGGAACAACAGCTGTTGCGTGGATACCCTTCAAGAATGGATCCGGCATGGGCGTGAGGCGCTTCATGATCCGAAGAAACGCGACGTACGGATCAAGGACTTTGATGAAAGTAAGGCCCTCTCGTGAAGAGCCACGCTTCGAGTCAAAAGACGTGGACACAAGGATTGCGGATGCCCTGGTCGCCCCGACATGTTTCTCATACTTTGGATTCGACAAAAACGTCAGGTCGCCAGGACCGGCTTCCTCGATCTTGGCGACCCGGAGAATTTCTACTGCTTCATCCCCGCTAAGTTCACCATGTACGAAGATCGCGACTTCTCGGGCTGTCATGTGAAGACCTTGGACTATTTACCGCCACCGGGCAAGATTGTGAGCTTCGCAAGCACCTTCTGCGTCAGGTCGTATTTGACATTGGCATACATAAGAAGGATCTCACCGCTCTTGTCGAAAACGTAATCAAATCCCTCTTCGAGCGCGACATCCTGGATCGCCTTGAATACACGATCCTGCACCGGCTTCATGAGCTCGTTCTGCTTCATGAACAAGTCGCCGTTTTGGCCGAACTTCTTGTTTCGATACTCCGCGATCTTTTGATCGAGATCGCGCATTTCTTTCTCGGCATCGACCCGACGCTGCTCTGTCATGATCAGCTTGCGCTTCTCGTAGTCATCGAATTTCTTCTGCCAATCCTGCTGGAGCTTGTTCAACTCCGCCTGCCAGTCGACCACGATCTGATCCAGCTGTTTCTGCGCATCCTGTGCATCAGGCAACTGTTTCATGATGGCGTCGGTCGTGACGTAACCGATTTTCGCCTGACCCATCAGCAGCGACGGAATCGCAAGAGCCAGGAAGATCGAGATCCGCAAGATATTCTTCATGGTCATTCCCCACCTTTCTGCCCGTTCAATGATTCTACCTTCTCCCCCAAGCGCTACGGAATCTGCAGAATTACTTTCCTTTGACCGCTGTTCCCCGCTTTAGCCGATCGATGACCTTGTACGTAAGGTCAACCCTGGCGTCGCCGTACAAAACGTTGGCTCGATCAAACACGAACGTGAAGCCGTCTTCCTTCGCGACTGCTTCGATGGCGCGAAGAACTTTCTCCCGGATCGGAGTAAGTCGCTTCTCACGTTCCTGCGCTGCCTCGCCTGTCCGAGCGTCAAGCTTCTGAGCCGCATATTCACGCAGCTTCAGGTTGAGATGGCGCCATGACTGACGACTGCTTCTGATACTCCTCCACCTGCTTCTGGAGACTGGCATTCATGCTCGCAACAGAATCCTGCCACCCCTTCACAAGCGCGTCAAGTTCCTTTGAGGCTTTCTGCGCTTCGGGCAGCTCACCAAGGATTTTTTCGGAATCGACGAATGCAGCTTTCGATGTCTGCGCGGCAACAACGCTGAAGGAGAGAACCAACGCAGCGACGAGAGCGATTATGATGAAAATGTTCTTCACGGTGTCCTCAAAATGAAGTTAGCGGTTAGAGTGATTTTCAAAGAATTGTATATGTTAGAATCCTTTTCCGAACTGGAAGTGAAAGCGCCAGCCGGGCGGAGAAGTACCTGGAGCCGGAGCGTCAAAACCATAGCCGTAATCAAAACCTACCATGCCTATCGGGTTAATGAGAAGCCGGACTCCAACCCCAGCCGACCGCCGCAGATCCATCGGATCAGTCACTTTTGGCTCCTTCCAAACATTCCCTGCTTCTGCGAAGAGCAGGGCGTAGATCGGTATCGGATTGATCGAGAGAGCGAATCGCAGCTCAGCCGAGTGCTTGAGGCTAGACAAACCTCCGCTTGCTGGTCCTACTCCACGGTCTTCATATCCGCGCAACGGAGTTGTATTGAAATAGCCCAGACCCGTACCTCCCATGAAGAACACGTCGGTTGGCTGGATTCTCGGGTTATCTCCGATGCCAAAAACGAACCCAAGAGTGGTCGAAAGCGCGAGCGCAATGCGATTGCCTCCCAGAATCGGAACATACCAATCAGCGTTGAAGATGTGTTTGGAGAATTTCACATTCCCCGGGAGGAACCCTCCTGAAAGTTCCGTGAGGAGCGAGAAATTGGATCCTCTCGTCGGGAAGATCGGACTGTCAGTACTGTTCCGAGAGATGACCTGCGAAATGTCAACCTGCGTCGTCGTCCCTTCCAGATAGTACGATCCACCGGAGATGACGTCGTTGCGCTGGAATCGAAGCGTCCAGTCCCCCCTGAACAAGTAGTCAGGCCATCTGAATCGACGGCCAACACGAACCGAAGCACCGGTAAGTCTCAAATCGTAGTAGAAGATTTGCCGCTGGTCAAAGAGGTTAACTCCGAAAAGGGTCGGCGTATCGAACATCCACGGTTCCGTGAATCCGATCGAAAACGTCCGATAGCGGCTTCCTTCACCGAACTGCCAGTCAAAGCTAAGCATCTGACCTGCACCGCCGCGGAGTGGGTCCTTCAACGAGAAATTGTTGAACGTCAGCCCCAGTGCACCGTTGAAACCAAAATAGCCGCTATAACCGACAGACATGTTGAAGGTGTCGCTTGATTTTTCCTCGACGGCGTACTCGAGGTCGACGGACCCTTTCTCGACATCCAGATTGCGCGTGTCCGGCTTGATTTTCTCGGGGTTGAAGTAATTAAGCTGCGAAAGCTGACGTGCGCTCCTGATGACAGCCTGGCGGCTGAAATATTCTCCCGGGAGAGTGTACAGCTCACGGCGGATCACTTTCTCGTGCGTCTTTGTGTTCCCTGTAATAACAACCTGACCAATCCTGAACTGGTTTCGTTCCCGCAGATGAATTGTGACATCCAGGCTGTCGCCTCCAACGCGTGTCTCCTCCGGCTCCGCCTGGAACATCAGGTAGCCGTTGTCCATGTAAAGTGAGGAAACGTCCGTTTCTTCCTCGCTGCGATAGAGGTTCTTCTCGAATTTTTCCTTGTCGTAGATATCCCCTTTTAGAAATCCGAGCCGCTGAGAAAGGACCTCGGAGGTGTATACGGTGTTCCCTTCCCAGATAATGTTCCTGACCCGGTACGGAGGCCCCTCATATACAACGATGTCGATGGTGAGGTATTGCTTATTCTTGTCGTACAAAAGAGAGTCCGAAATGATCTCGGCGTCACGGTACCCGTTCTTCTGGTAAAAATTCAGGATGAGGCGCTTGTCTTCCTCGTATTTCTTCTTGTCAAACTTGTTGCTCGCCCAGAATTTCCACCATGCTCGTTCAGCCGTCTCTTTCATCGATCCCTTGAGATCGTCATCGCTGAATTGCTTGTTGCCACGGAATATGATGCGATCAACTTTGACCTTCGGTCCTTCATCGATGGTCACGCGGAGTGTGACCCGATTGCCCGTGGAATCCCTGATCAGAACAGGATTGATGCCGGCATTGAGATATCCATCTTCAGCGTACTTCAGCCGGAGCAATCGCCGTATCAACGAAAGATCCTGTGCCGTGACAATCTGGCCCTTGACAAGGTTGACTCTCTTAAGAACCTCATCCTCACTGAGTTCATTGTTGCCGACGATCTCGGTTTTTTCCAGCCGGGGGTTTTCCGTGACACGGATTAACAGATAGACCCCTTCAGGTGTGCGGTTCTCGGTAAGGATCTGAATATCGTCAAACAACCGCAACCCGTGGAGACGCTCGATGGCAGTGCGCGTTTGGTCGCCGGGAAGGGTGATCTCCTCTCCGACTTTCAAACCTGTGTTGGCAATAATCGCGGCGGGATCGGAAGAACGTTGACCTTCGACTGAAATGCCGAGAATCTTGAACACTTCCGGACGCTGTTGCGCTTGCAACATCGTGCAGGATACCAGAAGAATGGTGACGACAAGAGTAAGTTTAAGACTTTGACGCACTTTTTAGAAACCTTTCCATCCCTCGGAGCGGGTCTAGACCACTGGATTCATTCTTGTTTAGCTGCTCGCTCACCATCCCAAACCGTCGCTCTCGCCGCTGGAAATTCGAAACGGCTTCATATAGTTGCTTTCGGCGGAAGGACGGCCAAAACTCTTGAGAGATGAAGAGCTCGCTGTAGGCAATCTGCCATATAAGAAAATTGCTGATCCGAAACTCGCCGCTGGTACGAATGAGCAAGTCTGGGTCGGGAAAATCTTTGGTTGCGAGATAACTTGTGATGAGCTCCTGGGTGATTTGTTCTTTCTTGAGGCTGCCAGACCGTATTTCGTCATACATGCGTTGGATCGCATTCGTGATATCCCAACGGCCGCTATAGCTGAGGGCAAGAATTAGCGTGAGGCCCTTGTTGTCTTTCATCTTCTCGATGCCGTCGAGGAGTTCATCCTGAACGTCTTGCGGCAACGCGGCGATGTCTCCCACGACCTTCAGTTTCACTTCATTCTGGTGTAACCGATCTTTTTCGTCCCGCAGGGCTTTCAAGAGAAGCCGCATCAGAAGAGAAACCTCTTCTTGCGGTCTCTTCCAGTTTTCCGTGGAAAACGCATACACGGTGAGATACTTCACTCCAAGCTGACCACACGCTTCGACGATGTCTCTGACAGAATTTACACCCTCATGGTGCCCAGCGATCCGTGGGAGACCCCGTTTCTGCGCCCATCGACCATTGCCATCCATAATGATGGCTATATGCCGTGGCACATCACCTGACCCAATCAGTCGGTCCTGAAGCTTCTTATCGTGCCCTGTTGCCTTCTCGAGCGCCACTGAATCCCCTTTGACAAACCGTATTATGACCTGATAAAAAATTTAACCTTTTTCGCTTGAAAAGTCAAAGGGAAGTTTGGAACACCCCCAAAACAATTGCAGATATGACTTAAAGAAGAATCGAAATGTATCACCCAAATCGCCTGCCTTGACTGCACTTTCAAAATTGGTTATATTCTAAGGAAACTCAATCAAAGGCTTTTGCGTTGTTAGACGCATGAGGGAGCATAACAGTTCAACTTATTTAAGGTGAGAGCTTCAATGGAAGGTAATTTCTCCAACCGTGTGCAAGATGTTATCCGGCTGAGCCGGGAAGAAGCACTGCGTTTAGGCCACGACTATATCGGAACGGAACATCTCCTTCTCGGGATTATCCGGGAAGGAGAGGGGATCGCTGTCAAAATTCTGCGGAATCTTGGGGTCGACCTGTACAAGCTCAAGAAGGCGATCGAAGACACGGTCCGGACCTCCGGTGGCACCTTGACAATCGGCAACATCCCGCTCACCAAGCAAGCCGAAAAGGTCTTGAAGATCACCTATCTCGAAGCAAAGCTATACAAATCAGACGTGATTGGGACTGAGCACCTCTTGCTGTCGCTCCTTCGGGATGACGATAACATTGCGGCACAAATCCTGCATCAATTCAATGTCCATTACGATGTTGTGCGAAATGAACTCGACAACATCATTTCCGGAAAACCCTCGTCGCCCCCTGCCCCTCATAGCACAGAGAAGAAGCAGGACAAATCAAAAACACCGGTGCTCGACAACTTCGGCCGGGACCTGACTAAGCTGGCCATCGAGGATAAGCTGGATCCGATTGTCGGACGGGAAAAGGAGATTGAGCGGGTTGCCCAGGTACTCAGCCGCCGGAAGAAGAACAATCCGGTTCTTATTGGCGAGCCCGGCGTTGGAAAATCAGCGATAGCCGAGGGCCTCGCCCTCCGGATCGTCCAGAAAAAGGTCTCCAGGGTCCTGCACGATAAGCGGGTCGTTACGCTTGATCTCGCTGCACTCGTCGCGGGGACGAAGTACAGGGGGCAATTCGAAGAGCGGATGAAGGCCGTGATGAACGAGCTTGAGAAAGCAAAGGATGTCATACTCTTCATTGACGAATTGCACACAATCGTAGGCGCTGGCGGCGCAAGTGGGTCTTTGGATGCATCCAATATGTTCAAGCCGGCGCTCGCACGCGGCGAGCTGCAGTGCATCGGCGCTACGACCCTCGACGAATACCGGCAATATATTGAAAAGGACGGAGCGCTCGATCGCCGGTTCCAGAAGATCATGGTCGATCCAACGACCGTTGATGAGACTATTAAGATCTTGCTAAACATCAAACAGAAATACGAGGAGCACCATGGTGTGCTCTACTCTGATAAGGCAATCGATGCGGCTGTTCGTTTGAGCGACCGCTATATTACCGACCGTTACCTCCCCGACAAAGCGATCGACGTGATGGACGAAGCAGGTTCCCGGGTTCACCTCGCGAACATTGTCGTCCCAAAGGAGATACTCCTGCTCGAAGAAGAGATCGAGAAGATTAAGCAGGCGAAGAACCAGGTGGTCAAGAATCAGAACTTCGAGGAAGCAGCACGTCTGCGGGACCTTGAGAAGAAGCTCTTCAGCGACCTCGAGATCGCGAAACGTGAATGGGAACTCAAAGCTCAGGAAGTAGTCTATGACGTGAGCGATGAGAACTGCGCCGAAGTTGTTTCAATGATGACAGGCATCCCGGTCAATCGGGTTGCCCAAAGTGAATCTGAGAAGCTCCTCAAGATGGAGGAAGCCCTTCAGGCTGTGATCGTCGGCCAGGATGAAGCGATCGTGAAGCTCACCAAGGCAATCCGTCGCACGCGTGCCGGACTGAAGGATCCAAAGCGGCCTATAGGCTCATTTATCTTCCTTGGACCGACGGGCGTGGGAAAAACCGAGATGGCCAAAGCACTCGCCCGGTACTTATTCGATTCTGACGAAGCGTTGATCCGAATCGACATGAGCGAGTACATGGAGAAATTCTCTGTGTCACGACTTGTTGGAGCGCCCCCGGGGTACGTGGGATATGAGGAAGGGGGCCAATTAACGGAGAAAGTGCGGAGAAAGCCCTATTCCGTCGTGCTGCTTGATGAGATCGAGAAAGCCCATCCGGACGTGTTCAATATCCTGTTGCAGGTTCTGGATGATGGAATTCTGACAGACAGTCTTGGACGCCGGGTTGACTTCAAGAACACGATTCTTATAATGACCTCGAATATCGGTACCCGGGATATCAAATCGACCGGGGCGATGGGATTCGGAACGAAATCAGAGCAGGATAAGTACAGTGCGATGAAGGGGCACATTGAGGATGCCCTGAAGAGAGTCTTCAATCCCGAATTCCTGAACAGGGTTGATGACGCTATCGTGTTCCATAGCCTCGAGCGACAGCATATTCTCCAGATCATTGACATCTCATCGAAGGATCTTTTCAAGCGAATGGAGAGCATGGGCATCTCGATCGAGCTGACGAAACCGGCTAAGGAATTTCTTGCCGATAAAGGCTTTGATCCGGCCTTTGGCGCACGGCCGCTTCGCAGGGCTATCCAGAAATACGTTGAGGATCCGCTCGCTGAAGAAATCCTCAAGGGATCATTCGCCAACGGGAGCAAGATCATGGTGAAGTTCACCGAGAAGGCAGAAGAGCTGGGTTTCTTTGATTCGAGCAAAGACAAAGGCGGAGATGAGCTTAAAGAGCAGGACGAAGAGGTTGCAGGCGCCTCCTAAACGGATGGTGGCTTTAATAAGTTATAGAATCCCTCGGTGACTCCGGGGGATTTTTTTTGCGGTGTCAAAAAATGGGAAAAAGACCTTTCAGCATCAAGAGTTCCTACATCCTTTTCTACAAACCATATGGGGTCCTCTCCCAGTTCTCCGACAATTCCGGGCGAATGACGCTCAAAGCGTTCGGTCCATTCCCGCAAGATATCTACCCCGTCGGGAGACTTGACGCAGACAGTGAGGGCCTTCTTCTGCTCACGAACGACGGTCCGGCGAAGCATCTCCTTCTGGAACCTCGCCATGGACACCAACGCACCTATCTCGTACAGGTCGAACGCGTCCCCAGTGGAGAGGCCCTCGCAAGGTTGAGAACAGGAGTGACGATTGAGGGGCGAAAAACCAAGCAAGCTACTGTAACGCTCCTTGATCCCGAGCCTCCGGTCCCTCTGCGAGAGATACCAATCCGATATAGAAAAAGCGTTCCCACAGCATGGCTTGAGATAGCTCTCACGGAAGGGCGCAATCGCCAAATCCGCAAAATGACTGCAGCAGTGGGTCATCCGACGTTGCGACTCATCAGAATCAAGCTGGGGCCGCTCACGCTGATCGGGCTCAATCCTGGGGAGCACCGACATCTTTCCAAAACGGAAGTTCAGTTGCTTCTCGCATCAACCGATCAATCCCCTGTATCCTAACTGAAATCCGGCAACCCTGTCCTTCCATCAACTCTCTCAACTCTCTGACTGATGTTGGCGGCAGCTCGGCCACCTGCACGTTAGAGCCGCCCGGGTTCTTACATGGATTTGTTCAAATTGGTGGTTTTACGGAAAAAGGCGAAGCGGAGTAGAAATAAAAGCCCCGACGCGCACCGTGAGCGTCGGGGCCAGGGAGGTTGTTCTGAAACCCGCCCAAGGTAGGAACAAAGAGCGGGCTCGTATTTCACAACACAGCCATGTCGTATTTTGTTCCAGAGAACGAAGAATTCTTACCATTGGCAACGCTTTACGGGATAATCACTTATAGCCTCCCAGCGTGAAGATGACAAGAATTTGACCAAACCGAATTGAGGGGAATCTTGTTCATCTCAATTCCAGGGGGTCGATCACGAATCAAGCGCCTCTCTAATCCTTTTCAGTATTTCGTGAGTACTATAGGGCTTCCCGATGAACCCCTTGATGCCGCCTTCCAAGATTTCCGCCTTCATTCGGGGATCGAGATATCCACTCGCGAGTATGACCTTGACGTTTTGGTTGATGTGCTTCATCCGCCGACACGCTTCCCAACCATCAATCTTCGGGAGTCCAAAATCGGATAGCACCAGGTGAATTGAATGCATCTGGTCGGAGTACACTTTGACAGCTTCTTCGCCATCCTTCGCTACCAACACCCGGTAGCCCTTCTGCCCAAGCACGGTAACGACGAACTCGAGCATCAACTCTTCATCTTCGACGACAAGGATGGTCTCCGAGCCACCGCGCACATTCTGACTTTGAGCCACTCTATCCTCGCCTGGAGAGATGTTATCTTCCCGGGACGGGAGATAGATCCGAAATGTCGTTCCGCGTCCCAATTCGGAGTCGACATCGACGAATCCCTTATGTGCCTCCACCACACCGAAGACAACCGAAAGTCCGAGGCCGGTTCCCTTTCCCACGTCCTTCGTGGTAAAGAAGGGCTCGAAGATTCGAGCTTTCGTGCTTTCATCGATGCCGTCACCTGTATCCGAGACGCTGATCTCTACGTAACTCTGATTCAAGGCAGCGGCGAAACGTGGCGCAAGCGTCTTCCCCTCCACCAGCCTGGTCGCTATGCTGATCGATCCATGATCGGCCATAGCGTCCCGTGCATTCACACACAGGTTCAAGAGGGCCTGATGAAGCTGCGTTCGATCGATGGACAGCGGAGGGAGCGCCTTCTCCAACTGTAACGAGAGGGTAATCGTCTTCGGGAATGTTTCCCCGAGCATGGTTGTTAGTTCACCGATAATGGAGTTCACATCCACCTTTTCCAGTTTGAACTCACTCTTCCGTGCAAACGTCAGGATCTGACGCACTAACCCTGCACCCCGTTCCGCCGCATTGACAATCGCGTCAATATACACTCCAACCTTTTCAGTCCCGACCGACTTCTGTCCCAGCATGCTCGCGTAGCCAAGGATGATTCCCAGGATGTTATTGAAATCGTGGGCAATCCCGCTCGCCAACGTGCCAAGGCTTTCCATCTTACGCGCCTGCCACAGCTGCTGCTCAAGCATCTTGCGCTCCGTTACGTCCTCTTTTACGGCAAGGAAGTGCGTTATGGCTCCCGATGCATCCCTGACGGGAGAAATTGAAGCCAGTTCCCAGAATTGTTCCCCGTTCTTTTTCTTGTTGTGGAACTCCCCCTTCCATTCCTTTCCTGAAAGGATAGTCTCCCATAGCTTCGAGTATTCTTCCGCCGGAGTGTCTCCCGATTTCAAGATCCGCGGATTTTGCCCTTTCGCCTCCTCGAGGGTGTACCCAGTAATCTGAGAGAATTTCGGGTTGACATATTCGATCGTGCCCCCGATGTCTGTGATAACAATGGACGCAGGGCTCTGTTCGACGGCACGATGTAGCTTCCGCAATTCCTCTTCGGCGTGACGATGCTCCGTTACGTCTGTTACGATACCGAGGATAGCGGTTCCCCCTTCGTAGATTGTGAGTCTTGTCGAATGCAAACCCACAATCCGTTTTCGGTCTTTTGTATACAGCACATATTCGTATGCCGGAATTTCCTTCCCAGCCTGATGCTTCGCGAAGTTGTCCATCACAAGTGGAATGTAGTCCGGGGCGATGAGACTCAGGAAACTGAAGTCTGGAGCATAGAACTCATCCTTACTGAAACCCATTAATTCCACGCAACGCTGGTTGACATAGACTACTTTCCCCCCCTTGTTGATATAGATCATGTTGGGCGATTGTTCCGAGAGCGATCGGAATTTTTCTTCGCTTTCCCGCAGTCTCTGTTCAGCTTCCCGCCGTTCAGTAACGTCACGGAAGATGCTGAGAAGGAGTAGTGGTTCATTCGAAATCTCGAGCAACGAATTTGACATCTCGACAAGAATCCGCTTTCCCCCGTGGAGAGGAAGCTCCACTTCCTGATGGCGAGCGAACGAACGTGTCGCAAATCGATGCTGATAGACGTTCAGGTCTTCTTCGTCCTCAGCGGCTGATACCGGCTCATATGCCATCGTGAATGGTTGTCCGATCAATTCGGCCTCCGGCTTACCCATGAGTCGGCAGAAAGCCTCATTGACCATGACGATCGATCCGCTCTCGTCCAGGATACGCATTCCGTCCATAGAGCTTTCCCAGACACGACGGAACCGCATCTCCGACCGCCTTACAGCTTCCTCAGAGCGCTTGCGCTTGGTGATGTCCATGCCCAAGGCAACCACGACCTCCTGGCCGAAGTACACGCTTCGGTTCAGGCGCACTTCCTTGGGGAATATTTCTCCGTTTTTCCGACGCCCCCACCATTCAAATTGCTGCGGCTCGCCAGCATATGTCTTTCGGACCGATTCGAGAGTTTGCTGAAGATCGTTCATACCTGGCGCAGCGAGGGCTTCCGGCGTTTTTCCAATGAAATAGTCACGCTCATAGCCATACATGTCGACCGCCCCCTGATTGACATCAAGGAATTTCCCGTCCTTATCCTGAATGTAGATTGCGTCATCAACGCTGTTGAAAAGCCCCCGATAGCTCGCTTCGGATTTCCGGAGAGCATCCTCAACGCGCTTCCGCTCTGTCACATCCCGCTGAACGGCAAGATAGCCAAGAATGTTCCCCTTGTCCCCGAGAATCGGACTTGCGGACCCCTCAACGGTGATCAATCGACCATCCTTCGTCCTGTTCTCCAGTTCCCCTCTGAATACTCTCTTCTGCAGCAACTCACTCCAGAAGAATTTATAGCTCGACTCATCGAGCATTCCGCTCTTCAGTATTCTGGGAGTTACCTTTCCAACAGTCTCTTCCGGCGTATGACCATAGATCTTTGTGAATTCCGGATTGAGGTATGTTATGATCCCCTCAGCGTCCGTCGTGAAAATAATCTCACCGGATGACTCGACAGCTTTTCGGAGTCTAAGCAGCTCCTCCTCGGCTCGCTTGCGATCTTCTAGTCCTCGGGCAACAACGAGCGTGGCTGGCTTACCTGCATACGTAATGGGGACCGAGGCGACTTCTACATCGACGCTAGAGCCATCAAACCGCACAAATTTCTCCTCGACAAACGGTTGCCTGACAGGCTCCTTCACTTGTGCCAACGTACGGGTTTTGACCAGTTCCTTGTAGTCCGGGTGAACAATATCGAGGATCGGCGTGCCGACCAGGTCGTTCATTTCCCGCGCCCCGATCAACTGGATACCCGCCTTGTTGACGAAGACGAACCGCCCCTCGGCGTGTACCGCGATTGCATCTGGAGAGAGGTCGACGAGACGCTTGTAGCGCTCCTCACTCTCGTGCAGCGCTTCCTCCTTATGTCTTCGATTTTCCTCCACACCGATTGCTGCCGCGATAATGTTCATCAATTGTTCATCATCTGCCCCGGGCACGAAGTCGTGCTGGAAAACCGCGCACAGCGATCCAATATTTTCCTTTCCGAACCGAACACCTTTTCCGACATACGTCCTCAAATCGTACTTCCTCACATTCGGATCGCTCTTGAAGTACACGGTTTCAGGCAAGTTCCTGACGACCCTCAACTCACTCCGACCTCCACTGATCACATCATAACAAATATGTCCTTCGGGATCGCCTTCAGATTCATAGTCCTCCGGAGTGTTCCAACGACCGATTGAGCACAACAGACCTCCATGCACCCTATTGTATAAGGCGCTTGTGGCTCCCAACAATTCCCCGCAGACTCCAACTAGTGAGTTGATATTCTGCACAGGATCCGGTCCGAACCTCAGAAAGCAATCATTGAGTCTCTTCAGCCGATCCTCCCCCATTTTCCGCTCCGTGATGTCACGGACAATAGCCTGAAAATACTTTTTGCCGTCTATCTGAATGAGACGGGAACTCGTCTCAACCGGAAAAGTCCTACCATCCTTACGCCGATGGAGCGTCTCAAACACCATCCCCCCCCTCTCTGTGACCTGTTCCATCTGGCCCACTATATCGCCAATTGTCTCAGGCGCCCGTATCGAGCGAAGGTTTTTTCCCTCCAATTCCTCCCGCGAATAACCATACGCCGCAGCAGCGCGGTCATTGACGTCCACGATTGTTCCGTCCTCTTTGATCAGCAGAATGATGTCGTTCATGCTTCGCGTGAGGTCATCGTACTGCCGCATGAGGGACCCAGTTTGCGAATGCTGCTCAAGGAGACCGTCAGCGGCCTTGATGACCGTCCGGCTCCATTCCCGCGTGAGACCGCCCCCCAGCGCCGCGAGCAACACGAGCGTTGGGAGCACGACGAACCAACTGCTCGATACGAGCGGCGCACACAGTATTCCAGTCGTGACTACAATTGCTGCGAGCACCACGTATACATAGATTCGTTGCGTCGGTATGATAACTCCCTGTACCTGACCGCTCATTTTTCGCCTCTCGATTGTGTGATACGATGTCAATTGGGGGGCAATCTCTATGCCATCCAGACTATAAGGGGATCGTGATCAGCATTGCCTCTTGTGGAAATTCGCTCGAAAATGAGGCTTTTCTCGTCGCTTTGAGCGAATAACTCAGGAACTCCCGATGCGCTTGCTTTTGCCGCCTGCGAGAACAACACCCGTGATCTCATCTACCCCAACCATAGCTTACACCAACCACGGAAGAATCAGTTTGCCGCCAGCGACCACAAGAACGAGTCCGAGTGCCAGCTGAAGGAGCTTTGTACTCAATCGCTGTGCGCCTAACCGGGAGCCGAGAAACCCCCCTAACACAACCACGGCAACAAGGATCCCGACGGGCAATTCAATACTGGTGCCACGTGCAACATGGCCGATCAGTCCACTCACAGAATTCAGCACAATGAAAGCACTCGAAACGGCTGCTGTCCCTTTGATTTCAGCCCAACCGAGTAGGAGAATTACCGGACTGAGAAACACGCCGCCGCCAATCCCCACAATCCCCGAAAGCAATCCGAGCACAAACCCGATGGGCGCTGCGAGCGCCCATCGTTGGATCCACCTCATCGAATCCGAACGCTGCGGAATTTCCCGGAAGAACAAGAGCCTTGCAGCAACAAGCAGAAGAGCCACACCCAGCACAAATTTTAGCGCCTCATCGCCCACAGTCATGCGTCCGCCGAGATATGCCGCGGGCATGGACGTCACGACAAACGGTAGGAGAAGCGAGAGGGATAAGTGACCGCCCCTCCAATAATTGAAAAAGCTGATCGCAGCAACAGCGATGTTGAGAACGAGAGCCGCAGGAATGATCGAAGGCGCAGCCATCCCGCTGAGTGCAAAGAGGGCGAGGTACCCCGACGCACCGCCATGTCCAATGGATGAATACAATGCGGCAACCAGGAAGAAAAGAGGGATGAGGATCCAGGGCATTTCCTGCGTGGGCATCGACTAGTCCGCTTCCTTTGCAGCCTTGGCAATCGGGACCAAGCCAACGAGATCGCCGATCCGCATTGTTCCCGGGCAAATGACACGAGCAAAAACGCCCTCCCGCGGCATCACACAATCGCCGGCACGAAAAAAGATTGCACACTTCGTATGGCATTCCTTGCCGATCTGGGTCACTTCGAGTTCGACGTTGCCGATGCGCAGATGATCACCGACCATAAGGTTCGGAACGTCAATACCCTCAGTCGTGATATTCTCGGCAAACGCGCCGGGACGGACGTTGAGCCCTTTTGCTCGCATTTTCTCAATGCTCTCCAACGCAAGCAGACTGATCTGACGATGCCAATTGCCCGCATGTGCATCCCCTTCAATGCCCCACTCCTCGCGAGCTACCGCGCATGACACGTTCGTCTTGGGAATACCCTTCTTCCTGCTGATTGAAATCGCAACGACAGAACCGTCCCTCTGTTTCATTGGACACTCCACTGTAGAAGTGAAACGGTAACATCGCTGCCGACAGGAAGCCTGTCAGCGGCGCTCGGGAAGTGAATGAGACAATTCGCGGCTGCCAGACCTCCCATCATATGTGAGTCTTGTCCCCTCGTGGGAGCCACCTGTAATCGGCCGGCGGCGTCGTTGGTGAGAACGCCGCGCACAAATTCCATACGTCCCGGC
>JACVXU010000151.1 GCA_015661185.1 Bacteroidota bacterium
AAAGACAAACCGCCAAGTCCGCCAAGAGCGCGAAGCAAGGTTGAGTTGAGCAACATCCTGCAGTCTTTATTCTCTTGGCGTTTCTTGGCGATCTTGGCGGTTAATTCTATTACACTGTTAGAGCAACCCCCTTCTCTTCAGCAATGGCTCGATGGATGGTTTCTTCCCACGGAATTTCTCGTACTGCTTCATGGCCTCGTCGGTGGCTCCTTTTTCAAGCACGTATTCCAGGAAAGCTCTTGCTGTGGTCTGATCGAAGAGCCCTTTTTCCTTGAATGCCTCGAAGGCGTCAGCATCCAGAACAGCTGCCCAGATGTAATAGTAGTAGCCTGCGTCATACCCGCCGCCTGCGCTCCAGATGTGTGAAAAATAGGGACTCCTGTAGCGAACTACAATTTCAGGAATGAGCTGAATCTTGTCGAGCGACTTCTTTTCGAACGCATTTGCATCAACCTGGTCGGAGTTTGCGAGGGAATGCCAGTTCATATCAAGGAAACATGCCGAAAGGTATTCCACCGTGATAAATCCCTGATTGAATTTGGCGCTCTTCTCGATCTTGTCAACCAGCGCTTGCGGAATCACGTCTCCCGTCTTGTAATGGCGTGCGTACAGCTCAAGCACCTGCGGGTGGAACGCCCAATTCTCCATGATCTGCGACGGAAGCTCGACGAAATCGCCGGGCACGCTGAGAGTACGGTACGTCTGATTCTGAAGCAGGGCGTGCAGAGCATGACCGAATTCATGAAAGAGGGTTCTCACTTCGTCCGGACTGAGCAACGCCGGCTTCTCGCCTGTCGGCCTGGAGAAGTTGCCGACGTTCGTGACAAGCGGAGTGGTCATGACGTCACCGCGCCGCTCCTGGCCCCGGTACCCACCACACCACGCACCTGCCTGTTTTCCCGGCCGCGGGAAGTAGTCGGTATAGAGAATCCCAACATGAGAGCCGTCTCTTCGCTTCACTTCAAACACCGTCACTTCATCGATGTATTTCGGGATGTCGTTGCGCTCTACAAATTGAAGCCCGTAGAGCCTGCGAGCGACTTCGAATGCGCCTTTTCGGACGTTGTCCAGCAGGAAATACGGCCGAAGCTCGTTTTCATCCAAATCATATTTCGCTTTTCTCACTTTCTCGGCATAGTACCACCAATCCCAGGGTTCGAGTTTAAAGGTCCCCCCTTCTTTCCTGATAAGCACCTGCATCTCATCCCGCTCCTTTTTGGCGTTCTTCAACGCCGGCTTCCAGAGCTTGTTCAGGAATGTATAGACGGCAGAAGGAGTCTTCGACATGTTCTTCTCCTCTACAAAATCCGCATGGGTCTTGTAGCCGAGGAGATGTGCGCGTTCAACCCGTAGCGACGCCATTGTTGCTATGACGGTTTTGTTGTCATACTCGTTGTTACGATCACCTCGTGAGATGTAGGCACTGAGGAGCTTTTCCCGCAATGCGCGGTTAGTCGCATACTGCAGGAACGGGATCATGCTGGGTTTGTGCACGGTGAAAACCCACTTCCCTTCCAGGCCCGCTTTCTTCGCCGCTCCGGCAGCCCCGTCAATCACGTTCGGGGGAAGTCCGTCGAGATCTTCTTTCTTCTCGATCGCAAGCTTGAAACTGTTGGTCTCTTTCAGGACGTTTTCGTCGAACTTCACTCCGAGGAGCGAGAGTTCTTCATTGATCTTGCGAAACCGTTCCTTTTTGTCAGAAGGAAGATTTGCCCCGCCGCGGACAAATCCTTTGTACATGTCGACCAGGAGCTTGGACTGCTCAGCGTTCAGCCCCAACCTCGTCCGCTGCCCATGGACCGATTTGACCCGCTGAAAGAGTTTCTCATGCAGATTGATATCGTCGCGGTGCTTTGCCAGCACCGGAGCGACTTCGTTAGCGATCTTCTGGATCTCATCGCTTGTGTTCGCTCCCTGGAGGCTATAGAAGACATTGCTCACTCTATCCAACAACAACCCGCTTCGCTCAAACGCTTCAATGGTGTTGTGAAAAGTCGGCGGCTGAGGATCACCGACGATTGCGTCAATCTCTCTCTTTTGTTCCTCCGTTCCCTTCTGGAACGCGGGCATGTAGTGCTCATACTTGATCAGATGAAAGGGAGGGGTCTCGAACGGAGTGTCGTACTTTGTGAAGAACGGGTTCATGCCGGCTGCATCCCTTCCTTGTTGCTGCGCGAGAACAAACGTCGCCAGGCAGAGAATGGCGCACGCGAGTGGTATTGCTTTCATGACGATACTCCCTTGTTGACTAGGCGAAATGAGGATCGGTGCTGGTACACCAAGTATAAGGGATTATTGTGAACAATGCCCGGTGTTTGCTCAGAGATGCCGTCAAGGACTCTCCCTGATTCATACCTGCGACTACAACCTAAAACTGAGCTTGATTGACTCGTCTGACTTGCCGATATTCCAAGAGATGACGGGCTCGAACGACCGAAAATGGAACGATTGAGTGGCCTTCTGAGGGTTTACCATGGTTGGGGATTATCAAAAAGCGGAAAAAGGACACAACACCATGTCGAACGAACCAGCCCGCGATACCGTCCTCATTGTTGATGATGAAGATGCGCTTCGGGATGTCCTGCGGAGAATGCTTGAAAGCGAAGGATGCGGGGTTCTCACGGTGAGCGACGGGACGGAGGCCCTGGAGATTCTTCAGGCGCACCCCGACTCTATCAGCGTCGTCATTCTCGACTGGGTGATGCCGCAGATGAGCGGCATCGAGCTTCTGCGGTGGATGAAGACACAGGATCACATCGAACATATTCCCGTCATTATGCTCACGGCGTTGGACGACCCGGAAAGGATCAAGGAAGGAATTGATGCGGGGGCATTCTACTACCTGGTGAAACCCTTCCAACGGACTCTGCTCAAATCTATTCTCCGGGCTGCGGTCTTCGATTTCCACAATACCCGTCATCTCCTCGAGAAACTGAAACAGTACGAGAAACCAATCGCATTGCTCGAAGAAGGGACCTTCCGCTTCCGTACACCCGAAGAAGCCGAACAGCTTGCCGTCATGATCGCGAGCGAGACACCGGATCCCGAGCACGCCATGGTCATTGCCGAGCTCCTGATGAATGCGATGGAACATGGGAACCTGGGGATTTCATACGAGGAAAAGGGGAAGCTCGTTGAAGAGGACCGGTGGCAGGCAGAGGTGGATCGGCGACTCGCACTCCCGGAGAATGCGAACAAGGATGTCGTGGTCAGGATGAAGAAGGCAGATCGGAATCTTCAGATTGAGATTGAAGACCAGGGAACCGGCTTTGACTTCGAGCGATACCTCAGGATCGATCAATCGCGTCTCTTCGACAACCACGGTAGAGGCATCGCCATCGCGATGGCTTCACTGAATGTGCAATTCCTCGGCACCGGTAACAAGCTTGTCGTGACAATTCCGGTAGGTTAAGGCTCTGCCATTCCCTCCGGGAACCCAACTGTGCGTCAGGTGTCAAGGATCTTTCGTACGCTGCGCAGCAGCTCATCCGGCTGATAAGGCTTCCTCATCACCTCCCGTACGCCTGATTTCAGTATCTCAGCAGTGAATCCCGGCTCCAGAAAACCGCTGGCGAGGATGACCTTGACCCCGGGATTGATGCGCTTGAGTCTGAGGAAGACCTCGCTTCCCGCAAGTCTCGGCAAGCCGACATCAGCCACAACGAGGGCAATCTCCGTCCGATGCAGCATATACATTTCGACCCCCTCGACGCCGTCATTGGCAGTCAAGACCATGTATCCCTTGGAGGTCAGGACGTTTTTCACTAAATCCCTGAGCATGTCCTCATCCTCGACGACAAGGATGGTTTCTGATCCTCCTGGCATCACCTCCGTCGCCCCATTTCCGATGTTCGGCTCCCTGACCGCGTTGGCTTGAGCCGGGAGATAGACATGAAAGGTCGTTCCAACCCCCACATCACTGTCGACATCAACAAATCCGCCATGGCTCTCAATGATCCCATAGACAGTTGCCAATCCCAGTCCCGTCCCTTTACCTTTTTCCTTCGTCGTGAAGAACGGCTCGAAGATCCGCCTCTTCGTCTCCGGGTCCATCCCCTCACCGGTATCCGAGACCTGGAGAACGACGTAGTTGGCTGCGCCAGCGTCCGGAAACCGGTTGATAACAGTGTCGCCTGAGATGACCGTCGTAACGAGAGAGAGCGAGCCGCCTTTCGGCATGGCATCCCGTGCATTGATGCAGAGATTGAGCAGTAATTGATGGAGCTGAGTAGAATCTGCAACGACGGGAGGAAGGCTCGGATCAAGGCGTTCTGAGATTACAATTGATCTTGGGAACGTCTCGCTCACAAGCTTCGTGGTTTCCGTGACGATATCGTTCATGTGAACCGACTCGAAGAGTACGTCGGATTTGCTGGCAAATGTCAGAAGCTGGCTGACGAGTGACGCCCCGCGGTTCGTCGCCTTGATGATTGCATCAACGCTCGCGGACTGTTTGACGGGACTATGCTGGTTGCGAGGAAGAAGCGAAGCATGCCCCAGGATGATAGCAAGGATATTGTTGAAGTCGTGGGCGATGCCCCCCGCAAGCGTGCCGAGACTTTCCATTTTCTGAGCCTGACGGTACTGGTCTTCCAGCCGCTTTCGTTCCGTGACGTCACGGGCAACGCCGAGCAGTCCAACGATTGTTCCGTCCTGCAATTGAGGTGTGATCGTGAACTCCCCGACGACATACCCCCCTCCCTTCACGTGAATGCGGATCTCCAACATCGGCACAGGCTCACCGTGGAACGCGCGCAGAAAACTCTCTTTTGCGCCGGTCAGGTCTTCGTGGTGGAAGAGATCGTTGTATGTCTTACCAAGCCACTCGCTTCGCTCCCAGCCTGTACTCAATTCGAAAGCAGGATTTAAGGAGGTGATGACACCGTGCGGCGTCGCCGTGAAGATCACGTCCCTTGCACTGTCGACAAGACTGCGGTATTGCTCCTCGCTTTCCCGGAGTCTTTGCTCCGCCCGTTTGCGTTCCGTAATATCTGTCGCTGCGCCAATCAACGCGATGGGCGCCCCTTCCGGGTCACGGACGACGGACGTCGAAAGATACACCGGGAACTCAGTTCCATCCTTTCGCCTATTGAGAATCTCACCTTCCCAGCCTCCGCGTAAGGTCGCGGGGAGGATCTCATCAATAACCTTTCTGGGGTTGCTTGACGAGCGCACGATGGCGACAGACTTCGCAAGAAGCTCATCCGGCGAGTAGCCATAGGTCTTTGCGAATGCGTCGTTCACGAAGAGAACGTTGTCTTCCATATCCGTGATGCTGACACAGTCACGGATGCTTTTCAAAGCTTGCGCAAGTATGAACAACTCGCGCTCTGCATCTCTTCGTTTTGTCATGTCTTCGATGATCCCGACACCGCCTTTGACCTGTCCTCTTTCATCATACACAGGTGCGGTCTTCATCATGACCCATATTTGGGCCGAGCTCAGCGTCGCCACATACTCCCCTTCGTACTGACCTTCCGACCCAGCGATGGCTTGATGAAATGCAGGGAGAACCCGCTTGTCCTTGATCGTCTTCATGTCGAATCCAAGCAGCCGTTCCCTACTGGACTGCAGAAGACCTTCGAACTGCGTGTTGAAGTCAGTGATGTGCAGATCGGTGTCGAAGTAGAAGATCCCAACTGGCGACTGGAAGAACAAGAGGCGATAGCGCTCTTCGCTCGTACGCAAAGCCTCCTCAGACCTTTTCCTTTCGCTGACATCACGCAGCGATCCTTCAATCCCCAGAGGCTCGCCATATTCACTGAAGAGAACGTGCGCATTGGCCGAAATGAAGATCGATTGGCCTTTTTTTCCCTTCAAATGGAGCTCGTAGTCCATCACCTCCCCTTTTTCTCTGACTGCGGCGAGGAGCTTTGCCCTATCTGCAGGACGGACATATAAATCTGTAACAGGTTTACCGATGAGCTCTTCCCGCTTGTAATCGGTGTACCGTTCTACCGATGGACTGATGTCGATGATGTTCCCCTCTCTGTCCGTTTGATAGAATACATCCTGAACGTTTTCGAATATCCGCCTGTACTTGCTCTCGCTTTCGCGAAGCGCTTCCTCGATTCGCTTGCGCTCAGTAATGTCGACAAAAGCAACCTGAACGGCTGGTTTTCCCCCGTACTCGATGCGACTGGAAAATATCTCAAGCCACCGGAGCTCACCGTCCTTTCGCATCACCCGGGCTTCATAGCGCGGTGGAACGGCCTTGCCTTCAAGGCGGCCTTGATAGTTTCTCAGATAGGCGGGCCGATCATCGCCATACATGAGGTCTTGAATCTGATCAGGCGAAGCAGAAAGTACCTCTTCGACGGAGTACCCCAGCATATCTGCTACCGGCCGGCTGGCGTACACAACGCGAAGCGGAATTCCCTGAACAATGACAAGACCCTGCAATGACGTGTCTGTCAATGCTCGGTAGCGCCCCTCTGCCTCCTGAAGCGATTCTTTCAGTTGCCGAAAGCTCTCGCGAAGGGACTGCAACTCGATAGAGATATCGTCTTTCGACTTCTCTTTCTCTTTCATCGGATGCTCAATGCTGGAGTTGTGTGCGGTTAACTGTGACGGATCGACATGATGTCGCCGTCAGCCACAGTGTATTCCTTCCCCTCGAGTCTCCAGTGCCCGGACTCTTTGGCCTTGGCGAAGGAGCCTCCCTGGGCGATGAAATGGTCGTAGTGCACGACCTCGGCACGGATAAACTTCGTCACAAAATCGGAGTGAATCACGCCGGCGGCTTCCTGCGCTGTCATTCCCTTCCTGATCGTCCACGCCCTGCATTCATCCTCACCGACAGTGAAGAACGATTGCAGGCCGAGCAAGGCATAGGATTCACGGATCAGCGTGCCAAGTGCCGACTCTTTGATCCCGTACTCTTCCATGAACACACTCGCTTCGTCATCGGGGAGCTCGGACATTTCCATCTCGATCTTGCCGAAGAACGACACGACTTTCGTCTGTTTGCCCCCCTTTCCTGCCGCGACACGTTTCACGATTTCCGGTGCCTCAACCCGCTGAGATTCGTCGAAGTTCAGCGCAATGAGCATCGGCTTCACGGTCAGAAGCTGATAGGTTCTCAGGATCAGCATCTCATCCTTTGTGAAATCAACTTCTCGCAGGGGTTTTTCGCTCTCCAGGGCACGATGACACTTTTCGAGCACCGGGAGCTCCCGCTTGAGATTGTCGTCCGCGAGTTTAAGAATTTGCTTCTTGATCCTTTCGACGCGTGTCTCGATGAGCGAAAGGTCTGAAAGAATAAATTCTGTTTCGAACGACACAAGATCCCTCAATGCATCGATCGAGCCGTCGGGATGGGGAACGGTATCGTTCGCAAACAGACGAACAACCTGAACGAGTGCGTCGTTCGTCTTAACATTCGAAAGGAAATTGGTGGTGAATTGGGTCGACCCCGATTCTCCCTTCTTCAGCCCAACCACATCGACGAAGTCGATAGTCGCATACACCGTGCTCTTGGGCGAGAACAGCCCCTCGAGTTTGCCCAGGCGTGCGTCCGGGACCTTCACCATAGCGTGATGGGCCTCGGCCTTGGAGAGGACTGACGGATCGAGATGTGTTTTCGTAATGGTCTGAAACAGGGTTGATTTTCCGCAGAACGGAAGTCCTACAATGCCGATTTGCATGGGATTTCTTTCATGGTTGGTGAGGAAGCGTCAGCAATATACGACAAATAGTGGATTTCTACACCTCACTTCAACTCTCAATTCATTTTTGCCAAAGGCGATCTTCTTGTGGACACTTGCAGCTCGTACGCAAAGAATCCCAGCCGGGCTGAATCGGCAGGGACTCCTTCGACACCGATCTGCTTAAATAGGTCTCAGGAAGACACAACTCTCCCATCAAGTAAATTTATGGTCCGTGTCCCGAACGAAGCATTTTTCTCCGAGTGCGTCACCTGGATGATGGTCGTTCCTTCTTTGTTCAGTTTCTTGAATAGCTCCATGATTTCCTCACCTTGCGCAGAGTTCAGGTTGCCGGTTGGCTCGTCGGCGAGAATGAGTTTGGGACTTGTGATCACGGCCCGAGCGACCCCAACGATCTGCTGTTGTCCACCGGAGAGTTGATTTGGAAAAAGGTCTTTCTTCCCCACAATCTGGAAGCGATCGAGACTGTCGGCAACGAGGCTCTTCCGCTCCGAAACACCGATTTTCTTGTAGAGAAGTGGCGTCTCAAGGTTTTCATAGACCGTCAGATCATCGATCAGGTGGTAGCTCTGAAAGACAAATCCGATATTATTCTTATGCAATTGTGCCCGCGCCTTTTCTCCTATCGAGTGAACCGGTTCCCCCAGGAAGAAATGCTCTCCCTCAGACGGATCGTCCAGTATTCCCAGGATATGAAGCACGGTGGATTTCCCTGATCCGGAAGGCCCCATGATGGAAACA
>JACVXU010000396.1 GCA_015661185.1 Bacteroidota bacterium
GGCTCTCGGTCCTTGAGTGAGTTGGCTCAAGATGCGGAGACAGTCTGCATTACTGTGTGCGATATAACCAGACCGGTTCCAAATAAAAAGCTACTTCCTCCCGTGCTCCGGATTCTTGAGAAAAGTGGAGTGAAGGGCAAGAACATCACGATCCTTGTCGCGACAGGGCTCCATCGGTCAAGCACACCTGCAGAGCTGGACCTAATTCTGGGCTCCGACATTCTTTCGCGATACACCGTCGTGGATCATCACGCGAGCATCCGTGAGGATCAAGCCTTCCTTGGTACGACCCAAAAGAACACGCCGGTGTATATCGACAAACGCTACGTTACGGCGGACTTTAAGCTGACTGTGGGGTTCATTGAACCGCACCTTATGGCTGGGTTTTCCGGCGGACGAAAGATGATAGCGCCCGGCTGTGCCGGAGAGGATACAATCAAGGCATTACATAGTCCGCTGTTCATTGACGATCCGCTGTGTTGCGAGGGCTCTATCGAGAAGAACCCTTTGCATCACGAATTGGTTGAGATTTCCCGAATGGCTGGTCATAATTTCATGCTTGACGTTTCGCTCGATGCGGACCGGAACATTACCGGTGTTTTTGCCGGTGACCCCCGGCAGGCCCATGCTGTCGGTGTTCAGACTGTGCGGAAATCCGTCCGCGCCACCATTCCTGAGCCAGCAGATATTGTGATTACGACAAGCGCCGGCTTCCCGCTTGACCTGACTTACTACCAGGCCATCAAAGGAATGACCGCCGCGCTTCCCGTGCTGAAGAAGGGGGGATTGCTCATCCTGGCGGCGGAGTGTGCGGAAGGATTGGGGAGTGAAAAGTTCAGCACGATGGCTACCCGGTTTCGGACAGCGCATGAGTTTGATGAGTGGATACACAACCATCCCGTTGAAGTGGACCAGTGGCAGCTGCAGGAGTGTGTCAAAGCCGCACGCATCGCAGATGTCGTCGTGGTTTCTCACGGTATTCGCGGTGAGCAGAGGGACAAGCTCTTCGTCCAATCGGCTCCGAGCGTTGAAGAGGCTATCGAACGCGGGCTCCGAAAATTCGGACCGAACGCGACAATAGCCGTAATCCCAAAGGGGCCCTATACTCTCGTCGAGGTTGAATAGACTCCCGCGTGAGAAGAAGGCACCGGCCTTCTCACAATGAGCATCCCGCCCGCGGTTCCAGGCGGACTCAGTTCCATGACTCGTATCGAGGTCGAGACACAATAGTCGTTTCTGGAGGCGGCACCGGAAACGCGGAATAACACCGTATTCCAGCTATAATCCCTTGAAGATTCTATCGGGCGGTTTCCTTGACATCCGCCTCTTATTCCGTTATTTTCTTTCACACCTTAATTAAACACCATTCAATTAGCAAAATGATACTCTATGGCACTCAACTACACGGTTCCTGCCGTCGATCGTGCAATCAGGGTTCTTGAGCTCCTTTCGTCTGCCCATCACGGCATGTCGCTCGCCCAACTTGCTGTTCAAACCAAAGTCCCGAAGAGCACCATGTTTCGCATTCTTCACACTCTGCACGAGCATTCCATCATTGTGGAAGACCGGGAACGCAAGCTCTTCTCCCTTGGCATGAAGCTTCTCGGCTGGGGCAACGCAGCGCTCGCGACGATTGATCTGAAAACCATCGCGCACCCGCACCTGCAGAAACTTGCGCATGAAACGCGGGAAAGCTTCTATCTCGCGCTGCTCGACCACGATGAGGTCGTTCTGGTCGACCGGGCTGATACGCCTGAGGTCTGGAAAATGGTGACACGGTTGGGCAGCCGGTCCCCCTTCCACTGCACCGCAACCGGTTTGGTGATTGCTGCCGCTATGACCGATGACGTCGTGCAAAACATGATCGAACGGCACGGCCTCAAGAAGTTCACGTCCAAGACAATCACGAGCGTTCCGAAACTCAAGAAGCGCCTGAGAGACGTCCGGCGTCTCGGCTATGCCATTTGTGACGGAGAATATAAGCCGGATCTCTGTGCAATTGCCGTCCCGCTCTGGGATCATACGGATAAGGTCGTTGCTTCGTTGATGACCGCCATCCCATCGGAACGCATCGGTAAAGACAAGAAGCTCGTCGAAAACCTGATCGCTATCTTGAAGCGCGAGTCGGAGTTGATCTCCAAACGAACCGGGTTTGAAAGGGTGCTGGCCAAAGACTAACGGGAAGCATCGGGGGGAGAGCGCTGGAGCGAAACGGCGCCCGCGTCAGACCGTAGCACAAGACAACAACAGAGAGAATATTCCCATGAATCAGCTCGCCCTGGGCATTGTCAGTGATGAAGTATCACCGGATTTCGGACAGGCAGCGCGCCACGCAATTGAGTGGGGAATTTCCATTTTCGAAATCCGTATCTTGAAGACAGGTCGCATTCCCATGGTCGATCAGAGCGAACTACGGGAAGTGAAAGCGCTTGCGAACAACAACGGCCTCGCCATTACCGCCCTCTCGCCCGGCATTTTCAAATTACCGATTTCGCAGACCACGAGCCTGGAAAGCGAACTCAGAAACACACTCCGGAAGACACTGGATCTGGCGCGCGAATTCGGCGCATCGATGGTCATCGTTTTCGGATTCCAACGGGAGAAGGACGAGAGCCCGGACAATTTCTTCCGTGCCGTGGAGCTGATGGGGCGTGCGGCAGAAATCGCGCAGAAGGAAGGCGTCAGGCTTGTCATCGAGAACGAACCGGGATTCTGGTGTGACTCGGGCGCAAATACCGCAACGTTACTCGCGAAGGTAAACTCCCCCTCTCTTCGCGCAAACTGGGATCCGTGCAATGGATACGGGCGGCTATGAATCCGTGAAGAAATTCATCGCAAATGTGCATGTCAAGGACACAAGCGAAGGGGCGCTCATTCGGTGCGTTCCTGTCGGCGAAGGGGCGATCGATTGGAAGGGGCAGCTGAAGGCGATTGTCCGGGATGAGATCGTGAAACACGTGACGATTGAAACACACTGCTTGCCGTTAGTCGAGAAATCCAAACAAAATGTGGACACCCTGAAACAGTACCTGGCCGGGATCTATGGCAGACAGGAGATATCGGTATGAGTCTTGAGCGGCGTGACTTTCTTAAATACGCAAGCATGGGTGCTCTTGCAACAACGCTCAGGCCATCCCTGGGTGCGTCTCAAGAGCC
>JACVXU010000397.1 GCA_015661185.1 Bacteroidota bacterium
ACGGTGGCCATGTCAATACATGGCCGGGATAAGTGGAGCCGGTCGTTGACTTGAACAGTTTTCAACTCAACTATGCGTCCTCCGGCCAGCCACGAGAGAACGATGTTCTGGGTGAGTTGGGTTTGCGGACCGGCAGCTGGTCCGGCGGGGTTCGAAGCGATGTTTCCACAGAACGATACGCTCAGGTCCAACCCGGGAGAGGGGTGGTAGAACTTCCCTGAGGGAAGATCGAAAATGGAGCTTGTTTTCTGATACTCGTGGTAGATTCGTTTCAGAAGACGTTCAAACGGGATGGGGACAAGTTCAGCCATTCATCCTTTTCCAGAGCCTTATTGCTACTTCCGACGCCTTTTTGCAGGCTTCCTCAGTATTGACGCCGAGGACGAGCCTATCCTTCATCACCCATCTTCCGCCAACCATCACGGAGTCGATCATGGCGGACCTCATGCCGAACAAGAAATGCCAGAGAAGGTTCTCTTTGGTCAGAGGCGTTGGTGGCACATAATCCAGCACCACGAGGTCAGCGAGGGCCCCTCGTTTAAATGATCCGAACTTCTCGCGAAAAATTTCTGATACTAATCGGTGTCCTCCGGACACAAACCTTGTGAACGGGCTCTCCTCGCTGAAAGCGCGAACCTGCAACCTTCCTCGGTTTTCCTGTTCTCTAAAGAATCCGAACCTCGCCTCCTCGAACATGTCCGCCGGGAAGCCGTCGGTACCGAGGGCAGCCCGCTCCCCGAAAAGACGCACTTGTGCGTGTCCCACATTGTTGTTCATGTTTGAGCGAGGGTTATGCACCAGCCAACACTGTGCCTTCCCGAGCGCACGAAATTCCTGCGGAACGAGGTGGATACAATGGGCGAGAATGGAGTGGCTGTTCAGAATCCCGTGCGTCTGAAGTCGATCGACGACACCTTTGGAGTGCTTCTTCCTCGCATCCTTCACATCGCACACATCTTCGGCGACATGAATGTGAACACCGACCTGGTGACGCTCGGCCATTTGGCCGCACAGTCGCAATGAATCGTCGCTCAGTGTAAACGTCGCATGGGCACCAACCAGCCCTCGAAAATACGGATGGGATGAGGTTATGCGAAGGAATCTTTCGTTTTCCTCGAGTCCCTGATCGCGTTGTTTCCGACCCCCGCGGTCGGTGACCTCATAGCACAAGGCAGCACGCAAACCGACCCGTTCCACCGCCTCGCGAATGATATCGAGGGATCCGGGGATGAATCGCGGGGAAGCGTGATGATCGATGAGCGTGGTCGTACCACACTGCAGCGCCTCAATCGCTCCCACAAGAGCGCTGTAGTAGATCGATTCTTCATCGAGAGCGCGGTCAAGTCTCCACCACACTTTTTTCAGGATGTCCGCGAAATGACGGGGAGGTGATTTCGGTCCCGGCATTCCACGCGCAAGGCTCGAATACAGATGCGTATGTGCGCAGACGAAACCTGGCATCAGTAACTTACCCGCAAGATCTCTCACTTCCTCGCCGGCCCCGGGAACCAGCATGCTTCCCGATTCCACCACCTTTCCAGCATCAATCCGAAGATCGCCTGATTGGATCGATAGGGGTTGGAGCACCACCCTTCGTGCATTCCTCAGGATCATAGTGAATGGTTTTATGTAGGAGACGGATGTGGAAGGGAAAGTGCATCGGCCAGTGCCTGCATCGTAGGAGGAATGCGGAGTTCCTCCCCCGCTGCGAGCCTGGCAGATTGGATGTCTTTCAAGCCATTACCTGTGATAATGGCGATGGCCGTTTCACGCCGACCCACAATGCCTCGCTCGATCGCTTTTTTCAACCCGGCTATTCCAGTCACACCCGCGGGCTCTCCAAAGACACCACCGAGCCGGGCGGCAAGACGCATTGCTTCCAGGATTTTCTCGTCAGCCACAGCAATCATTTCGCCGTGAGAGGCCTTCACCTGTTGAATGGCGCGCCGCCAGTTGCGCGGCGTTCCCACGGCAATGCTGTCGGCAAGCGTGTCGGCACCGCCAGGGACAAGGTCCTTGCCTGACCGGAATGCCTCTACAATCGGACGGGAACCTTCTGCTTGCACGCCCAAGAGTCGCGGCATCCGATCGATGAAGCCGAGTCGTTTCATTTCCTGCAACCCCTTCCCGATACCGCCAATGGTGCATCCATCACCTACTGAGACAACGACCCAGTCTGGCAATTCTTTGGCCATCTGTTCGCCAATCTCCAGACCCGCCGTCTTTTTCCCTTCTACAAGGTACGGGTTTGTTCCGCTGTTCCGATTATACCAACCGTATTCTTCGCAGGCCTTCCTGCATAGATCGAAAGCGTTTTCGTACGTCCCCTCCACTCTCACCACCGTAGCTCCGAAAACAAGGAGCTGCGTCACCTTCGGTTCAGGAGCACGCTGAGGAACAAAGATGAAGCTCTTCAACCCAACCGCCGCGGCAAGCCCCGCCAGCGAGGATGCAGCGTTCCCCGTCGATGCACACGCAATGCTGTCAAATCCAAATTCCATCGCTTTCATCACTCCGATAGCGCTGGCCCGGTCTTTGAAGGAATTCGTCGGGTTCCGCCCGTCGTCTTTCAATGCCAATCTGCGTATGCCCACCGCACTCGCAAGACGTGGAACATCGTACACAGGTGTCCAACCGATATGAAGATGCGGGAGCGCGACATTTGGTGAGATTGGGAGAATCTCGCGGTAGCGCCATTGGTCGAGCGGACGTGCCGCAATGTGAGAAGTGAGATGTGAGAAAGCCGCCTCTTCATCGTACTGCACATCGAGGATCCCCTGAATGCCACAGTGGGGGCAGGTGAGA
>JACVXU010000152.1:0-8397 GCA_015661185.1 Bacteroidota bacterium
CGAATCGATACACGGACCTCGTTTCGTAACCCGCAATAGTCGAACCTCTCGCGTCAATCATCTGCTCCGCGACTTCTCTCTTCCAATGGCTAAATCCAACCTCACATGCACACGCCCTGCATTTTGCTTTCTGCCCGCGCCGGTACTGTATGCCGTCAAAGCGGAACATGTGAGATCAGAATTGTCTGAGACGTACTGTGACCAATCGTGAGTGATAGATTGTGCACAACGTCGGCTGCGCGCTTTTTGTTCCGCTCTTTGGAGTCCCGCGCATGAGCGGGATCCTGAGAGGCGGGACGTCCGGCTCAGCGGGATCACAGTTTTTGTCTCTGGTGGTTGACACGGAGTGCAGCAGATGCGAGGAGGAATGAAACGCGGAGTTCGACGTGGACGAGAACATACCACTGGAGTTCGAACAGCTACGACGCCACTATTCGGCATGAACCAAAGTTGCAGGTTCAAGTCGGGGTCATAAAAAAAGGAGCCAAATCTTTTCAGATTCGGCCCCTAAAGCAGTGGGGGCAGGAAGTGCACACGATAGAAACTTTGAACTTTTTCCACCGGATTTGCTCTGCGTGCTCATTTTGTATGATTGGTCCATTCATTGCTTTTTCGTTCCTCAATCGCTAAGTTAGCGCAAACTTGTGCAGTGTGATCGAAGGGCAGGCTACTCCAACCACCTAATCACCCACTACGATGGCCACCTCCAGAATAACACGCCGCAGATTCATCCAAGAACTTGGCGTCGGCGCCGCCTCTCTTGCCGTGTTCCCTCCGCTTTCTTCACACAGAACCACAGCAAGCAGACCCAATATCCTCTTCATCATGTCCGATGACCACGCGTACCAGGCGATTTCGTGCTACGGAAGCAAGATCAACCGGACACCCAACATCGATCGCCTTGCACAGGAGGGCGTGCGCTTTACCCGGAGCTTCTGTACCAACTCCCTCTGCGCGCCCAGCAGGGCGGTGCTGCTCACAGGTAAGTACAGCCACCTCAACGGAGTGATCGACAACGTCGTTGCTTTCGATGGCACGCAAGAGACCTTTCCGAAAATCCTCCAGCGGGCTGATTATACGACGGCGCTCTTCGGCAAGTGGCATTTGAAAAGCGACCCAACCGGTTTCGACTACTGGAACATACTTCCCGGACAGGGAGACTACTACAACCCTGCCTTCATTGAGATGGGGCGCAAAGGCCAACGGGAAGGATACGTCACCGACCTCATCACTGACGATTGTCTCAACTGGATCCGCCAGCAGAAGTCTGGCAAACCTTTCTGTGCTCTGCTTCATCACAAAGCACCGCATCGGAACTGGATGCCGGATGGGAAGCATCTCTCAATGTATGAAGGGGAGGACATACCGCTCCCCGAAACATTTTTTGACGACTACGCAACCCGCAGCGACGCGGCGAGACAGCAGAAGATGCGCATCGCCGACCGTATGGCCATGGGGTACGACCTGAAACTCGATTCTGACACAACGAACGGATTGCCCTCGCCGCAAGCTCTGGACGACCAGTGGAATATGGTTTTCAGCCGACTCAACGAGGAACAGAAGCGTGTATGGCGGGAGGCGTACGGACCGCGCAACGAGGCATTCAGAAAATCCGACCTCAAGGGTGATGCGCTCACAAAGTGGAAATACGAACGATACATCAAAGACTACCTCCGATGCATCGCGTCCATCGACGACAACGTTGGACGAGTGCTCGACTACTTCGATCAGAGCGGGCTTGTCGAGAACACGATTGTGGTCTACACCTCAGATCAGGGTTCCTATCTCGGAGAGCACGGCTGGTTCGACAAGCGCTTCATGTACGAAGAATCATTGCGCATGCCCCTTATCATTCGGTACCCCGCCGAGATCAGGCCCCGGGCAGCCGATGAGATGGTACTCAATCTGGATTTTGCTCCGACGTTTCTTGATTTCGCCGGAGCATCCATTCCGGAGGATATGCAAGGGGAGTCTCTCCGGGGTGTGTTGAAAGGCACGACGCCCGAGACCTGGCGCCGGTCGATCTACTACCACTACTACGAATACCCCGGAAGCCCTTTCGTGAAGCGTCACTATGGGATCAGGACGGAACGGCACAAACTCATGCATTTCTATTATGATATCGATGCTTGGGAGTTGTACGATCTGCAGGCTGATCCACATGAGCTGAAGAATGTGTATAGCGATCCGCGTTATGGCGCAACCGTCATTGAACTGAAAGGGGAACTGGAGCGACTCCGACGGCAGTACAAGGATACCGACGAAAAGAAGTTTCTCCCCTCACCGAAAGATCCGATAAGACGCAACGAGTGAACCAGATTCTCCTAGGAGGATACAGGACATGAAACAGACTCGAAGAGTTTTTCTCAAATCAGTTGGAGTGGGCGCCTCCGCAATCGTTCTTTCAGGCGGTCGTGTTGACGCCTGGTCCGGGCGACTGCCGAACGTCATCCTCGTTTTCACTGACGACCAGGGTTATGGCGACCTTGGCTGTTACGGAGCAAAAGGATTCACCACGCCAAACATCGACAGGATCGCCGCCGAAGGAATCAGGTTCACGAATTTCTATGTCTCGCAGGCGGTGTGCAGTGCGTCTCGTGCGGCGCTCCTCACCGGCTGCTATTCCGAGCGGGTTGGAATCCAGGGCGCTCTCGGCCCGAATGCCGTAATCGGGATTTCCGACGGAGAGGAAACCATCGCAACGCTGCTCAGGAAACGAGGCTACGCCACAGGCATCTTCGGAAAGTGGCATTTGGGACATCACCGCGAATTCCTTCCCCTACAGCATGGGTTCGACGAATATTTCGGATTGCCGTACTCGAATGACATGTGGCCGGTCGGGTATGACGGAACACCCGCCATGCAGGGCCAGAAAAGCACCTATCCACCGCTTCCGCTGATCGATGGAAACGAGAAGGTGGATGAGGTTGCAACGCTGACCGACCAGGACAAGCTTACGACACGATACACAGAGCGGGGGGTTCGTTTCATCGAGAAGAACAAAGACAAGCCGTTCTTTCTCTATCTGCCCCACTCCATGCCTCACGTCCCCCTTGGTGTCTCTGGGAAATTCAGCGGGAAAAGTGCGCATGGAAAATACGGCGATGTCATCATGGAGATTGACTGGTCCGTCGGAGAGATTCTCAAGACTCTTGAGAGGCTGGACCTCAATGATGACACCCTCATTATCTACGCGAGTGACAACGGGCCATGGTTGAATTTTGGCAACCACGCCGGCTCGACCGGACCGTTGAGGGAGGGAAAGGGGACCATGTGGGAGGGCGGAGCAAGAGTTCCCTGTGTCATACGATTCCCGGGCCGCATTCCAGGCGCACAGGTGTGTGCCAATATCGCATCGACGATCGATCTCCTGCCAACGATCGCAGCCATAGCAGGTTCACCGCTCCCGGGGAACCGGATTGACGGCGTTGACCTCTCACCGTTGCTTGAAGGCGTACAAGGCGTCAATCCTCGGGATCACTTCTTCTACTATTATGGGAGTGAGCTGCAGGCAGTGCGAGAGGGAAAATGGAAACTTCACTTTCCCCATCGCTATCGGTCATACATGGGTGTCGCCGCCGGGAACGATGGCCAGCCGGGACCGTACGCCACCGGCGAAACCGGGCTCGAGCTCTATGATCTCGAGAGCGACGTTGGAGAATCGGTCAACGTTGCCAACAAGCACCCGGACGTTGTGGAGCGCCTCCAGGCGTTGGGACAAAAAGCGCGCGAGGAACTGGGAGATAAATTGACCGGCACCATCGGCCGAGGGGTCCGGCAGCCCGGCCGAAAGGGAGGATAGCACAAGAATACAGTACAACACCTTGGTGTGCGGAAGGAGGTCTGGTTCAGGAATCGCTTTGCTGCGCGATACAACAGCGGGAACGAACATGCACTGGTCGACGGCATTCGAGGGACAGTTGATCACCAGGACGGAGCATGGCCGGGGATTAACTAGTGCTATCTCCAGAAAAAGGCATCGTGTTTTGGCTTTTTATGGTTCTCAACGCGGAGACGTCCCGCCGGAAGGCGGGCGGGATAAACTGCGATCGCGCCAGCCCGCCATGCGTTCTGGCGGGGAGCACCGCAGAGTCTATTGCTTTTTTCTCTGCGATTCTCTGCGTCCTCAGCGCCTCTGCGTTGAAAAATACAATATGAATTGTTGGAATTGGCACTAGTAGCTGCCATCATCATTTCATGATAATCAATGGGTTGAATTTGTTTTTCATGATTTACTTGGCGAGGCACATCTATGGGCCCTCTTGAAGATCGTTATTCACCCGGGAGATCGAAATTGTTGTTAATAGTTTTCTACTGCTCGCTTACTACTATCCTCTATTCACAAACCATGGATAATGAAGCGAGAATGCAGATACTACCTAAGGAAGCGGTAGCAGGTTCGTTTCAGAAAATACAGCTTGCTTTCACAGTAGGCGGTTCAGGCATGAACGCAGGCGGAGGTATGCGGTTCGAAATCCCTGTGGCCTATCTTGAGACAAAACCGTACTTCTGGAGTACTCCGCAAACAAGGTCCTCTCAATCGGCGGGATATGTTTCGGCTTCGGCATCAAACGGAGCGGGCGTATCGATAAACATCTATGGCCCGCGCGACGGGATCATCGAGTGTGTCTTACAGGATAAGCATTTGCCGCCTGGCGGAAGAATATTCATCGAATACTCCGGGAATGTTCAGAGTATCTGCTGGAAATTATCAATCAGGACTCAATGGCGCGCATCAGCAAAGGATCCATGGTTGAGAACAAAAGAATATCCGGAAATAAAAATACTCCCCGAACCGGCTTCGGTCATGCTGGTGGTCACTCCTGCGGATCTCAAGGTAGATGAAGCTTTTGAAATGGCGCTCGTTTTGATGGATAGATACGGGAACAGAGCGATCGGCTACCTGGGCACACTGAAGTTCAAGTCTTCAGATTCCGCGGCTGCCATTCCTGAATCGTATTCCTTCGTCCAAGCCGATTCGGGCGTCCACGTATTCAAGGGACTAAGATACAGGACAACTGGTTTTCAACGAATCGAAGTAACCGATGGCGAGCTGAAAGGAAGATACAACTATACAGAAGTATCGAGTGTAGCTCCCCACTACAGGCGTTACTTTGGGGACACACATTTCCATACTGGTACAGGGATAGGCAGTAGGGAATTTGCCCTCAGGGATTTGGGAGGAGATCACAGGGGACAATTCATTTCCGAAGAAGAGGCTTATGAATACGTAAGGGATGTTATGAGGTTAGACTTTGCATCCGCATCCGAGCATGATGCCGCTCGGTTTACAGATTCCGGTTGGACGGAGAGCCAGCAGATCAGCGATTCTTTTGTTAATCCTGGCAAGTTCACCACCTTTTATGCTTACGAATGGACTCCTGTGCCTCAAGAAGGCCATCATGTAATTATGTATAAAGAAAAAGAGAGTAAAGTATTTAACCGTTTTGATTATCCGACAAAAACAGACTTATGGAAAGCTTTCGACCGGCAGAATAGACCCACGCTGATGATACCGCACCCGATGTGGGCACAACCCGACCATAGAATATGGGATCACGTTAACAACAAGTACAGGAAAATCGGCGAGATATATTCACTCTGGAACACTCGTTTTCTGCTGAAACCCAACGACGATGTGCAACGGTTTGAACTGGGTATCGGAAATCCCTGGAGCTTTCAATATGCATGGGCGCACGGACATAGGATAGGCGTTATAGGTTCTTCGGACAATCACACAGGTAGACCAGGGCTTAACAATTTCACGTTCTATACCGAGCATACTGCGGGACTTGCCGCAGCTATTTCTGAGGGAAACAACCGCGACGATTTGTGGGATGCATTCCAGTCCAGGCGCACGTATGCTACAACCGGTACGCGCATCCTTCTAGATTTTACCAGTGACAATCATCTCATGGGAGATGAATATCACACGAAAGAACCAACGCATTTGAAAGTCAGAGTTGCAGGCACAAACATACTTGAGAAAGTTGAAATTGTAAGAGGGGACACTACCGGTTATCACGTTATTTGTTCAAAAGCACCCGGGCGCGAGACAGTCTCATTCGACTACATTGACAAAGACTTCTCAGGAGATTGTGTTTATTACGTGAGGGTAAAACAAGTTAATGAATTCGGCGGGGGTGCATGGGCCTATCCGACAGGGGAGATGGCATGGTCGAGCCCTATATGGGTTAACTATAAAGACAACTGAATGATCATGATTGCCGCCAACCGGACAAGTTTAGCGTCTTAGTCTTTGCTCACGAAGGAAATACGGAGGAAAAGCAATGAAAGCTCTTCGATCTCGCATCTACTTACTTGTTTTGTCTTTGGCCGGGATTGTGTGCCAACCAGACGTTTTCGCTCAAGATAGTCAGATTCTGACAGGGATAGATGTGCTCGAAGCAGAGCATTTCTCACCACTCGTAGGAAAGAACGTCGGCCTCATCACGAATCAAACGGGAATAGACCGCCACTGGAATTCAACCATCGATGTATTGTATCAAGCCAAGGGCGTTCACCTTGTCGCCCTGTTCAGTCCTGAGCACGGCATTCGTGGGACCGCCGATACGAGAGTCGCTTCGAGCGTGGATTCACTGACGCGGTTACCCATCTACAGTCTCTACGGTGAAACACGACGACCAACTGAACAGATGCTCAAGGGGGTTGACGTCCTTGTGTTTGACGTACAGGACATAGGCACGAGATTCTACACGTACATTGGCACGATGAAGAATTGCATGGAGGAAGCAGCCAAACATGACATCAAGTTTGTCGTGCTTGATCGTCCAAATCCAATCAATGGGGTACAGGTCGAGGGACCGGTACTTGATTCCAGCCGACTCTATGAGCTTGGAGGAGTGTTCCCTCTCCCGATTCGACACGGCATGACGATAGGCGAGCTAGCCAACATGTTCAATCGAGAAGGCAAAATAGGTGTCAACCTGGAAGTTGTCAAAATGAAAGGGTGGAAGCGTTCACTGTGGTTTGACCAGACCGGACTTCCATGGGTCCCTCCTTCTCCGAGGATGAAGAATCTTTATGAAGCGACATTATATCCCGGTTTCGGATTGCTTGAGAGAACAAACGTTGAGCATAAGAAAGGTGTTGAGCGGCCTTTCGAGGAGCTCGGTGCGCCGTGGGTGGATGGTGTACAGCTTGCGGAAGAGCTTAATCGCCGACACATTCAGGGTGTTTATTTTGTGTCAATCCGGTTCACCCCCCCGTCCGATCAATATGCAGGACAACTCTGTGAAGGGGTCGCTGTCGATGTTACAGATCGCAACATCTTCAGACCAGTCGCATGTGGTATCGAAGTGCTCCAAGCATTGTACAAACTGTATCCCGCAAAGTTCAACGTTGATAGGATCCTGCATCTTACTAGGTCAGAAGAGCTCATCGAGCAAATCAAGAAGCAGGTTCCTCTTGATGATATCGTGAAGAGTTGGCAGAGACGACTTGCTGAGTTCAAGATGTTACGCGATCGATACTTGCTGTATGAATGACTATGTAGGTAAGAACTAGTCGAGAAGGAACCTGCAATCTCTGAACACATCGGACTGAAGCCATAAAAATGCCAGATGCAGGTCATCGCATTTGTGCAATCCCCAGCATATGTGCAGGAAATGTGAAGCCAGACTCTCGTCCAGTCCACTCAGCAGTTTCTAGACGCTGGACGTCAAGCACCGGATGCCGAACTCACGAGTATCTCGAATGATATCACGGGATTGCTACCTGTGCCTCGTCAAAACTCCATCCGCGTACAAAATAGTAAATTCAAATTGAAATCGACACTTTTGCTCTGTGTCAGCTGCTCAACATCCTGATCGCTCGTCAACTCCCGCGTCAACTGCACTCGTACTTTCTTCATCTCTTCCATCGACTTTCCCGATCCCTTCTCCGCACTCACACACGTGTACGCAATCTGTCCCGCACCGATCTCTCGATTGTCAAAGAACATCTCTTCGACTACTTCTAAAATCCCATAACTCACCCGAGGAGAAAACTCAAACTCTCCCTCTAACCGATCTACAAACTCATGCTCTTGTGTCTTCTTCCGTAATCGACCATACTCCGCTTGCGCACTCGGTAGTCGCGCACAAGCTCCATGAACATCTCCACGTCCTGATCCCAGTCCCTCGCATTCCCGTCGAAGTACAACACCTTGATCGGGATGTTGTCGTGGTCACGACTGATTTTTGAATAGATGGCTTCACACACAATCGCGTTCATGCACGTGAAAGGACTAATATCGATGATGCCATCCACACCCTTCTCATGAAGGTACACTGCTCTTCCTGTGTTGATCACCATCTCGCCCAGGATTGCGTAGGAGGGAAGGTAGTGGAGGGATCGCCGGAAGATTTCGTTCATGTCCGCTGGCTCTTCATACCC
>JACVXU010000152.1:8412-12435 GCA_015661185.1 Bacteroidota bacterium
CTATCAGCGCGTGCTCGTCCTTGCGCTGTATCAATCGGCGCAACTCGAATGCAGCTCTGGCCAACGAGAATGACTGACCGCTTGCACGGAAGTTTAGCACGACTTCCTCGTTCGTATACTCAACCCACTCGACGACTCCTGAAAGCCAGACTTCTCCTCCATAGTCTTCTACGTGGCGAATGATCTCGTCGTTCGATCCCTCGTCGAGCCGGCAGTAGATTTCCCCCACGCCTCCGATGAGGGGCTTGCTACCTGGGGCACGGATCGGAATGCTTCGAAATCTATTGCGAGCCTCTCCAAGTGACTGAACCAGCCCACGCAGTCGATCCCGGTGAGTAACGCCGGAACGAGCCAGTGCTCTGAAAACTCTGTCGAGAGCGTCGACGTAGACAGCATCGGTTTCCCCGCGGGTGCATTCATACGGACGGGTCTTCAACAGGAGCTTAAGGAGTATATCTCCGACAACAACTGCACGCCACGCTGTGCGGAGGAATTCGCTGCCGTGCACCCCGAACGCGCCGTAACCGTCGCTTGTCGATGGCGAAAGGATCATGATGTCGCCATAGCCCAGCTTCCCGAAGACCTTTCGGAAGAAGGGCGCATACTGTCCGAAGCGACATGGTCCGTGCGCGGTGGGCATCAAGAATGCCGTTCTGCAGGGATCAAATCCGGGCTGGCTCGCGACTTTCAGCATGCAGGCAAGCGTGACACGCTGCGGCAGGCACTCATCACCTGAGGTATAGGCGCCTGCCATCCTCAGTGCATCCGGCGTGCATTCGGGCAGTACCTCGGCTTCAATCTGCAGGGATCGGAATGCGGCAGCCATCATCCGCGCACTCCCGTAGTTCATACGCGGAATGTACACGACCCGTTCTGCCAATGGCCGAGCTATCACCGATCGTCCAGTCACGTAAGGAATCCTTTTGAATGCAAATACGCTTCGCAGCGGGTGACCATTCCGGCATCGTTGCTGTGTCCGTCGAACTGAAGCGTCAAGAACGACTTTCCGGACGCCTCAGCCACGTAATGCTTCACGTAGGAATCGGGCCCGCACTTGAAATTCGTGACGTAGATGATGTGAGCAAGGGGCAACTGCTTGAGCGCGAGAGCTGCCTGAAGGATCTGTTTGCCGCAATGCCAGTACATATTCTCGTGGACCGTGCGGACGTCAAATTGTTCCAGATCGAAGAAGTCAAACGGCACGACGTTGATCCCATAGTAGTCGCGCAACTTCCCCGCCAGGTTGAGGTTCACAGTTCGATCATAGACATTATAAGCACGGCCAACAATCACGATGGCCTGCTCCTTCATTTCTCGCAGAGCATCCAGCACCTCGGCACCTTTCGACCCGAGTGTTGCCCAGAACCGTCGTTGGGCCTCGAAAGCACACTCTGCTGCGCGATTGCTTTCAGCACTCGATACCTCGAGCGTGCGAGCAAACGAGGCAAGCTCTTTTTTCACCCAGTCCGTACCGCGGCTGAAATGGAGCGTCGGTATAAGAAATCGGTCGCGCGCTCGTTCAAAGGCTGCCTGGCAGCGGGCAACGTACGGGAGCGTTATGGTCCAGGGACACGCGTATGGCGCGAGCGTAGAATTGTCCATCTCCGCATCGATGATGTTTGGCACCACCACGCGCTCCACATTTTTGCGAAGAAGATTCAGAATGTGTCCGTTAGCAAGCTTAATCGGGAAACAAGGTTCAACAACTGTGGCTTCCACCCCTGCATCCACGACCTCACGATTTGAGGGATCGGAAAGGACGACCTGAAAACCGAGCTCAGTGAAATATGCGTTGAAGAACGGGAACCGGGTGTAAAACGTAAGCGCGCGAGGGATGCCAATCTGTGGCTTTGATCCGTCACCATCTTGACTACAATTCTCAACAAGAAGCTTCTCGCGGAAAGCCAAGAGATCCGGAATGGTAGCTTTCCGGTCCACCTTTGTATTCTTGCGAAACTTGTCCGAACACTTGTCCCCCCAGTACGTCTTCTCCCTACCAACTCGCACCTGCTGGATCTCACAGTAGTTGGAACATGCTTTGCACGTGAATTGATGCGTTGAGTAGCCTGTAAGGTCGGGTCGGAAACCCCGAAACAAAGTTGGGGAAAGCACCGCAGCGCGCGGCTGTCCGTTGCACCTCACTTTTTCGCGGGCCAGGATAGCCATGCCGATGGCTCCCACCACACCGTTATGAGGCGGAACGATGATGCGCTTTTCCAAAAGCATGGCAAACGCGGCTGCAACCGCATCATTGTATGCCGTGCCCCCCTGGAAGTAGATCACGCCACCGATCTTGCGGCCACGCACAACACGGTTGAGATAGTTCAATGCGATCGAATACGCCAGACCGGCAACAATATCCGCCTTCTCGGTGCCTTGGTGAATGTGCGTGTTGATGTCACTTTCGATGAAGACCGTGCATCGTTCACCGAACTGAACAGGTGCTGCTGATGCAAACGCCAGCGCGGAGAATTCCTTCACGATACTGATGCCAAGGCGCTCGGCCTGTTCCTCGAGAAATGAGCCCGTCCCGGCCGCACACGCCTCGTTCATGGAAAAGTCCACCACCACGCCATCATCAATGTTGATAAATTTCGAATCCTGCCCGCCAACCTCGAAGATTGTATCGACCTTCTGCTCCTGCAAGCGCTCACTGATGTAGAGCGCTCCGGTCTTGTGCGCCGTAATTTCATCGTTGATGGCGTCCGCGCCGACAAGTGCTCCGATCAACTCGCGTCCGGACCCTGTCGTTCCAACCGCACGAACTCGTACGCGGGACCCAAGCTCCTCCTCAATGTCTCGCAGTCCTCGGTTCACAACTTCGATAGGTCTTCCCTCTGTCCGCACGTAGATTTCTTTGATGAGGTTGTCGTCGTCATCGGTAAGGACGAGGTTTGTGCTTACTGACCCCACGTCGATTCCAAGGTAGACATCAACGGGTAGGGCCTTGCCTTCGAAGGAATAGGGGACGACGCGATCACGTAGGAACAAGACACTATCGGTCGAGAGGGGAGACAGACGGCCTGCATTCACAGGCTTCGCCGTGTTCGCTCTATGTGGGCCCCATGGCGCAGCAATGATCTGCCTTTCTGGAACGCTTTCGAGGCTCGCAACTTCCTGTCGTTTTCGTTCGATGAGCGCACACCCGATTGCGCCTATGGCTGCCGGGAACGGCGGAATGATAAGCGATTCACCATCAAGCTCAAAGACCTGCCTGAGAGCTGCAACGACACCCTTGTTCAAGGCCAAGCCGCCCGCGAAGAAAACCTTTGGCGGGATCTGCTTACCTTTGCAGACACTGCTCTTGAAGTTGCGCACGACAGCCTCGCAGAGGCCCCGCAGAATCGCCGGCGGGCTGTACCCCTTCTGCTGCGCGTGGACCATGTCAGTCTTCGCAAAGACTGAGCATCGACCCGCAATCAGTGCCGCCTTCTCTGCCTGAAGCACCGCCTCACCAACTTCTTCAAGCGAGTATTTCAACCTCGTCGCCTGTTGCTCGATGAAGGCACCCGTTCCAGCAGCACAGTCGCCGTTTTTCTCATAGTCAACAACGCGAACAAGCTGTTGACCATTAACCTCGATTCTTACATATCGCGCCGTCTCCCCGCCGAGCTCAAGAACTGTCTGCACATCGGGGTAGAGTGTACCAGCTGCCTGCGCGATTGCTTTGAAGCTGTTCTCAAACGGGACGTCTAGGAGTGTGCTGAGAGCGTTTCCTCCGCTTCCTGTGACACACAGGTTGACGATTTCTAAATGCTCAAACGTATTGCGGAATTCGTCGAGGAGCCTCCGCGCAGTTTCAACAGGCTCACCTCGTGTGGGGAAGCTGTGCGAAAGCAACAACTGGATCCCCTCAGCCTGCGCGAAGAAGAAAGCGTTCGCGGCCTTGCCGGAGATCGGGCTGGAAACCAATGGGTTGTCCGTTGCCCCGCAGGCAGCAAGTTTCACTGCCACCGAGCCGACATCAATGCCAACACATATCTTCACGATCACTCCTGCACGAATTACAGTAACTCAAGGCGG
>JACVXU010000398.1 GCA_015661185.1 Bacteroidota bacterium
AGAAAGTCAAACACCTTGTCGTGGTCGTGATGATCACCAGTCTCAAGCGCACCGGTGTCCTGTGAATGAAGGAGTCTCCCCTTGTTGTCAAGTACGAACAGGTGCGGATACCCTTTGACTTCCGGGTACTTGGAAAGGAATTTCTCATTCTTGTTTTCTTTGCTGTAGTTGATCTTCACAACGATGTAACTCGCATGAAGAAACTCTGAAACGTCTTTGTTATCCTGGAAGAATTTGTCGAGTTTGCGGCACCAGATGCACCATTCGCCTCCGATATCGAGCAGAATCCGATGACCTGATTTTGATGCCAGTGTGACCGCCGCGTTGAGATCCTTCTCAGGATCACGCTGCGGATCGAATTTCTCCCGCTGTGCTGACGCTTCCTTCGTGGTATCATTTGTCTGTGCAGCCACCTGGCCGAAAGCCAGTGATAATCCCACAACAATCATAACGATGTGACGTTTCATACTTTACCCTTCGATGATGGGATGTTTTATGTTCAAAACAAGCCTATCGGCGTACAGGTCTTGGGACGGTGTACAATCCTGCATTTCCTTCCTTGTCAACACCCTGTGCTCCAAACAAATAGTCATCCTTCGAGACTTTCAACGTGATTGTGGTGTCGCTCGTAAAAACTGCTTCTTCCCACAGCGGGGCGCTCGTTTGTCGATAGCGCACAAGGTATCCAGCAAGGTCGGGCTCGGGGTTTATTGCCCACCGCAACACGGTATCGTAACCAGGCTGCGAGGTGAGGACACCGACATTCTCCGGCGGTTGGGGGGCCCGGGCAAGCGTGGCTATAGCGGCGGCATTGATTCTCCCAACGTTTGCACAGTATTCGTAGTCAACAAACTTCGGGAGATCTCCGTATTCCTTGCCGTTTTCGACTCTGACATTCTGGTGCTGATGATCATAGTTTTCCTTTACCTCGCTGAACCGAACCGCTCTGAATCCCCGTTCATGGAAGGGACGATGATCGCCGCCGCGGAGGAAACGATCGAGCCGGTACACGAGCGCCACGCCAAATTTTGGATTGTACCGTTCTCCGATCTCCTTGATGTACCGGGCGAGCGAACGTGAGCCGCCATCGTTCTCGAGACCGAGAGAAATCCTTTGACGGAACACCGATCCCGTGTCGAGTGGACTGAATGCCTCCGAGAACAACCTCACGTATCGATTTTCCTTCGTTCCATCACCCGCCACTGTGCTCCCGACGATGTCGTTGTTGAATACGGCCTCGATCTTCAGATTACGGCTCTTCGCCATCTCGGCCCACGCGGTAGCTCCCAGCAATCCCTGCTCCTCCCCGGCAACGGCCATGAAAACAATCGTGGCGTCGAAGGGATATTTGCTCATAACCCTTGCAAGCTCCAGAACGATCGCCGTCCCGCTTCCGTCATCGTTTGCCCCCGGCGCATCACTCTGTGCATCGGTGGCGCTTCCTGGCATCGTGTCATAATGTCCGCTGATAACAATGATACGGTCGGCGGACGGTCCGGCATGCTCTGGTCTCAGTGTTGCCACAACATTCACCACTCGGGTCGGAGAAGGAATTCGCTGCGAAACCGGCGCAACCGTTTCGAAAAACTCAACGGCCATTCTTCCGGAACTCGCCTGTGCATAGCGCTCGAACTCCGTTTTGAGCCATCGACGTGCCGCTCCGATCCCGCGAGATTCGCTTGCTGTATCCGACAGCGTATTGCGGGTCCCGAAGCTCACCAATTTCCCGATCGTCGCCTTGATGTTCTTCGAGGAGACTTCTCGCACAATCTTCTCGACGAACGCGTTCTTCTTCGGCGGCTGTTGACCGAACCCAACCGCGATAAGAAGCAGACTGCAACCAATGATGAAAACTAGACTTCGCATGTTTTGCCCTCTAACAATAGTATCGATTCCAAACTGACTCGGCGACCCGATAATCCGATCGCACGATCACCAGATGATCGGATTTTACAGCTCTCTCTTGATTACTTCCGGATATTTGATCCCGGTTGCAGTATTGAAGACCAGTACGCGGTCCATCTCCGTGACCTTTCCCCGACTCAAAAGATGACGCAAAGCAGCAAAACATGCGGCTCCCTCGGGACAGATGAACAACCCCTCGGTCCTCGCGATCTCGTAGACGGAGGCAACAATCTCCTCATCGCTCACGGCCGCGGCACTTCCCCCGCTCTTGTAGACGGCATCGAGAATAAGGTGGTCGGCAAAGGCCTTGGGCACGCGCAGACCTGAGGCAATCGTTTCAGCGTTCTCCCAGAACAGGGAGTCCGGCTTCTGCTCATTGTATGCCCTGACGATTGGAGCGCAACCGCTCGCTTGAACCGAGATCATCCTGGGGCGTTTGTTGTCAATCCATCCGAGTTGCTCCATTTCATCGAATGCCTTCCACATCCCGATGAGCCCCGTGCCTCCTCCGGTCGGGTACAAAACAACGTCGGGAAGCTGCCACTCCATTTGTTCAGCCAGTTCATATCCCATCGTTTTCTTTCCCTCAAGCCGATATGGTTCCTTGAGCGTTGAAACATCGAACCAGCCAGGATTGGTCTTTTTCTGCTCGTTCATCCTTTTCGCCGCGTCGCTGATGTTGCCTTGTACGAGCTTCACATGAGACCCGTACGCGAGGCACTCCTTGATGTTGATTTCCGGAGTGTCCTCCGGTAGAAAAATGAAAGCCTCCATTCCGGCACGCGCTGCATACGCAGCCAGAGCGCCCGCTGCGTTTCCGGCCGACGGAATGCAGACCGTCTTGATGCCCAGTTCTTTTGCTTTCGACACCGCCATCGAATGAGCCTGTGGGGAGCTGACCTTCATCTTTCATCAGAAGGTGTGGAAGTCCAAGCGCTTCGCCCAATTTCGGCATCGGGATAATCGGTGTCGTCCGCTCGCCCAATGAGACGACGTTTTCCTCTCGCTCCACAGGCAGGAGTTCAGCGTATTTCCAGAGCGACGGCTGTCTGTCTTTCAGTGAGGCCCGGGGAAACGACTTGCGCGCTGCCTGGAGGTCGTAGCGTGCAACCAGCGCTTTGCCGCAGGAACGGCAGATTGTTTGAATTTCATGGGGAGAATGACGATCTCCACAGACGCTGCATTCGAGATGGGTAAGGAAATTCACGGCGGATGCTCGATGTGGTGGTTAGGGATTCGTAACGTGTTTCTTCTTACAGAATGAAAAATAATGTAGAGCGAGAATGGCGGAGAATCAAGACAAAAAGGGGTTTATTCCAATGGAACTACGATCGTCTCCCGTTGGTTGAAAGTCTGGAGCCTTTTGTCTAATTTGAAGAAGCCAAAAATCCACCTGTTCTCTCTCTTTACGGGGTTCATATGCGAAGTCGTTTACTCATCTCTCTCGGTCTCCTTATCACAATGAGTATCTCGGGATATGCACTTCCCCGTTTTGCAGCTCGATTGAACCTCCCATGCCAGAGCTGCCACGTGAACCCCTCCGGCGGCGGCATGCGGAATGCGTTCGGCCAAAGCTTCGGACGCGACAGCCTCTCAGTGAAGAGCTGGCAGCAGGAATACCAACTCGACGACTTCTCGACGCAAATCAGTGAGTTCTTGTCCTACGGGGCCGATTTCCGGCTCCTCGCGTTCTATCAATCCAAGACAAATCCATACGCTTCGTTGAGTTCTTTTTTTCCCATGCAAATGGACCTGTACTTCAACCTCGCGGTCTCAAAGAAGATCAACCTCTACATCAATCCCGCGTTCGGCCCATACAACCGGCTCGAAGCGTTCGCCATAGCCAGGGTCCTCCCGGCCAATGGCTATGTGAAACTCGGCCGCTTTGCGCCGCCGTACGGTCTCCGATTCGACGACCACACTTCTTTCGTGCGGCAAGCAACCCCCTTCCGACACAATATGGGACAACAAACAGGCGTTGAGCTTGGACTCAGAGCGGGGTCATTCGCAGCGATGGGGGCTGTCACCAACGGAATGCAGGGCGACAGGGATGGGAATCTCGCGAAGGCTGTTTTCGGAAAACTGGAGGCGCACGGGGAGGTTGGGCCGCTCAGAGTTCTGGCCGGGGTTTCATCGTACAATGACGCATCGAGCGTCGAGAAACTAAACCTTTTCGGAGGCTATGGCGCAGTGACATTCATGGATATTGTCACGGTGATCGGAGATGTCGAACGCATTCAGGGAAACTCTTCGTCAATGAGTGTCAGTTCAGACCTCAACCAAAGGAACGCTTCGGGCACTGACCTCAAACAACTGGCCGTGATGATTGAAGCAGACTATCCTCTCACACAAGGGATCGATCTGAAGTTCATGTACGATTTCTTCGACCCTGATACAAAGGCAAAGAGCGGGAGTGCGGTGCGGTACTCAGGAGGCGTTGAGTTCATACCGGTGAGCGGTGTCGAAGTACGGCCGCTGTATCGCTACACCAAAGATTCCATTTTGAACCGGAACGTCAGCGAATTGCATATTCTGTTTCACCTCTATCTCTAGCGAGCCGGTCGAAAAGTGCCGCCACCAAGACACAAAGTCACAAAGGTTCTTGAAAGTGAACAATATTCATAGATCTTCTTCGTGTCTTGGTGACTTCGTGGCAAAGTCGATGTCTTCGACTGCGAGGGGTTCTGGGCTATTCGACTTTT
>JACVXU010000014.1 GCA_015661185.1 Bacteroidota bacterium
TCCTTGAGGGGAGAAGTTGCTGATGGACATGATTTCTTCCCGTTGCGAGGGATCTGAGCCAAAGTAGTACGCGTCTCTGTTGCCAAGGGATGCCACGAAGAGGACACCCTCAGGTTCAAGGGTCCGGATAATTTCCGCTATCATCGTTCCCCGAAACGGCAGCGACATGGAACAATTGATGACCTTCACAGAATTGAAACCAAGCACATAGGTGATCTCTGCGACATTCATCGTCGTTCGAATGGGCATAAGACGAACTCGCGGCGCGACGCCGGAAATCCCGATCCGGTTGTCAGCCATGGCAGCGATGAGTCCGGAAACGGGTGTGCCGTGGGATCCTTCACCGATGTCGAAGGGTCGATTGTTCCCCTCCACAAAATCCCAGCCCACCAGGTCGTCCACGTAGCCGTTGCGGTCTTCGTCGACCCCATTGCTCCACCATCCTACAACGTCTTCACCGTCGATATAGCCGTTGCCGTTGGTATCGCGGAAACCGGACGCGCTGAGAGCATCCACCACACTCGGAACATTCAGATCGTAGAACGTCAGGCTATCGGGCAGGCCGTCCTCGGTGCTTGCGTTTCGATAGGACATAACGATCGCAGATGGGACCTCGCCATTGTTGAGGTAGATATTTTTGTAGAGATCGGGATGCGTCACGTCGACACCGTTGTCCAGAACTGCAACGGTAACGGCAGCATTCCCTCGTTGGTACTCCCACGCCTCCGGCAAATTGATGTCGAAACCATCAAGATAGTCCCAACCAAGCGCCGCTCCCGTATTATGAAATCCCCAGCGACCACGCGCAAGAGTTGCATCGTAAATTGGATCGGATGGATCAACCCACCCCGGGTCGACAGGAAAATACGGTGCTTCGGGAATCGGAACAACAATCTGTTCTGCCGAAAGAACTCCAGGAACCTTGCGCAGATCTTTCAGCAGCAGGTCGATGTTGGTCTCGAGAGGAAATTCCATTTCAAGCATTGCCGCAGCCGACGACAAATCCGGCACTTCGTATGGCCGGGCATTCCCCCGCATGCCTTGGGTTTTCCATCGTTCGCGAACTCGCTCGGCATACGACACAACACGGACTCGTCCATTCTCGTAGTGCTCCAGCTCAGCCATCGACCTCCACACGCGCTTTACATCATAACAGCGAAGTATCTCTTCCAGATCCGGCGTCATGTTGAGACGCTCCAATCCTTTGCTGCCTTGTTTCGGAACAAACTCCTGCCGCAAGAGTTTGTCCGCGAACACTGCGCGTATGCGACCCGGGATTGCCGTCACGCGTTCGGGTTGCGTAGCGAAATCCGAAGGGAGAGCACGGAAAACAGTGCCCGTACTCGGACGGGTAGCCTCCGGCGAAGGCTCTTTGTGCTGAGCCGGATGACATGCAAGCAAGACAAAACAAAGCAAGCAACACAACATCCACCGCAAGTGAGCGACCGTCATCTTCCTACCCTCCTTCTTCGAAATGTGTTGAAGTCATAAGTTGGCTCGATTAACCCTTCAGAAGGCGTCACTCGATAGACACAATTCTTTGAGGAGATTAGTCCCGTTCTTGAGAAGGTTCTTGTGGAAGCGAATGAAAAGTTTGCAGCCCGAGTCGCTGTTCGTTTGCCAGTGGATGACTTGCGCGGAATGCAATTATTGCTGGCGCGTCAAGTTTTATCGGAAGCGAGAAAGGAGCGTGCATCTATGGATTTGCTACGTAATAAATAGCGAATCCGTCAACCAAAATCAAGGTAGTTGCTTATTGTGCAAAGGAAGAGAAATCCTTGCAATCATTGGCTGGAAAGGTGCGTTTTCGCAGAGATTAGACGGAGAAGGGCTCAAACGTAGCGGTAACGATAATCCCGTCGAATGGGGTTTGATCAGGCCATCCCAGGTACTCGTCTCCCCAACACGCATTCACCTGCACATTCCCGAGCTCGCGCGGAAGAAGAAACGATGGATTTGGTAACGTGCTCACGTAGTCGTGAGAACCCGTGCTCAGGAAGAAGGTGAAGCAGTAGAGTGACGTTAGGGAGAAAGAACCGCGTTGAGTCCTGGTTAGATCACTGTGGAGAGTGGTGAAGGTAATTAAAAGCGTGTGAGGGGGGGAGAAAGTAGAAAGTAAAAAGTAAAAAGTAGGAAGTGAGAAGTAAGACGAGGAACGAGACAGATGTCAGATCGGGGTAGAGCGTACAGCTACCGAATTGCACCGTGCAAATTGCAGCTTGCATAAAGAGAAGAACCTACCGGGCAACCCCCGGCTCCACTGTGCCTGCTCTTCATGCGAAAGGTTCTTCCGGCGTAAGCTCATGGCATTACGATTTGTGCCACTCCTGCTTGAACGTAAACACATCACTCTGATGTAACCTCTCAGGAGATGTGTTGCTCAAAGAGTCGCTGGAACCGCCGAGCAGCTCTTTCCCAACGGCCTGATAGCACATGCGCACAAACGTGGCGCACTGTATAGCATACTCCTCGTCAAAGATGTTTCGCTTGTGAAGTGTGCCCGTCAGCATTGCCCACAACGTTCCGAATAATTCTCCCACGGGATACCGATACCGGGGATCATATGCGATCTCAAGGCCCCTGTCATTGAGTTTCTTCTGGTCATCTGGTGTCAGATCGAGGCCGAGGACACACGCGTGCTCTATCGTGTCCTTACACCATTTCTCCAAAGGGCTCTCTTGCGGGCCGTTGATGAACTGCAGTTCCTTCCAGCCGAAATGAATATCGCTCTCAAGAATGTAGATCTTCTCTTTGCCTGTCGCTCCACGGCGCTCCCCCATGAGAAACGTGTGATTCCATTTCGAACGTTTTTTGTCGGAGGTGATCTTACTCTGTCCGATTCGGATGAGTTGGTACATTGGATCGCTCAGTCCAACGAGACAGACTCTGCCGGGAGCATAATGCTGACGAAAGAATTCGAATGCGAGTGTGTTCATAGTGACCTCAATGGTGTCAGATCGTGAGATTCGCGGAACGAGCCCCCTGTGGGCGTTTCATTGTAACCGAGTGACTTTTAAGCGATCTTCACCCGAAGCCTGGCGAGCAACCTTGCAAGTTCGTCCGGCTTGTCTGTTAAGACCCCGTTCACGCCGCTGCGGAACGATTGGAGGATGAGGGAAGGATCGTTCAGCGTCCAGTGAATAACAAGCTCCACGGGACTGTCATCCTCATGATCCCGATCGACCACCGCCTCCTTGATCTCACCGAAATCTCCCGGGCGAAACTGGTGTCCCACAGAAACTACTCTGTTGCCCATTCTTCGGGCAACGCTCAGGGGATTCTTCTTCCCGCCGAATGTTTCTTTGATTCCTCCTGCCGCATCGTACGCGAACATGCACCGTTGCCCCGTTTCCGCCCGGATGGTCTCTCGCAAAACACCAAGGATCTCCTCGTTCGGATTGCAGATCACAAGATTTTCCGGCAGCGGCCCCTGTCGAAGCTGCGCAGCAATCCGCTGTCCAATCCCTCGTCCGAAGCGGTTGTAGACGTCACGGTTGACATTCTCGACGGGGTACTTGACATCAAAGAAAAGAAAGCGCAGGCGACTCGACTCCTGTGAAACGAATTGCAGAAACTCTTCCAGCGTCGGGATCGGATGTTCTTGACCATTGACGAGAGCATAATGATAGCTCTGGCGAAACTCGGCGAGCGTCAGATTGACGACGTCGTACTGGGTGTACGATTGCAGCGGAGTCGCGGGCCGATCCACGTACTGACCGGCGCGGTACTCTTTCGTCACGACCATCGTACGACTCTGGTCGCGCTCGAACAGCGGCGAGACGAGCTCATACGGAAGATCTTCGAACACCGTCCGGTCAAGGTGCGGAGGAAGCTTCACAGGCTGTGCGTCATGAAAGATGACAATCTGGTCGTCCTTCGTGAGACAGAGATCAAATTCCAATCCGTTGGCGTTGAGGTTCAGGGCTTCCCTGAATGAGGCAATTGTATTTTCCGGAAAACGGTGAGGCGCGCCCCGGTGACCGATGTTGAAGAGCTGCCTCAGCGGAATCCTCAGTTCGTACGGCGTCTGCCTACTGCTCGCGATCGTCGTGTCACCATCCTCGAAATGCTTATTGACTTCATAGTTGCTTCTCCATCCGGTGTCCCAGTACGGAAGCAGCTCGGGGCAATAGATGGGGAGAACAGCCGGTGATATATCTCCCGGAGAGAGAAGTTCCTTCCGTCGCTTAGAGAAATTTGGTTTCGTGAAGCCGACGCGCAGGAAATGGTTACGGCTTGGTTTGTAGGTTGGGTTTTCAGCGACGAACGTGGCCGCCGCTTGATCCTTTGTCAGGACCAGTGAGTCGAACCCAACGGTCGGATTCCACGGCAGGATCTTGACGATCTCGATTTCGATGCCGTCAAACGCCGGGAATTCGCGCTGATCGCTCGGAAGGGTTGGATCGGCCGTCGGATCGAAGAGTGTGATCTTAAGAAAGAGAGGCTTCATAGGTTTTGACTTTCAGAATTCGTGACCATTCGGTCTTGAACAACGTGCCCCATTCGATGCGGGATTGGCAGCGATGGTCGTAATCGGTGGTTCTTTTTCGAGAGCTTGGCCTGAAATCCTCCCGGACAACCAGAGAAAGCAGCGGTAGTCTGCACCCACAAGACACCGCAAATAGCGTTCCGCCGTTCGTCCGGCTTGCTTCTCCACCTGGAAGACATCATCTTCAGACATGAAACAGACACTACAAAGTCACCTTCTTGTTAAACCTGTTTACCAGAACTTTTTCAGCTTTTTTCGGATTCCTTCTGACAAGCTGGCGCAGAAGCTTGACTGCCTTAGACGAACCGAGTACCTGCGGCTGGGCCAGCGAGTTTCTGAGAATGGTGTTCATCTGTGCCGTCGAGAAGGAAAGGGAGCGCAGAAGGAATTTGGAGAGCGCAATCGATTGGTCTGAGCTGCTGCTCGCTCGCAAAGCGGAGATCACCACTGCCAGAAATCGATTTCCCATAGGTTTACGACGAGCGAGGCCAGCGAGGACGTCTTCGATGAGATCTGTTTCCTTCTTCCCTGGTTTCCTTTTATGTGCCTGAAATTTCTCGAGAAACCCATAGGGGATCCTACTGGATATCGGCAGAATCACCTTGTTCCGCGCAAGGGCGAATCCACATTCCTGGTCCGTCCAATAGGAGTCATGGAAATTCTGTTTGGTGATGAGCGGCATGAAGACGTTGCAGCGGTTAAGCTCTTTCAGAATAGTCTGCTGCCAGTCTGCCGCCGGGGAGATGTCTTCATGCGCAAGGAAGGCATCGACATTATAGACTTCGAGTAGTGCTTTGATACGACCCGCAAATTTCTTGTCTTTTGAAGAGTAACTCAGAAATGCGCGGAAGGGCTGAGGAGATCGGGAGGGGGACATGTTAGGAACTCACTATGATGACGGGAATGGTGAACAGGAGACTGTATTGGACTATAGAGTCTTCCCGACACTGGTAATTGAAACCCATGAAGCTTACCACTTTGGCTCCGGGTCAACGTTGAGGCCGCGCCGACGACCCATTACCCGAGGGACGTAAACTCTCCAGCTGCCACAAATCAGAGTTCGCAATTGGTTCCAACGATACCTGAGAGTTTTGTTGGATCCGCTTAACTGCCCACGAATTCGACCTCTCGTTCTATCCCGGCCGAAAGAAGAGCCGGGCCTTCATGGCTTCCTCTCATCTTCTGGAGGAGCGTTCTGATCGAGCTGACCACCGCGGGCCGCTCCTTTTGTTGCAAAGAGCGTCTTGAATACTTCACTCAGCTTGTTCGTCGCTTGATCGGTGAAGAGCCCGACAATCGCGCTGATGGCCGCGACTCCGTACGGATTGATGAGATTTGTGGCAGTCTCGCCGGTTCCGGTGAGCAAACCGGCTCGTATCACGACGTAGAAGATGACGGCCATCATTCCGCCGAGGAACGGCTGCGCGAAGTACCAGAGCGACCAGGAACGAAAGAGCCTGCGCTGGCCCCGGAAATCCATCAACGACGCCAACCCGTGAGACGCGCCTCCCAACATGCCAAACATAAGAGCGACGAGGATATAGCGCTGCTCCGGCGTCGGTGTGCCACTGCTCGTTGATATGGCCTCCTGCGGTGCGACGCCGCGCGATGTGTCGATAACCGATGTGGTATCTGTCTTCGTCGAATCGCCTGAAGCGGGAGCCAACTGCTGACCGCCCGGCGGCCAGGTTTGAAGGATTGTAGCGATCGCAAAGACACCCACAAAAATGAACCAGCCTGCTAACAGCCGATGGATGATGGGTTGCATCTTGGCCAACTCTTCCGTTACGAATTTGGAGTCATCCGGTTCCTTGAGTTTTAAGTCATCGGGCGGTGATTGATCGTCGTTTGGCATAGAATCCTCCTTCGAAGCGCGCCATCGTTTAACATCATGTCTCTTGTGAATTCACTACGCCGATCGGGCGTTGGTTGAGCGAACACTTCCTCATTTCTTCAATTGGGTACCAATGAGAACGCCAACAGTTGTCGAGCCCAAGATCGTCCCCCAAGCAGGCATGCCAAGATTGACTGAGGGGGGCGTTTTGAGCAACTCGATGTATTTTACGTTCAGCCCTTCGTACTTGGCGTAGGCGTCATCATACCCATGTTTGTACGCTTGAGCCTTTTCTCTCTCCAGCGCCAGCACGGTGTCTTTCAGTGCGATCGTTTCCCCTTGGAGTGAATCAATCACGATGAGTTTATCACGCTGCTTTTTATAATTCTCCGCATTTATTTCGGCAATCAAAGACGTTTCGATAAACCAAACGGGGATCCCGAGGTATTGCAGTGAGATGTTCTCCTTCTCGTCGTACCGCTCAGTGATCGGTAATGGCGTGGTCTTGAGAGCCGGAAAGATCTCCCGCACCTTTACCAGCAGCTCGTCTGTTCGTTTTGTGCGCCGCACGTCAAGTTGCTTTCCTTGTCGCTCCCGCTCCAGGTTGTCCACCTGGCCTCGCAACGTCGTCGCTTCGGTTTGCAGGGCGCCTACTTTGAGCTGGAGAAATCCCTGTAGAGAGTCCTTCACTGCAACAACACTGAACAACGAATCGCGAGAGAGCCGCATATACTGCATGTCAGCCTCGGCCTTGTGGATAGCCTCCTGATCGACATACCGAGAGGTGATGTATGTCAGCGCAAGGAGAAGCAGAACAACGAAGACGCCAGCGACGATCAGAAGATTTCTCACTATGAGTACACCTCCAGTCTGGATTCTGTGACCTCTTTAAACCCCAGCGCGCGGGCAATTCGGAAAACCAAACCCTTGTCCCCCTCTACGAAATCATAGTTCACAGCATGTCCATCCGGAACCGCATCGCGCAGCTTGATGTAGGTATTTCGCTCATTTCGTTCCAGCTCCATGATGGCCCCTTTGACCATACTCCCGGCAGCCGTGTTCATCACGCTGATTTGATGCACATTCGCTTCGAACAACGCATCCTTCTCCAATTCGCTCAACAGGCGTGGCGCCGCGGGGGTTGGCCCCAGGTCGCTTGTCTTCGCTAACCGGCAGTCCGCGATCACCCTATTCCAGAAAGCGATGTCCGGAGATGGATCGCTCTTGTCTTTCCTCACCATCGTGTGGCCAATGATTCCCGGAAAATTCTTCACGAGGTCGCCGTAGTAGGCGAGGGGCTTATCCGGCACTTTCCGTTCGATCCCGAACTTGTCACACAGTTCGTTGATGAGTTGGATGAGCGAGTCGACCTGGACGTTTTCATATCTATCGAAGTACCGGTAACCCCGGTACACCTTACCATAATCGAATGCTTCGTTTCGAGATTTGAGCGTTTTCGGGGAGACGCGATCGAAGCAATACAGTTGGCCATCTTGTTCCATCAATCCGCCCTCGCTGGCAATCTCTATTCCAATGAAGCGCTTTTCGAATGCGATCCTCTCTTCCGAGGCCCATGGTAGGCCGAATTGCCATGCCCAAGCTTCCGGCTCGAACACTTGATAGACCGTCCCATCTCGCTCGATGATGTACGCAGTTCCAATCTGCAATGGGTCCTTCATCCACCAGTCAAACGTCGAGCGTGCCGAGCCCCCCACAGTATGGTGAATGGCGATGCCGGTCTTTGGACTGCTCGGTCTGAAGTACTGGTCCAGACCGAGTCGCATACTTTGCTCGATTTTCAGTGCCATAACGGATCCTCCTTAGTGCGTGCAAGACTGCATATGCTCGCCGCAACGCTCGTGCAGAGAGAAACCAGTCATGCTTTGCTGTTCATACATTCAGGGCCTTCAAGTCGTATCGTTGTGCCCAGGTGGTCCGGAAAGTTTTTCTTCAAGAGACTCTCGAGCGCCAGACGAAAATTCCGGATTTCTCGCCTCTCGAGCTTTTCCTGATCCCATGACTGACCAATGAAGGGCTTCGATAATAGGAGTTCGATGGCCTTTCTCGACGAGAGAAGTGTTGTTGGCACATCATAAAGGTGAAGCTCCTTTTCCCCTCGAAAATCTGCTCTCACGTAAAACGGGAAGTCCCTCGTGATGGAGTGAACGACTATCTGTTGGAGTTCCTTGATCTTGACAGTTAGCTCGAGGTTTGCCTTCTCGACGAAGCCCAGTGAATCTGGAATGACAATGGTGAAAGTGAACGATTGAAACTGCAGGTTCGTTTGCTCTTTCCCGTTGACCTTGACGACGTACGACTTCTGGAGCAGCGAGGTAAAGATTTTGGAGATAAAATTCTCGAAGTAACCAATCGCAAGAACTGTCGATGGATAGAATCCAAGTTCGGCGTAGTGAAGGCTCTCCTTGATCGACTTTCTGATCTGATCGCATGCGTTCGCCACCGCGTCTCTGAGATTTCCTTTCACAGGTTTCGTGAACCGCGAAATTGTAATGCCTGCAAAATCCGACAGTACCTTTACGGATTCTTCACACATGATGAATGCTCGCCGCGGTCCTAGGCGACCAAGGAAGAGCCCGTGTTCAAAAACCACATTATCGCGAGCAGCCTTGTACCGTTTTCCCCGGCTTTTCAGCAAGTCATCCGGAGTGAGTACGAGAACGGCAAAATCATAAAGGCTTGCCGCGTGCAGTAGCGAATCCAGGGAACTCTGGTTGAGTTGGAACACGCCTTCGTCCCAGATATCTACCTCAATGTCAGATTCCAAATGGGCCTTCACAGCCCTGGCAACAACTAGACCCTCAGCCGAAGAACCTATGAACATCGTTGGTCGTTCAATATTCGTTGGGATTAGCCTTTCATCTTCCTCTGTCATATCCCTGTCAACCCCCACCATCGGCTCTGCCTGTTTGGTTCTTGAAACTATTCTTAATCCCCATCACCGTTTTCAGGAAATCATACCAGAACGCTGCACCGAGGCTGACGAGGAGGGTCATTCCCAGCCAGCCCAGGCGATCGCGGCGTCACGCAGTATCTTGTCAGTGGAGAAGCAAACATCGCCAAAAGCTGAAACCGCATGTACTTCGACTTCAGATCCAGCCACTGCTTCGTGATTTGCTGCACCGCCTGAACGACAAGGCTCAAGCCCAGCGCAACAGCAGCCGTGGCGATAATTGCGTCAAGTGTTTCAAGCACGATGTACCTCCTTTCATTCTATTCTGTTCGCTCGTGCTGGATGAATCACGACTCCTTCGCCGTGTGCGGCTTCTCCGGCTGAATGGTGCCGAACAGCCGGAACAGCGCCGGCAACAGAATCGTGGCCGCCGAGACAAACGTGACCGTTGCGTTGTACATCTCGCGTTGAGTCCCGAACAGGAACAGGACTGCCAGCAGGAGCCCGATGGTGATTGGAATTCTCAGCCTACCCCAGTTGCTTTTCGCTTCTTCCTGTTGCCACTTCGTCGAATCTTCTTCACTCCATGCCTCGAGGATGTACCGGCGGAACGAATCGTTGAACGGTCTGAACTCCGGATCCCGCACCAGGAGCCTCCTCTTCAAAAGGAACTCCACTGTTGAAATTGTATTCGAGTTGGCAAACCCGTCCGTCGCGATTCTTGCAAGGACGAGCTTTTCGTCACTCGTGCTGGAGAGCCACTGTCTGCGATAGTACCACTTTGAACGACCGTAGATAACGTCTTCGAGCTGGGTTGGCGACAGGGTCCATACGGTTCCTTCCTGTAAGAGCTGATTCCCCAATTCGATCATTGTGCGGTGACAGACGAATTCGCGCTGGACAATCCTTTCAAGTCTCGACTCGATTGATCCCCGCGTCACGCCTTTGCCGTCCGTCAAGAGGGTTTTGTCTGAGAATTGCAGTGAGTCCGCGACCCTTTCAAAACCCTCGAACACCCAATTCCAACGCCGGCGCACGCTCTCGGAGATATCTCGCTCCCCACGGATCACATCGAGATTGAAACTCGACACCGGGTCGATGGACGAGCAGATCACGACCGGTTTTCGAAATGAATCAACCAGGTATTCCAGGAAGAGAAGCTTCTGTTCATTCGCGACCGGATCCTCAAATCGGTTCTCGAAATGAAAGATCACGACTGATCCAATCTGCGGAGCATTTTTTCCCTGGACCTGCATCTTCCATTGCTCTGCACTCGACTCATGTTTTGGCGAGAGGAAGTCAATGACTCTGACGTCCTTCCGCTTTCCGAGGCTCTCTGTCAGCTCATCACCGGCATCAACAATCAGGGTATTTCGAAGAATTGCCGCTTTCGTGAGATCCTCCGCTTCAGTCTGCACGGGGTCGTCCGCCTGGATGATCAACACCTTTCGAATGAACATGCGGACAACGTGGTGCAGGATCCAAAGTAGAACCGAAGCCAGGAAGAGCAAGATTGCGTACTGGCCAATCGACCAGTTCATTAATTCTTTGGAGAACGTGGGATAGACCGAGGAAACGACTTCAACTTTCGACCGGCCGTTTCCTCCGGCTGCCGGAGGCAGCAAGTGGTACATCGTGAGTGAATCCTGCCCGGATGTGGGAAGGGAATTCCATGAATAGCTGGAATCGTATGCATCGTGCGTGAGAACCAGCGCATGCACGGACGATTCAGTGATGGAGGGCATGAACTGACGGATGACGATAGAGTCGAACCAGTCATCGAACATTCGTTCTGGCCTGTTCGCGCACCTGTCACGCGTCGTTCGGAAGAAAATTCCGGCATCAGTATCTCGCTCTTCCGCCAGCCGCCGCGAGAGAGTACCATGATCATGGCTTATCTTTCTAAACGCCTCCCGTATGCTCTGCTCCCGGTTCTGAAGAGCCCGGGAGAGGTTTATTTGGGTCTCCTTGACATAGAGTCGCATGTGCGTGTCATAGCCAAGGTTGAAAAAGGCAACCGAAGGAAGCACGGTTCCAAGAATGAGCAGGGAGACCATGCTCGCGACGTAGAGACCGGTGAACTTTCGGTTACCGAAGATGGTTGCCCCTCGCTTGAGGATCGGTCTATCCTGCCATGGGTAACCCGTCAAGAACCAGCCGATAAGGGGCGCAACCATAATGAAGAAGGTCAATGCAACCAGAGAAACGGGATCGGGTCGCAGCGAATACACGAGCAGCCAGAGAAGAATTCCATCGACGGCAGCCCAGAAACCGATAAGCGAGCTTCTGTTCTTCGGCCGCCGAAACAAGCCCTCTGGGTCACGAGCCCACAGAGAAAGGAATGTGAAGACAGTGGCAAAGTGGGGAAAGATAAGAGCCGTCCAGAATGTACTTGCCGAATGGCTCGTCACACAAAGTGAAATAACGAACAAGGCGGCGAGAACCATGTAATAGACCAGAAGATTCCGATAGTGCCCAGTTTTCCGCCTGTCGGGCCACATCCATCTCGTGAGGTCGTTCGGCAGAAGGAGGGCGATCGCGACCACGATGGCGAAGGGAATCATGTACACGAAAAAAAGAAGTAGCGCAACGGTCACGATTTCCAGGTTGACTTTTCGAGTTTGATACTCGTTGTGCAGCGTGACGAGCGAGAACGGCAGATCTTCGATCGGTCTGATGTACATCCGATGCGCCTGCCCCCAGTATCTTGTGATAACATATTCTGCCGATCGCGCGACGACAGAAGCTCTCAACACCCCGGGTTCATCACATTCATCGAAGAAATTCTCTTGCAGGTTTCGATCCTGATTCGAGTGGAAGAGGACGTTTCCACTGCCGTCGATGATACAGAAGTCGAATCCCGCCGGCATCACGGGGGCTACAACAGACATCGGGCGGAAATCCATCGCCGCAACCCAGAGGGAATCTCCTCCTTGTACGGCCGCCGTGCCTTCGCGCAGCGATAATCGCATGGACATCGAGACGGAAAAGACACCCGTTGTCTTGGAGGAGAGCGGTTGCAGATAGTACGAGAGGTCCTTACCCGTTGCATCGTGGCGACTGTCCCAGAGATTGCCCGACACGGCATTCTTGAAATAGTCCCGGTCGCCGACCGGCACCAGGCTTGTCATGTAGGCTTTATCCTTGACCGTTTCCTTTATTCTCTCTTCCCCGCTATTGTCGACCCAGAACACCTGGTCAAAGAACGGATATGTCTCCACCGAAGCTCGCGAAAACAAGGAGTATGAGTTTTTCGTCTTCTTGGGATTCCCAACATAGTTGTTTTCCAAGATCTCGGTTTTTGCCCTGTCACTGAGAACCCGGAGCTGCGTGCGGGCGGAGTCGATCTCAGACGCAAAATTCGCCGCCAGCCTATCCGAGAGACTTCGTAACTGGCCATCCACCTGATTCCGAAGTCGATACGATGCGAGGACATCAAGGAAAGCGATGGTCACAAGCGAGGTTCCGAACATGATCGCAAGAACGGTGAAGATCACATCGACTGCCCTGATTCTGGTCACCCTGCTCATGAATCTGAGCTTCAGGAGCGGCCAACACAATGCTATCATCATCGCTATAAGAACGAAAACGATGAGAACATTGTAGGATATGGCGAGGGAGTCCCGGTTGAATCTCTCGTTTCTTACCAGACCGCAGACAGTCCAGAACTGATCTTTGCTATTCCGAGTTTCATGTATGTCGCGCTGAGTCACCCTGAAGGGATGGGTGAACGCTCTATATGTCTCGTCCCGAAGTTGCATCATCCCAATTGCATCTGTGTTCGCGAGAGACCTGAACGCGAGCGGCTTTCCGTCGGCATCGAGCATCGTATCCGGGTCTGCAATTGCAACACGCCCACCGGGGACTTGTACAATTCTTTTCCCATTGCCGTTTTCGTTGACCACGATGAACAATTCATCGAAGATCTTCTCGTCCATCTTTCGTCTGAAGAGATCCGTCAATTCGGTTGTTCTGATCAAGACAGAGATTGAGTCACGCCCAGACATTCCGTTTTGCCATAGGAATTCAAGCATGACATGGTCATCGTCCCTGAACAGCCATGCCTGCGTACTCGCCTTCCCACGAACCGGCCGGACTGAAGCGTTGCCGATATTCCCTGACACGGACCCCCAAGCGTATCCGGGCACCAGCGATTGAAAACGTTTCTCGAGAGATCTGGAATCGCGGCGTCCCGTCCCGCTCGCGATCTCATTCTCGATCACGTCGCGCAACCCTTTTATTCGCGAAGTGATCTGGTTTTCCATAAGGGTGAGTTGACGGAAGTTCCGTTGCGTGAAGTACTCCTCCTGGTCTTGGACGTACCGGTAGTAAAATGCTCCGAACACCGTCGCGATGACGACGAAGACAAACGTCAGCAGAATCGACTGTCGGGATGGTGCACGTTTCGCGGCCAAGAATGACTTCCTTCCGTTGCTTGTGGTGTTCAATCAATCATCCCAAGCACCTGCTTGAACGGCTGCGTAGGATTACTTCTGTTCGACAAGAAAAGACAATTACCTCGGTGGGGGTGAAATCCCGCAAAGAGCCTGAGTACGGGACGGCTCATAGAAAATCCTCCATGGAGGTCTAGCGTGAAATCATAGGCATGCCGGGTTTCACAATTATCACTTGCGACCTGAGGCACGGAGTAGTACATGATGTGCGGATGTCGCTGATGAACAGCATGAATCCGAGCCTCCGATGCGCGGGCACGGAATCCCCACGGAACTAGCGAGAGAGTTGTTAATACGGGTGTCGAGCGTTGCTCTTTCAATTATGGCAAGCACCGGGAGTTAGGGACCCGGTTAAAATTCACGAGATAGAAGCATGAGCGAGGGAAATCTGGGGAGAAGGGCGCTCATCTCGCAATGCGTTACGTTGTGTAGCGAAATATTGCGAATTGCTCCGATAATGTCAAGATGGTAAGGGGGAATAAACGCAGCGCGAAGAGGAGTTTGGTAGGATCCGGCCTTGTACTCCGGACTCTGGATTTGGTCCGCAGCGGGGTCGGTTGAATCAATAGCTCAGGGTCCGGGTCGTCGGGCTTCCTCTCCCGATTTGACGGTCCAGGGATCGCCGATTACAGCTCACCCGCCAGGAAAGCGGCAGGTGAGCTGTTCACCTCTTTCCGTCTCTCACCAGCGGAACGAACCGCACCGCCGTAACATTTTGCTTCACGACCCGGCCCTCGCGCTTCTCAACAAGGACAAGGCGTTGAATGGAAAACGCCTCACCGACCGGTATTACCATCCGCCCACCCTCTTTCAACTGTTGAATCAAGGGCTCGGGAATCTCTGTAGCCGCAGCTGTTACGATGATAGCATCGAATGGAGCATGTTCCGGCCATCCGGCGTATCCATCGCCCGCCCGCACCTGCACTCCATCGTACTCCAGTTCATGCAGACGCTCACGGGCAGACACCGCGAGCGGTTCGAGAAGCTCGATCGTCCAGACGGAATCCACGATCTCTGCCAAAACCGCCGCCTGATACCCTGAGCCTGTTCCGATCTCAAGCACTCTATGACCCTTCTTAAGTCCTAGGAGTTCCGTCATCAGCGCTACGATGTAGGGTTGAGAGATGGTCTGATCGTAGCCGATCGGCAGCGGCCTGTCTGCATACGCTTGATCCCGTAGCTGAGCCGGAACAAATCGGTGTCGGGGAACCCGGCGCATCGCCTGAAGCACAGCAGTGTCCGATATGCCTTCCGCCTCGATCTGTTCCCTCACCATGCTGACGCGGCGCTGCTCAAATTGCTTCTCCTCTGCCTGATCGGAAGCTGGCGATGGCGACCGCGTGGCGCAGGAAGAAACGGCAGTGATGATCATGCAAAGAACAAGAAGGGACATCACTTGACGAGATGAAATCCATCGGTTCATGGTTGCCTCGCTTGATTGAATTCGCAACGAAGATAGAGATTAGAACCTATCTGAAAAACCCCATAAGAAGAAAAGAAAATCTCACGCCAAGCCGCAAAGTCGCGAAAAACAGAATGTGTTTGTCTGCTCGGCGTCTTTGCGCCTTTGCGTGAGTAGTTGAGATGGCTTCTAATTCATCACCGCAACAATTCTCAGCGGACCGCCACTCCCCCCCTTGATTTTCATCGGCAACGCAATAACCGTGAATCCTTTTTCGGGCAGCTGGTCGAGGTTCGCCACATTCTCCATCGCAGGGAGGCTTCTCTCGTAGAGTACGACGTGGGTCCTGAAGTCCTTCGATTGGCCGTAGTCAATGCTGGGTGTATCAAGCCCGATCGCTTTGACCTTTCGATTTTCAACAATCCATTTCGCCGCATCTGGATGAAGCCCTGGGAAATGGAGCTTTGCGACGGCTTCCGGTCCACGCTCGTTCGTTCCCATGTACTTCACGCGGTCAGGCCAGTACTTTCCGAACCCTGTCCTGAGCAAGACGATCACATCATCCAATTGCTGGCCGTGGGTTTTCTCCCATGTCGTGAGATCGTCCACCGTGACCAGGTAGTCAGGATTCCCTGCGCATTGTGCGGAAACGTCAATGACAACTCCCGGAGCGATGAGCCGCTCTAGCGGTACCTGATCCAGCGTCGCGCGATCCTTGAAGAAATGAATCGGCGCATCGATATGCGTTCCGCCATGTTCAGGCGTCCAAAAACGATTGGCGGTGTAATACCAGCCACCCGGGGTGAATCCTTCCTGACCTTTCTCGAAGACAAACCCTTTTTCCGTCGGCCAGTACACCGTCGTCGAATCGTAGGCATATGTAAGGTCAATGATCGTACCGGGAAACGGGTGCGGCTGTCGCCCGCACGATAACGCAACAAGGGCCACAAAGAGAAGACAGAGCATCGAACGCATAGTGTTCTCCTTAATTCGTTTTCACAAGAATTGTCCCCGACTTCGGACCGAGCTGATATCGCAGACTTTCCTTCCCTTCCAGTATTGTTCCCGTCAGCGCGTCACGGTATCTCCCTGAACCGGCGATTGTGACATCCACTGTCTGTGCGCCGTCGCTGTTATTGAGCACGACGATCAATTCGTTGTCCCCTGAAGTCCGCTTGAAAGCATAGATGCTCTTCGTGTCGTCAATGAGAACTGACGTAAAGTCACCGCGCCGCAGAGCGATGTTTTCTTTTCTGATTCGGACGAGCATCCGGTAATAATCATAAAGACTCTTGTCGAACTTCACTTCATCGTCCGTGCGTGTCTTGCCCGGAATAGGATGTGATTGTTCATTCTGGTAGGCAAGATCCTGCCACACCATCGGTTTCCGGTCGTCCGGATCGTCCGCTCCCCACATTCCTCCCTCGTCGCCGTAGTAGATCATCGGGGCGCCGACATACGTCATCTGAAAAAGAAGTATGAGCTTCTGAATCCGCCGCGCACCAGCAGTCGGTTCGCCAACGTCATAGTTGGGGTTATTCCGCAGGCCGTTTTCATCGTCGTACTTGCGATTCGGATTCATGATCATCGAAGCCAACCGGTCTGTATCGTGGCTGTCAATGAGATTCTGCAGGACGTAGCTTATCTCGCCCGGATAGTCCTTCCGTATGGTTGCCAGCTCACGATCAAATTCCGACGGGGTCAAACGACGCCCGTCGGTGTCGATAAAGAAACGAACCACTGCGCGTGCAAAGGGATAGTTCATGACCGCATCGAATTCGTCTCCTGCCAGCCATTTGGAGGCATCATCCCAGATTTCTCCCACGATGTACGCATCCGGATTGATCGACTTGACATGCTTGCGCCATCCTTTCCAAAAAAGATGGGAGACTTCATTGCCCACGTCGAGCCGCCAGCCGTCAATGCCGTCGGACGGATTATCGTCACCGTCCGGATCCATCCAACGCTTCGTGATATTGAAAAAGTAATTCCAAACCGGCTTCGCAAAACTGCTGTCGCCTTCCCAGAATTCCGGCAGCTCCTGGACATCCCACCACCCTTTGTGCTTGAACTCATTCAGCGGTGTTGAAGGGTCATCCCATTGCCGTACGTCAAACCACGTCACGTACTGTGAGCGCTGCTGGTTCTTGACAACATCCTGAAACGCCCAGAAGCGCGTGCCGCAATGATTAAACACGCCATCGATGATGACCTTGATGCCTCGTGCATGGGATTCCCTGATCAACTTCAAGAAGAGTAAATCCGCCGACGTCCACTTCCACGTTGCCGGATTGTCCGATTCCAGTTTGATGAGTTGCAGATCGCCTTGCGGATTTGGGCCGAAGTTGCGATCGATGTGATGGTAGGTCGAGGCGTCGTACTTGTGCAGTGAGATTGCGTCGAAGACGGGGTTGAAGTAGATCGCCGTGATGCCCAGGTCGGTGAGATAGTCGAGCTTCTCGATAACACCCTGCATGTCGCCGCCGTACCGGCGTTCGAAGACATTACCGTAGAACCTCTTGCTGTGTTTTACTTCCCACGGCTGAAGTCTGTACCAATCGCTCGTCCAGGGGGAGATGTTCCATCCACGTTCGGGGCTCATTTCCAGATCCAAAAATGTTTGATCGTTCCGTGTGTCGCCATTGCGAAATCTCTCGGGAAAAATCTGGTACCAGACGGCATCCTTCGCCCATTGAGGGACGATGACCTGAGCCGATGTGAGAGAATGGAGGGTGAGCGCGGCGAATGCCAGTCGGGAGAAAATGCGCATTTGGGGATGTTGGAATAATGAAGTGAGGGGATGATGGAGTGCTAGTGCCACTTCTAAAAAGTAGTATTGTGTTTTCTTTCTTCTTTTTCACCGCAGAGTCGCAGAGATCGCGGAGTAACGCAGAGATGTTGATATTTTTCTCTGCGATGCTCTGCGGCCTCGGCGTCTCCGCGATAAAAACCACAAGATGATTTATTTGAAATGGCACTAGAGTATTGTCCGGGTGGCCCGGAGGCTACAATTCCTCAAGTACCTTATTGTCCGTCAGCGGCATCCGCTTCACACGGATGCGGTCGATCACGCGATCGGTTATTTGTTCGACCGTGAATTCAATTCCATAGACACGGACACTCTCACCGTCGACCGGGATATGCCCAAGCTGTTCAAGGAGAAATGCTCCGATGGAAAGAATATCTTTGGGGGAGAGTTCCACATTGATGAGCTGCTCGACTTCGTTCGTCGTCACGCTCGCATCCACCAGATACTCGCCCTCGTTGAGTTTGATAATCTCGGGAGCTTCACGGTCAAATTCATCCTGGATGGGACCCACCAGTTCCTCGAGCACGTTTTCAAGCGTAATAAGCCCCGCAGTGCCACCGTACTCATCCGCCAGAATAACCATGTGCGTCTTGCGCTGCAGCATTGTTTCGAGCACTTTCTCGATGCTTGCGGTCTCGGGCAGGAATGTGGCATCGCGCAGGACTCCTTCGAGCGTGAACGAAGGGCTGTGGTCCCGATCTTGTTTGAAGACGTCTTTCGTATACACCACACCGATAATGTTGTCGATGGAGTCCTTGTAGACCGGAAAGCGAGAGAACTTATTTGACCGCATGACGCTGATGTTTTCCTGCACGGAGTCGGACAGCGAGAGCGTCGTCATTTCGGTTCGCGGCACCATGCAATGCCGGGCCTGCTTGCGTCGGAAATCCATTGCATTAAGGACGAGGTTCTTGCTGACTGTGGACGCCGTTTGGTCATGGGAGAGGAGCAGTCTCAGCTCTTCTTCGGAGTGCGCCAGTTCAACAGTACTGGATACCCCCAGGCCGACCATGCGAAGGATGCCATTCGCTGTCGTATTCAGGAGCCAGATGACTGGTCTGAAGACAGCGTGGAAGAGCGTGAGCGGGTAAGCGACCCAGAGAGTCGTTGCCTTTGACTTTTGAATGGCAAGCGATTTGGGGGCTAGCTCACCGAGAATGATGTGCAGGAACGTGATGATCGCGAACGCGACACCGAAAGAGATTCCGTGGACGAGATCATCGTTCTCGATCCCAAGCCACCGAAACAGCGGCAGCAGATGACTGGCGACGAGCGGCTCACCCAGCCACCCGAGACCGAGGCTCGTCATTGTAATACCAACCTGGGTAGCGGAAAGATAGAGGTCGAGATGCGTAACGACGTCTTTGGCTATTCGAGCGCGCGCATTCCCTTTGGCCGCGAGCGGCTCGATCTGTGTCATCCTCACCTTCACAATCGCGAACTCCGCCGCTACGAAGAACCCATTCAGGAAGACGATGAACAGGACGAGGAGGGAATCGAAAATAATCTGCATAGGTTTGGAGGATTGTTCAAGAGCTAGAAGTCGGGAGTCAGGAATTAGGAGTCAGAATCTAGAATTCAGGATGGCCGACCGATAACTTGTGAGCGGTTTACTCTTTCGATTGTTTCGCCGGAGCACGCGCCAATTGCCACCATGTCTTCTGAATTCCACCCTTCATATTCTCCAATCAATATACTTTGATTTTGAGCGGTGTTCAAGAAAGGCATTACTGGGTGAAAAGCGAGGAGAACGCTTCAATTCGGGCGATTGCTGAATCGGCTGGTGCTAGTGTCGCAACTGCTCGGCAATCCACGTGAGGTAGGCTTCCATCTTGCCGAGGAAGTTGATGTACGCGGTCGACCATTCGATCGGGTTGGCCGGCTGAGACTTTCCCAAACATTCTTGAAATAGCTTCGACACCGATGTCGCAATGCGGTGCTTGCTTTCCTCGACGACTGCTTCCATTGCAGATGAGTAGTACGCGCGGAGGTTGTTGATCTCCCATCGGACGCGCGCTTCCGGCGTCTGCTTCGCGAAGAACGTGAGATCCGTCCTGCCTGCACCGGACATTTCGTAGAGCAACAAATTCCACCGCTCCATCGTCTTCCGGAACTCATCCTCGTTGTGGCAGCCGTCAAGTGGCAATCGAACCGCCGCAAGCTCTGTTCCGAGTGAGTAGCGGAACAACAGATCGCCTCCGAGATATTGAGAGAGCAGGTTCGCGTCCTTGCGCAAACCCAGAACGCGTTGCGCCGCACGGTAGATTTCCTGATCAAAATCTCTTCCCGTGAACACCATCTGCGGCTGCAACTTCGCCATCATCTTCATGCGCACATCGAGTTCGGCATCCTGTGATTGCCCCGCTGCCGCTTCGGATTGCCGCTTCTCGCCTGGAGTGCTTGAGCCACCCGGTACTGCGTTCAGGACCCGCTCCCGGACATCCCAACTCATATCGTCAAAGACTTTTGCGCTCGCGCTCAGCGGAGGCACCGGACTCGATTGGGCCTGCAGCAGCATGAGGAACTTCGTGATGAGCCGGTCCCGATAGACCGATTTGAAATGGCCCATGTCCGCAACCACATAGAGATCTTCGTCAACACAGGAAACCACCGAGTTGAGGAAACGCGCGAGTCGGAACTCACCGACCTTCCTGTCATCGAGAGGGCGCATAGTGTGGTCCACGCCGGCCATCGTCAGGTCAAAGACAATCACTCTCTTTCGCCGTCCCTGAAATGTCGCCGGCGTACCCACTTCAACATTCCGGATTCCCAGGAGCCGCAATTGAAGCTTAGTGTATAGTGTCGTGCCCTGAAACGGGAGAATGATCCCGATATCCGACGCCTGCCGCTGCCCTCGCGCGATAACATGCTTGACGACATCCATCGTCCGTTTCGTCTGCAGCTCATTGTAGGGCAGAAGGCTCTTCTTCCCAAGATACTGTCGGCACGTCGACTTTAGGTCGCTCGTGTCGAGAACGACAATGCTTCCACCCGCCCCGGGCCGTTCGTGAATCTGAAGCTTGTTATCATGGAAAAACGATGCCACGAACCGCGAGAGCTTGGAGGCGGTGGGGTAATGCGATGTCAGCCGGATGCACCACGTTCCATTCCGCTGTGACCATTCGGCGAGCTGGCTCAGTTGATCTGTCTGTGCTATTGTCAGAAAGATGTCCCGCTGAAGCCACGATTCCGCAAGGTCACCTTTCGAGAAGGAATCAGGCGCCAGCTGAAAGGGATCACCGGCGACCGCCATTGCCTCGTTTGATTTCAGGGACAGCGCGGCAAGATATGCCGGTGCCACACGCTCTGCGTTGTCGACAAGGACAAGGTCGAATTGCCCGCCGCGGACGCGCTGATCGGAGAAGAAGCCGCCTACGGTCGTCGCTACGCACCGTTTCGACGAGACGAGTGCCATCTCGTCTACCGCGCTGAGGCTGTCAACCTCCTCCGTCACCTTCTTGATCCCACCCAATTCCCCGATTCTCTTGACAGCCGCCTGGTATTCCTTCAACTCGTTCGAATCAATGGGAGATTGTGATTCTGTCCGCATCAACTCGGCCGTCAGCGCTTGCTGCACCGGCTGGAGCTTCTTCTGGAGCACCAGCTTTTCATTCAGCTGCTTCTGGGCGACCTCGATCTCCTCCTTACTGAATCCTTTCTTGAGTTTCGCAAGCATGGAAGCGTTCTGTGCCCGCGTAAGCGTTTCTTTGATGGTTGTGATCTCATCACGAACTTTCTCGACTTGCTTCTTGTTCTCATTCGCCCGTTCACGAAGCTCATTGAGTCTCGTGTAGAAATCGTCATGAAGGTACTGGTTCACCTTTGTCTTCCAATAGGACCGCAACAACGCTACGCGCTCCTCCAATTGCTTCTTCTTGTCGCTTCGCTTTGTTTCAACTTCTCTCTCGAGAGAGAATGATCCGATGTCCGTCGCGACTGGGTCGGCGGGCAGGCCGACTCTGCTGGCGATAGCATTCAGGTCAATGCCAAGCTCTTTACCGAGTGCGAGCGTTCGCAATAGAAGTTCATCGGCCTGAGCCGCACCCGGAGCAGTCAGGAGCACGCTCTTCCCCGCCCTGATATAACTGAGCGCAACAAGAGCAAGCGTCTGCGTCTTGCCGGACCGCACAGGGCCCCAGAGATAGGATATGTGGTTCCGAAGGATCTTCTTAACAGCATCGGCATGTTCGGGCGATGTACCTTCGGTCGCAGCCGGTTCAATCGTAACCGCGTAAGAATTCTCAGGTCGCTCTGGATGAAGGAAAACAGAAGCAACTGGATGTGCGAGATCTGCGCCTGCAAGGACGTCGATGACATGCGGAAGATGGTCGTCGTAGTCCCACGTACACTTGATCTCAGGAAGAATTTGGCCAAAGTCCATGGGGAGAGCAACAACGACGAACTGGTTTTCCAGACTGACGATTCTTCCGCCAATTGTGACAGGCTGCAGTTGATTGAAGATACAGGAGACGTGATGAACCGGACGGAGGTAGAGATCTTCGGGTACTTCAAACCGGTAGTAAAAGAACCCAGCCATGGAACCGACCAGATTCCCACCGAAAAGCACAATTTCATTGCGGGCGGTCTGCAGTTTTTCGCGCTCGGCACGCAGCGCCTGCGCCGGGAGGGCAAAGAGAGAAGTATCCGTTGATTCGGTCGGTGGAGAACTCATAGAGTGATCAGTGAATTTCTTCTATCGGTGGCAGCACAGCAAGGACCCGTTTGAAACGTTGGCCGCAATCTCGGTCGCGTTGTGATTCCAACTACGGTTTATCCGGCAATTCCTCAAAGGCATCGCCGAATAATTCATCCGCGACGGTCGATGAATCAAAGAAACCGTAGAATTCAGTCCCTGCGAGTCTCTTTTTTCGAAAATAGACTGCCAGAACGGAAATCGTCACCCCTGCGATTAAACCGAACACCACGTACTTTTTCATATTCCCCCAAATGCTCCTGGTGTATAAACCCCGACCTGTGTACGACACGAACTCATTTCTATAATATAGTGAAAACCACTCTCTTTTTCCATTGTCACCCACCGGCTTTCTTCTCACGGTGCGCCGGATCGTGCTTGCTACGTCCCCGTCAGCGTTCGATCCAGGAAAGTCTCCCGGAATCGAAGTCCGGTTGAATCACCTGGTACAGAAAAGGCTTTGGCGCCGCACTCAGCCAATTGCTGTCATCATGCGAAAGCGATCTCCAGTCTTCAGGAGCTTGTGCTGAAACCTTCCAGGTGGAGTCGCTAAGAATGTTCGTGAGCGCGCTGCCGCTCTTTAATTCTCCATAGAGATTGAAGCCCGCGGAGGCATACCGGTCGTAGTTGGCAACCTCGACAGCAAGAATATTTTCGCCCGGCTTCAGCCATGAGCCGACATCCCACATCTTGACCCTCTGATGTTCGGTCACCAGGGAGAGCGAGCGCCGTGCATAGACTTCTCCTACTTCGACTCCGTTCACCCACAACCGCGCGTGCGTGTCGCCTATCAGCTGAATCTTGGCACTCGACGGCGGCTGACTGAGTGAGAGCATCTTCCTGTAATATGCTCTCGGTACCTGTTCAGCACTCGAATCGCGCTTGCCTGGATTTGCCTGAGGGTGGTACACCCACTGACTCTGAATGAGCGGGTCCTTCAACACACCGGCCTGCTCAACTGCACGAATCGTTTCTTCCCAGTACTGAACCTGACGGTCGTACCGCATCATCAACAAGTGCAGGTTGGAGCCGCGGTTTGTCTCAAGCCAGAGAGATCTGAATTCTTCCTTCAACAGGTTGAGTTCCTTCACAACCGCTCGTGCGTCGGCCAATGCGGCATGCACCGCCGCATCTCGTAATGCACCACGCGCCGTATCCTGGGTTGCATGCCTCAGTTCATCTGCGACGTCAATCTTACGAGCATACCACCGATCAAGCCTGGAGACAAACGCCAGAAGGCGAAGATGCTCAGCGTTGGCTGTGCTCATCCCTTTCATCTCGTCTACCATCTTCTGCACCAGGGGCATTGTTGACTGCAAGCTCTGGAGTCGCCACGTCATTGATAGGGCCGATTGCCGCAGCGGAAGCATCGGATGCCGCCAGAGTTCCTGCCAGTTGATTTGGTTCAGCGGATTCGACAACAACGCATACGCGGATTGACCCAAGAGGGCAGCCCGGTCGTCGCCAAACAATCGAGGGAAGAACGTTGCGTCGAATCGGGCAACATCCGAATCGAGCGGCCGCCACGCACACTCGGCTGTCCACGCGTATCCATAGTAATTGAGCTCACGCAGAGCCTCGCCGCCATGGTCGTTCCAGGTTGAGGTAAGCAAACCGAGGGAGCCGTTCCGGAACCCGTCGCGATTCAGATTCTGGACATTGATCATCGTATTGATGTAGTTCGGGAAGGGGCCTGTGAAATTCCACACGGCAGGCGACACAACATACGGAAAGCCGGCCGCCCTGAACGTTCCCGGACTTGAGTACTGCTCCTGCGAGCTGTAGTGCCAGTCAACGATGATAACATCGTTCGGGATCTTGCCGAGGATCGCGGGATTGTTGAGGATGATGTCCCCGTACATCATCGGCTTCTTCTTGTACTTTTTGATGATGTCGAAAAGCCTCTTGTAGTGCTCCGCGTGGACACTTGCGATGTCACTCGCTGCAACCCTCGCCTTGTTGGCGCCGAGCCCGACGTCCCACGACTCATCGGCGGCCATGTTGAAATACGTGGAACTGAACGCTGCGCTCAGCTCGCCGATCATTTCGTCGAGCATTTTGTAGACCGCCTCATCGGAGACGTTCACGGTATGCGCACCCGGAAACTCCGCGTATTTCACATATTCAGGCAGACCGAGAATATTTTCCCAATGTCCGAGGGTCTCGAAGATCGGCACGATCTCCACATGGTACTGTTTTGCATAGGCATCGAGTTCCCTGACCTCTGTGGCGGTGAGTTCGCCACGCCCCTTCCCAATCAAAGGGTGGCTTTTGAAGACGAAGATATCTTCGATGTACGGAGAGTAGACGTTGAGTTTGTGGTGAGCCAGAAAGCGGATAATCTTTTTGAAATTCTCCATCGTGGAGATTTGTCCGCGACTCAGGTCGTCCGTGATTCCGCGGATCTTCTGTTGCGGCCAATCGTGAATCGACACTCCGGGAACCACGATGCTTTTCTTCTGCGTTTCAAGAAGCTGCAGGAGTGTCACCATTCCGTAGAACCGGCCGCTGGCGGACTCCCCAAGAATGACAATCTCTTCCTGGTTCGCCTCCAGCACGTATCCCTCATTTTTGAGCTCGGGTCCGAGTGTCAGATTCCTGGCTTTGAGCCATCGTTTCGCAAACGAACTTTGCGGCGATCCGAGATAGAGAATATTTTTCGGGATCTTCCTCACCGATCCCTCTCCTACAATGCGAAGGGGCGTCTTTCGCATTTCCGATAGCCTGATGTTGAGTTGTTGAGCGGCGAACTGGTCTTCTGCAGTTGTTCGCTCGCCCAGGATGATTCGGGTCTGCGACGTCAATTTGAATAGTTGAGACGTCACCTCAACCTGTTGAGGTGTCGGAATGATTCGCAGGGATGAATTCGAGGACCGCTTGACCTGCGCGGACGCAGACGGAAGTCCGAATGCCAAGACTAGTGCTATACCCAGAAGAAGAGATTGTGTTTTGGTTCTTATGGTTCTCAACGCGGAGACGTCCCGCCGGAAGGCGGGCGGGATAAACTGCGATCGCGCCAGCCCGCCATGCGTTCTGGCGGGGAGCACCGCAGAGTTTATTGCTTTTTTCTCTGCGATTCTCTGCGTCCTCAGCGCCTCTGCGTTGAAAAATACAATATGAATTATTGGAATTGGCACTTGAATGAGGGCAACGTTC
>JACVXU010000399.1 GCA_015661185.1 Bacteroidota bacterium
CCCGCTCGCTCGTGTGAAGGTAACAGCGACCGATGTCCCGGCGTGGCTCCGGTTCATTGAGAAGGAGCAGCGGATCGCGCTGCTCAAGTCAGAACAGGAGATGGCTGTAACGTTCACGTTCTCTGTCGACAAGACGGCGCCCGTGCAGAAAAATGAGACCCTCAAGTTCGTCATCACTGCTCCAACAGGAGAGAAATGGACAAAGGAAATCACGGTTGCTGTTGCTGCGCCGGACAAGTTCGAGATGTTCCAGAATTATCCGAACCCGTTTAATCCATCAACGGCGATCAGCTATCAGCTTCCTGCCCCGAGCGCCCGCCAGACCGCAAGCGGGCTGGGAGTCGAAGGGTCAGCTGTCAGCAGGGTGAGCCTGAAGATCTACAATTTGCTTGGACAGGAGGTCGCCTCATTAGTGGACGGAGACCGGCTTGCTGGGTATCATCAGGAGATGTGGGACGCAACGAGGTATGCAAGCGGAGTGTATGTCTACCAGCTCATCGCAACGGATGAGCGTGGCTCTAAACAGGTTGCCCGAAAGAGGATGTTGCTGCTTAAATGAGAGGGTGGTGACCGTCACCTATCATGGGCCGAATTGGGTGCCGGTCACCTTCCTTGGACCCAGCGCCTGCTTCGCCTTCACTTCAAATCGGACCGCCTAGTCCCAAAACCGTTCTTCCTTCCGAAATCTCTCGAAGTAGACTGCATCGAGAACGACGCAAATCCGGAACTGGTATGAGGTATCGTTTTTTTATCGGGCGCTGCCCACCAGCCCCGCCTCAAGCTTCACGGCAGCCGGAAAGAGTATATTGTTTTCCAGGTGCACATGCTGGTGAGGAGAAGATGTTACTTTAGCAACATTGAAAAAGTGACTTCTTGTGCCGGTTTTCCTCACAATTTTCCTTTCAGCCTGACTTGCCTTTGTGGCACTCCTCCCTTAGCTTTATGCAAGCCACAATACTCAGAGAAGGTACTACCGTGGAGAGTCATGCGTTGTTCTCCTTCCAACATACGATGAGGGATACTATGCGTAAGATGAGTTCAATTATTCAGACAGTTCTTATCCTTTCGGCTTTCACATCGATCAGCGTAGATGGTCTTCATGCACAATGCAAGCAGGAAGGCAGCTCTGTCGTTTGCCGCGATGCCCGATTTCAATTCCTCTCACCGACGTCCGTGAGAATGGAATTCGCTCCGGGGAGCGATTTCACGGACGCACCGACGGTCGTTGTTCAGAAACGCGAATTCAAACCGGTTCAGATCGAGGTGTGGGCAGACAAGGAATGGCTGGTCGTAAAGACATCGAAGCTCTTCCTCCGTTACAAAGCCAAATCAGGTCGATTCACAAAAGACAACCTGAGCTTGACCTTCAAGGGGGAGAAGAAGCCTTTTTGGACGCCGGCAGACTCCGATCGGACAAACCTCGGTGGGATCTCGATGTCACTCGACGGCCTGCGTAAAGATCGCATGCCGAAAGATGAAACTGGACTCCTCAGCCGAAACGGAATCACCGTACTGGACGACAGCCGGTCGCCGGTGTGGGATCCGACAACCGAGTGGATCGCACCACGCCGGCAGGTCAGCAACCAGGACTGGTTCTTCTTCTATTACGGCTCCGATTATGCGCAGATGTTGAAATGGTACATGGAATTGTGCGGACCAATCCCGATGATTCCGCGCTACACGTTGGGTGCGTGGATCACGGACCTGAACTACGAGTATCTTCCCGGCACGAAGGTCGTCGACAATTTCAAGTACACAGACAAAGACGTGATGAAAATCGTCGATCGGTTCAGGACTGAAGGCATCCCCCTGGATGTTCTCGTGCTCGATTTCGCGTGGCACAAATTCGGATGGAAGGGAGGATACGATTGGAGCCCAATCTTCCCGCAGCCGAAGGAGTTTCTCGATTGGGCGGACAAGAGCGGTCTCAAGATTTCGCTGAATGATCACCCCGGCTATGGAAAGGAGAGCGTTCTCTCCGATGAGGACAGTCACGCCCAGGCGATTCGGACGGAATTGCGCCTGCCCATGCCGGAGAAGCCGACGTACACTCGTGAGCTTACACCCGCGTGGAAGTTTAAGACTGATCCTGCCAACAGCGGTGTACAGGAGAAATGGTATGCCCTGGGAATGAACGATGATGGATGGGCTACCATCCAATCTGGCAAGCCGTGGGAGGAGCAGGGATACAGCGGCTACGACGGTGCGGCATGGTATCGTCAGTATATCTCACTTCCGGTCAATGTGCCGTTTGGCAATCTCTATCTGATCTTTGGCGGAGTCGATGACGAGTACGACCTCTATATTAACGATTCTCTGATCGTCCACTACGGTTCGAAGGAAAACAGCGTCTACAACACTGCCACGTCAACGGAAGTGAGTGGCTTGCTCAGACGCGGTGAACAGAATGTGATTGCTCTCCGTGTGAATGATTGGGGGGGCGGGGGTGGGGTCACGACTGCTCCTTTCGTGGTCGCAAACAAACCACCGCCTAAGGGGATCCGGTTCAACCTGGCGAACAAGATTCACGCACAGGCGTTCATGGATATTCTCCACAATCCGTTGATCGACCAGGGAGTCGATTTCTGGTGGGTGGATGGCGGCTCCGGCGCATCGGACATGCCCGGCCTCAACAACCAGCTGTGGACAAACAAGGTGTTCTACGATTTCACCCAGGAACACACGAAGAAAAGAGGGTTCATCTTCAGCCGCTATGGTGGGCTTGGAAGTCACAAATACCCCGCGTTCTTCACCGGCGACACGTATTCGCACCAGGTTCCCTACACAGCGAAAGGTGGAAACGTCCTGACGCCGTATATCACACACGACATTGGCGGATTTATCGGACCGAGTATCAGTCTTGATCTGTACACCCGCTGGGTGCAGTTCGGCGTCTTCAGCCCGTTCCTCAGGTTGCATTCGGCACACGAGAATCCGGAAGAGGGGAACGTCAGGATGCCATGGACGTACGGCGACAAGGGAACAGCCCTCGCGAAGAAGTTCTTCAATCTTCGCTACAATCTAATTCCGTACATCTACACGTACTGCCGTGTTGCAACGGATCAGGCTCTGCCGATCGTTCGTCCGCTCTACCTTGAGTACCCATCGGTGGGCAAGGTCTATAATTATCCGGGCGAGTATATGTTCGGGAAGGAATTCCTCGTAGCTCCGGTAGCCGATTCGACGGGGGAGAAGGAAGTGTACCTGCCCCCCGGTGAGTGGATCGATTACTTCACGGGGCAGAAATATGGGGGAGACAGGACGATCCGGGAGAAGTATCCGCTTGATCGCATACCTTTGTTTGTGAAGGCCGGATCAATCATCCCGATGCAACCTGATATGGCGTATTCGGATCAGAAACCGCTCGAGACACTGGTTGTGGATGTATATGCCGCCGACAAGGGATCATTCTCGCTGTATGAGGATGATGGAAACTCGTTGGACTATAAAACCGGTAAGTCCGCATGGACACCTCTAACATTTACAAAAGCAGGCGGAAAACTAGAACTGAGTGTCGGTCCGACAAAAGGCGAGTACACCGGCCAGCCGGCCGCGAGAGCGTATGAAATTCGAATACATGGTGTCGCGAAACCGGGTTCAGTGACTGTCAACAACAAGAAGGTCGAGATGGGATCATCGAAAGAAGGATGGACGTGGGTCAAGGATAAGTCTGTTGTGATCGTCGCGGTTGACGCAAAGAAGATCCGGGAGACAGTGAG
>JACVXU010000015.1 GCA_015661185.1 Bacteroidota bacterium
GATTCATAACCACGGAGCGCGGCCAGTTTCTGTTGGATAAGACAATCATCAAGGTGCCGGTCGTAGGCCCGTTGCTCCATAAAACCGCAATCGAAATCTACTGCCGTGTCTTCTACGCGCTTTACAGAGGGTCCGGAGAAAACATCGACGTTATCCGCATGGCCGCTGAAGCCTGCGGTAACAAATACATGGAGCACCAGATCAAGACTATCGCGATCCCGATGATGCTTGAGAAAGGAAAGGGCTTGACAGAAGCCTTCCAGGCAACCGGGGTCTTCACGGCGACCGCGATCTCGCGGTTCAACTCGGGTGCGGAGACCGGAACTGTGAAGAATACGGCGATGCAGCTTGCAGAGTACTACGAGAAGGAAACCACATACAAGCTGGCAAACGCTATCGAAGCAATTCAGCTTTTCGTATCTATGATCATCATGGTCGTGCTCATGGGGCTTACCCTTGTATCATCCGAAACAGCTACGATCCGTCCGAAAGCGCCCGGACAGATTATTCGTTATCTGATATACTACTTCGGTTTAAACTAGTGCCAATTCCAATAATTCATATTGTATTTTTCAACGCAGAGGCGCTGAGGACGCAGAGAATCGCAGAGAAAAAAGCAATAGACTCTGCGGTGATCCGCGATCTCCGCGTCTCCGCGTTGAGAACCATAATACCAAAACACAATGTCTTTTTCTGGGTATGGCACTAGAAGTGATCTCAAAAATACTGTTCCTGTCTCCAATGTCATTCCCGCATGTCTTAAGCGGGAATCGCATGTCTTAAGCGGGAATCCAGACGGCGTGTTCTGGACTCCCGACGGAGACATTCGGGAGTGACAGGGCTTTTTGAGATGGGTTCTAGTTCTGTGTTCCGTCCCGGTTGTGGTACGTGCCATCGAGATTCTGGAATTGAAGGAGAGCATCTATGCCAGAAATAGATATAACTGATAAAATCGGTTATACTCTGTTGAAAAAAGGGGTCATTGATTTTGAGACCCTTGAAAAATCGCTCAAGCTCAAGGATTCCGAGGAGAACAAGAAAAACCGGAAGAACCTCGGACAAATCCTTGTGACGGAGTTTGGTGCCGACCATGACTCGGTCTTTCGTGAAGTCGCAAACCTGTACGCGTTTCGTGAGGTCTTTCTGGCGGATGAAAAAACCGACGACACGCGCATCGCATTCATCAAGAAGCTCGTCGAGGTTTTGCCTGACCAACAGCGTGACATGATGGTGCAGGCCAAGATGGTGCCATTTAAGTACGATGAACGCCAGCCCGACAAGCTTGTAATCATCGCAGCGGATCCAACGGACCGCAACCTGCCGGTTGTCGCCCGGAGTTTCAACGTCAAGAAGTACGAAATCTGCTACGTACGCCTGAAGGACCTCCAGGGTTTGATGGAGAAGATCGTCCCGGCTCAGAACGAGTTCCTGAAGCTCCTGAAGCAGGAGGGAGAGGTCACGATCAGCGATGGATCAACCGGCGACGAGGCAGTCGACGAATCGGCGTTGGAAGCAGAAATCAGCAAGAGCGCGCTCGTGAATCTGTTCGAGGGTTGCCTGGTTGAAGCCGTTCGACGGGGAGTCAGCGACGTTCACATCGTGCCGTCCGAAGGGAACAAGACGAATTTCATGTTCCGCGTGGACGGAAACCTGCAGGTTTGGCACTGTCAGGAAAACACATTGCCTGAAGCTGTTTTGGCTGTCGTGAAAGACAGGACGAAGAATGTGGACCGGTTCGAGCGAGAAGCGTCGCAGGACGGATTCATACAGCGTGTCATTGACGGGCATCAGCTTCGTTTCCGTGTTTCTATCATGCCAATCGTGACCACGGAGTTCCAGCACAAGTTTGAGAGCGTCGTCATTCGTATCCTTGACGATAGGAAGGTTATCACTGACCTGGAGAAACTTGGCCTTCAGGGCCCTGCGAGAGGACTATTCTACAAGGCGATAGCAAAGCCGCAGGGTATCATCATCCTTACCGGCCCAACAGGATCCGGCAAGTCTACAACCCTCATTGCCGCCCTCTACCAGGTGATTGACCCTACATTGAATGTGCTCACGATCGAAGAGCCGGTGGAGTATATTATCAAAGGTGCCCGTCAGCTGAAGATCGGACCGAAGATGGGCTTCGAGCAGTCCATTCGGGGTATTTTGCGTCACGACCCTGACATCGTGCTCGTTGGTGAAATGCGTGACAAGATCACTGCAGAGACTGCTATCAAGCTGGCAAACACTGGTCACCTGGTGTTCTCCACGCTGCACACGAACGACGCCCCCAGCGCGGTCGCCCGTCTCTACAAGATGGGGATTGAGCCATTTCTTATCGCCTATGCGATCAACATTATCGTCGCACAGCGTCTTATTCGGACATTATGCAAGATCTGCAAGGAGCCGGTTGAAGGGAGTGAACTGGATGACATGCTTAAATTTGGATTCAGTGAAGGCGAACTCCATGCTCACACGTTCTACAAGGCAGTCGGATGTGACAAATGCGGTGGAGGTTACAAGGGGAGAGCCGCAATTCACGAAGCCCTCTATTTCACAAAAGAAATCAAGACTCTGATTCTTAATGCGGGTGATAAAGTTGACGAAAATAGAATACGTGATCAAGCCGCCAAAGATGGAATGTGGACTCTGCGACGGTCGGGCATGGAGCGCATGATGGAAGGTTCCACATCTTTGGAAGAGATTATCTCCTCGACAACTGAAGAAGACTAGGTCGGGATCCCCGATCTCACAAATCCCGCTTGTTTGGATGAGGCACTCACTCTGTGGGTGCCTTTTTTTACTCCCGCCAAAGGACCGTATTTTCTTGGCCCTGTACAAGCATACAAGTCCCGCTCTGTCCCATAATGGGGCAGGCCTTGCCATGCTTGTCCCACGTCACAACACTTTTGGCAGCAAGGACTTAAATAACAAAACAGGATAGGAACAGAGCCCCCATTCCTCTCTTCGATCGATCCCCGGCGATCTAAATGACCTACAATCACGATCGCCCGGGGGCAAAAATGAGAATTTCTTCGGAATGGTCGTATCGGTCCAGAAGTCGTGAAGTGCCTATGGTGGAACGAAATGTAGAAAGCTATGGATTTTTCTCTTTAAGGGAGTTGCATTTTCGTTTGGAGTTTCGTATTATCACACCATTGGGGGCGCACTTCACATACCACCAATTTCCACAGCATTGGCGCGACCAAAAACGTAAAGTCGAGTACGCTGAATGACGACTCCTGTTCAGAACCCCGTTGCTGCGAAGCCTCAAACACCCGATCCGCAGGCGACAACCTTCGCCCCTGAGCCTCCGTTTGTAGTTACCGCGCGGAAATTGCTCGCCGAGCTAGCCTCTCAACTTCCATCGACAGTTACTGGACTTGAGCGCCAGATGATGATCGGTGACGTCCTTGGACGGATGGATGAGGGGGACAAGCAAAAGCTGAGAGCTTTAATGAACTACTTCCTTTTGAGGATGCTGACAATTGGCGCATCCGACATCGATCAAGGGGGGTACGGATCCGGGGGGAGTGTGTGGTATCGGATATATGGTTCCAAGAAGCCGGACAAATCTCTGGGTCAGTACGCTCCCGATGAGGCGAACTACCTTATTCAGAGCGTCCTAGGAGAGCGTCAACGAGCGTTTCTGTATGAGAATCGAAATCTGGATTTCTCCTACATGCTGTATTTGGAGAACGGCGAATTCCGCCGATTCCGTGCCGACGCGTACTTTGATCTTGATCAGCTTGCGCTCAACATGCGGGCGATCAACAATGTGATTCGACCGTACAAAACTCTCGATTTGCACGCGAATGTTACACGGATACTGAGTCTGGCGGGAACGAAGGAAGGGCTCTGTCTCGTTACCGGCATTACAGGATCCGGAAAAAGTTCTACGCTCGATGCAATCATCGATGCAAACAATCACTCCGTCGATGCCCACATTGTTATCATCGCATCGCCCATCGAGTATGTTCACAAGTCCGACCGGTGCATTATCCGTCATCGTGAAGTTGGACGAGATGTGTTAGGATTCAAAGATGGCGCGATTCAGGCACTGCGCCAGGATCCCGATATCATCATGATCGGTGAGTTGCGCGACCCGGAGACGATCCTGACCGCTCTCGAAATCACGGACTCCGGTCACAAGGTCTATTCCACATTGCACACGGCATCTGCGGTCGAAAGTATCGACAGGATCATCGGTGAGACTCCGCCTGTCGAACAGGAGCGTGTGCGCAATCGTCTCGCTGACACGCTACGGTGCGTCATGTCGCAGAAGCTGATACCCAGTCTTGACGGCAAGCGAGTCATGGCGAAGGAAGTGATGCTCGGGGTGCCGTCTGTCCGTGCTGCGATCAAGAACAACAACACGGGAGAAATCTATCAGATGATTTCCGAAGGACTCGACCAGGGAATGATCACGATGGAGCTGGACCTCAAGCGACTGTATTTGCAGAAGAAGATCTCTTTGGAGAGTGCTCTCAACTATGCAAACAACAAACGCCGAATGCAGCAGCTCCTCCAGGTCACTCCCGCGGAGTGAGAATCCGGCGATTGCAGTTCCACCAAACACCATCTCAACGAAATACTAACAACTAGGGACAAAGCCCGAAATGCCATACCAGCCTGCTCAAGGCAAGACTGCGATTGCGTTGTTCGTCGACGGCTTGGAGTTGAAGTTCGTCCAGTTGTCGATGAAAAAAGGGAGGGTGACACTGAGGGACTACAAGACGGTCGCGCTGGTACAGAAGTTTGAAGAGAAGCAGGGAGCCGCTTTGGAGGGGGGGCTGCAAACGGAGGATGTGGCGGCAGAGTCGTTTGGTGAGCCAGCGATAACATCTGAAATGACAGAACAGGAAGGGCAAAACAATGCCGCTGTCCTCCTGAGCATCCTGACGGATCTCCCTTCGTCGAAGTATACAGTCTCCTACGCGCTCAGTGAGCCTGCCGTTACCTACCAAGAATTTGAAAGTGATTCCGGACTCAAAGGCTACAAGCTCAAGAAGCACATCGCCCAGGAGCTTTCTGCCATGCGTTCGGCTGCCCCCGCATTAGATGCAATCGATTTCATCCCGACGGCCCAGGGGGGGCTGCTCAGCATCGTCCGTGAAGACGGGATGCATATCTATGATCTGCTCAGGGAGATCAAGCCGTTCATCGGTAATCGGATCCCGAGGATCAACCTTATCGACAGTGCGGACACTGCTCTTCTCGGGCTCGTTCGCGGTTCCTATGATCAGCAGGAAGATGAAGTCTCCGTTCTGGTTTATGTTGGGAATGACTTCAGCCGTCTGATCTTCATGAAGGGGAAGAACTATCTCCACTTTGCTCCGATCATCAGCGAAGGCTATGGTTCGTCCAACATCGAGAACACGATCTACAGCCGTATCTTGCTTGAGCAGGACAATATCGCCCTCACGCGGATCGACCGGATCGTTCTCTGTGGGGAGAGTCACAAGGTCAGTCTCCGTGAATCGCTCGCACCTCAGTTCACCAGTGCGACCGTTGAATATCTGCAGTCGCCCGAGCTCGATGTCAGCCTTTACGAAGGACTCATTGGCGAAGCAGTCTCGGAGTACGCCATCCCCATCGCGACGGCTTGGCGTGCTCTCGACCCAGACAAGAAGGGCCTCTATTCGCTCAACCTCTGTCCTGTCATCATCACCGAAGGGCAAAAGGCCTTCAAGCTTGCCTGGCACGGGTGGGTTCTCGCCTTGTTGATCATAGGATCGATAGTTTTCTTTTCCACTTCCATCGAAACTCGAAGTGGGGAGATCAGGCGCGAGAATGAACTCCTTACACGAAAGAAAAGCGAACTCGTCGATCTTGAGCAACTGCGTATCGCACGGTCGGCGTTGCAGGCGGACATCAGCAGGTTCTCGAACGCGTATTCGGTCTATGACTCTATCGCTCCAGGAAGCGACCGATGGAGCCGCGTCTTCCACTATCTGGCTAACAGTGTCGAGGATCTGAACTCTCTCTGGATCTACAAAGTGGAGAAGGATGTTCAGAACCCCGGAATACTGAAAATCAGCGGTTATTCGATCTATCGGACACGCATCTCGCGCCTGGCAAGTCTTTTCGAACGGGCCACGTTGAAACAAGTCCGCACGTCGGATATCCGGGGCAAGATCGTCTATGATTTTGAGTTGATCGTCGAACAGGTCGACAAAGGTGATTTCGTGTCCCAAACAAAATAACGGTAAGACACTATGTCCTTCAAGATACGTAACTCGATTGTCCTTGCTGTTGTGTCGGTGATTATTACGGCTGGTGGACTCTTCTACTGGCTCTATCTTCAACCAAAGAAGTTGAATGCGACACGGACGGAGATTCAGGCGATCGAGAAAGAGCTTGTCAATTTCCCCCAGACAGTCAACGAGGTCGAGGAACTTACGAACACGTTAGCAGATACAAAGCGTCAGTATGATTCCCGCAGCAAGGAGATACCGCCGTTCGATATCACGTCGCAGACATACGCATACATGAGCAAGGGAATTGATGAAGCCGGGATCACGATCGAAAACGAGTTCGTCCGGTTCAATATGACCTTCGACGGCTCAAAGGACTTCGGCTCATACGGGTACAACGTGTATCAGCTCACGGACGGTCAGGCGGTGTTTGAGAACCTGTACAAGTTCATTTATTACCTCGAGAACGGCAGCCGACTTTACAAGATCGCCTGGATCAATCTGGAGGATAAAGAGGCGCTGAATACGGAGACAAAAGAGACGCGCAAGTATCTTGCCTTCTCCCTGGAGTTGCATGCGTACTATACGAAGATTCAGGAGCTTAACACGTCGCTGGCAGCAAAGTCTTTCACATCCACGCAATCACCGTTTGATCCATTCGAGCCGATCATCCTGCAGAACCCCTCAACTGTTGCCCCTCCCGGAGAATTGGACGCGAACCTTGTGGACATACGGGCCGTGCTGCCGGGCAAAGCGTTTGTGATGTCCGAGGGAGAGCTGACTGTGATCCATCTCGGAGACAAGGTGTGGCGGGGGTTCGTGAGTCGCATCAGCCCCGCAGAGAGCAAGGTTGAGTTCACTCTGAACGTGGGGGGAATCGTGCAAAAAGTCACGAAATCAATGGTCTTTGAAAAAAAGAAACGACAATGAGGGAGACATGAAAAAAAGGTTCACGTTGTTTATCACTTGTTGCCTGCTCCTTCTCGTGAGTTCCGCGCAAGCTCAGAGCCGGGATGAGCGAATGCTCAAACGCGCCGCCCAAGGCAAGGGAGGCTACACCCAGGAAGAACTGGTTTCATTCAAGAACGATGTTCCGTACAAGCAAGCGATCGAATCGCTGAGCAACCTGAGCAAGAAGTTTCTGAAGAAGCCAATCGTCGATCCGGCGCCATTGACGACCACGATTAACGTCGAGATCCAATCGATGTACTGGAAGGATGCGCTTGAGCTTATCCTTCGTACGAACAGCTTGTGGTACACCGAACAGGAAGATCACATCCTGGTATCGAGCTTGGGGGCCTTGGCGTCGAGCGGCGCACCCGGTATGGCAGGGATGTCCTCACCGGTTGATTCGGGGGCGATTATCTCTAAGTCCCGGGAAGTCACAATTTCCGCGATCTTCCTGGAGATCAATAAAGGAAAGTTGCATGAAAGCGGCATCAGCTTCAACATCTTCCGAGGTCGCGACCTCAACCTGGGAGTGGAATTCCGGGGGGCCACAAATGTAAAAAGCGATATTTTCGGAGTGAGTGTCTCTCCAACATCGAACAAGCTAGCCGTCAATATCGACGCCGCGTTGAAGATTTTCGAGAGCGAACAACTCGGCGAGGTGATCGCCCGGCCACAAACGACGGTGCGATCAGGTTCCAAAGGACGTATTCAGATCGGGTCGGATTTCTCCACGAAAGAGCGCGACATTGGAGGTAATGTTATCGACAAGTTCTACAGCACAGGCACTATCCTCGAGGTTACACCGAAAGTCTACAAGTATGGGGCGGTTGATTTCATCGATCTACCGTACCACGCCGAGAAGAGCTCCGTTACCCCCGGAACGGTAACCACCCTGATCAACAGGAGCGCGGTCGACGGCAGGAGCACAGTCCTGAACGGCGAAGAGACGTTCGTCGGCGGCCTATACTCGAGCGAGGAGCAGGTCGTTCGGGAGGGAATTCCCCTGCTCAAGGATCTGCCTTGGTGGGTCCTCGGGCTCCGGTACATCTTTGGGTATGACAGTCAATCCAAAGCAACAAAAGAACTCATCATCCTTCTGAAGGCGGAGCTGGTTCCGACAATCGAAGATCGCATCAAAGAGCTCGCGAAAGAGCGCAATATTTTGCAGGAGAAGCTCAAAGATTACCGTGAGGACATCACGAAAAAGTTGAAAAAAGATTGACCAGTCATTTTGAACGGCATACACTCAAAGTACTTGGGGAGTTCGTCATGAACGTCCGTACGATCTTGTTGTGGGGGAGCATCGCGGTCCTGCTGCTTGTGCAAGCTTGTCAGAATCCGACAGGACCTGAACAGCAGGTTACGTCCATTCCGACGTCGGTCCGCGGCATGGTGATGAGGAACGACAACCTTGCGCCGATTGCCAATGCGATTATTTATGACATTGGAGGGCTTGCCCAGGATACATCAAAAGGCGACGGCGCATTTCGGCTGATATACCAACTGCTGTCGCAAACGAAGACCCGGATCATCGGCTCACGCGCTGGATTCGGCAATGACACTGCCTCCGTAACTTTGAATCCGGGAGTTGACACGACGATTGTCTTGCGGCTCAGAGCAGACAGCACCAGCCCCTCCGGGGCGGTTTCGACCGGAAAGGCCGCGAATATCGTTCTCATCACTTCAGGAGCAGACAACATCTCCATTCGTGGAACAGGGTCCAATGAAACTGCGCTGTTGTTGTTCGAAGTGCGGGACTCTCTCGGCAGCCCGATCGCCGGCGTCAACAAACTCAAAGTAAACTTCTCTATCCTCGGAGGACCAGGCGGTGGAGAGTACGTCTTCCCGATATCGGCTGAGACAGACCCTCTGACGGGGCGAGTGACTACGCGCGTTTCGAGCGGCACGAAAGCTGGTGTTCTTCAGATTGTCGCCACTACGACCGTGCCGGGCACACCACCACTTACGATCAAGTCGAGTCCCATCAGGGTCACAATTTCAGGCGGCCTGCCAGTTGAGGAGCGCTTCTCACTTAGTCGCAAGCCGATCAACGTTGCTGGAGGAGTGTACGATAATCTTCGAGCCCAGATCATGGTCATTGTGGGCGACAAAGAAGGAAACCCTGTCCAGCCCGGAACGGCGGTTTCCTTTTCGACGACAGGCGGAATCATCCAACCGAACGCACTTACCGACAAAGATGGAATCGCAACAGTTGATTTGATTTCAGGTAATCCACGTCCGGCGAATTCAGTCGCTCTCGTGACGGCGAGGACCATTGGAGATAGTGGTAAGGTCATCCAGAAGCAGACAGCGGTTTTGTTCTCTGGAGCGACACGTATCTTGACGCCTTCAACATCCATTGTTGTACCCGATAGTGGTTCTACGACGTTTGAGTATCGGGTCCAGGATCCGAATGGATTCCCCCTCGTCGGGGGATCGAACATTACTCTGTCGGTGGACGGCCCGGGCTCCGGTGAATTGGAATTGTCTGGTGATGTGACCAGGTCGCTGGAGGACTCAGGTGATCCCACTACAACGCTCTTCAAGGCCACGGTTCTGGATAAGAAACTGCGCGGACCGGCCGGCGCAGTCACTTTCAAACTCACGGTCGTCAGCCAGAATGGGAATGTAACTGCGACATTCCCCGGCCTGGTATTGCAGGACACGAGCGTGGTCCTCCCGGCATCCAAGTCCGGGCGCGCATCGAGCCTGACACTTGTTTCGATTTCCAATCCAGAGGTATCGGTTACAGGAACCGGATCTAATGAAACCGCGCGGCTGACATTTGTGGCAAAAGATTCAGCAGGAAATCCTGTGGAACTGCAAAAACGTGCGTTCGTCACATTCTCAATTTCTCCGCTTGGAGGAGTCGGTGGTGGCGAGTTCTTGTATCCCGTGTCCGATTCGACGGACCCGGCGGGGCAGGTTGGAACGACATTTAGCTCTGGTACGCGTTCTGGAGTTGTGCAGGTTGTTGCCCGGACGGTTGTGAGTGGTCGGACCATTACATCCTCGCCCGTCAGATTAACGATATCCCAGGGACTTCCCGATCCGTTACATTTCACTGCGAATTTGACGCCAGCGAACATTGTTACCTGGCCTACAAACGCCGGGCTACAGGTCGCGACTGTTCTGGTGCAAGTTGGTGACAGATACGGAAATCCCGTACATGCGAATACGGCGCTCTATTTCAGCACAACTGCTGGTATCATCCAGGCGGGGGCTCTCACTGATAATCGCGGGATGGCTTCGGTCGCCCTGTTTGGGGGCAACCCGTTGCCTGTGGGTGATAGCTTGCAGGTCTCTGTGCAGACGGTGGGTGAGGGCGGTGTCTCGATTGTTCGAACCCTTGTATTCCGTATCACGAGCAGTACCGGCTCGTTCAAATCTGGCTTTGCATCCAGCCTGACGATTCTCTCCGTCGAAACTGCTCAGCTCGCTGTGCGTGGCACGGGAGCTGTTGAAGCTTCCACTCTTACTTTTGTGGCAAAAGACTCCGCCGGAAATTTGTTGGACGAGAAGCGTCGGATTCTCGTGAACTTTTCGATTTCTCCATCAGGCGGAATCGGAGGAGGTGAATTCTTATCGCCTTCGACCGGGTACACAGACGCGGCTGGCGAGGTAAAAACAACCTTTAATTCCGGTATCCGATCGGGTGTTGTGCAGATAGTCGCGACAGCCAACGTGCTAGGCCAGACAATTTCTGTCGCCTCCGGGCGGTTGACAATTTCTGGCGGCTTCCCGGATCCAACGAAGTTGTCCGCCACCCTCTCGCGAGTCAACATGCCCGGCATAGCCAGGAGTGGCATAGTCGGTTCGCTGACTGTTCAAGTCGGAGACAGATTTGGAAATCCGGTGCAGCCGGGAACGGCTCTCTCTTTCAGCACCACGGGAGGACTCATCCAATCAGTGGCACAAACGGACGCCTCAGGACTGGCGACTGTGGTCTTGCAGGGAGGACTCCCAACTCCGAGCGATCCAACACTCGGTCCTGGATATGGGATTATCACACTCCAGACCGTCGGTGAAGGTGGAATTGCCATCTCGAAGGCGATCCCATTCCTCTTCTCCGGCGCCCCAAGGGTAACGCTTCAGAATGTTCCGACTGACACGGTAAGGATCTTTGACGGGTCTTCATTTGATATCGACTACACGGTCGCAGATGTCAATGGCAACCCGGTTTCGGATGGACATACCGTCGTCGTAACGGTTTCTGGTCAGGGTGCCCCAGGGATTGCACTTTCCGGTGATGTCAGTGTCAACACGCCTGATACGCAAGACAAAGTCAACTTCACGCGTTACCGATTCCGGGCGACGGACAACGCTATCAATGGTGGCCCGAGCGGTGAGTTGGTGTTTACCATAACGGTAAACGGGGAATCGGGAAGGTATATCCGGAAGTTCTATGGCATTCTCCAGACGCCGCAGGTGGCGAACACTGTACCGCCAACGGCGCGACAACCATCGCAGATCGCATTTCTCGGTATCACGAATTCTGACATCTACGTTGCTGGCGTCGGCAATACGGAGAACTCTGTCATAACGTACGAGGTGCGCGACTCGCTTGGTATTCCAATCGACAAGACGCGGCGCGTGTTTGCGACGTTTGGTCTCGAGTTCTACCCCAACAACAATGTCGGAGGAGGAATGCCCCCCCGGATCATCCCATCTGCGGACAGCACTGACGATTCCGGAAAGCTCCGGACGGCTATCGTGAGTGGCACGCAGGCAGGTGTCGTGCAGATCGTTGCAAGGCTACAGCTCCCCGGCGGAGGTCAGGTTGCATCGCAGCCCGTGAGGGTCTCTATCCACGCGGGATTTGCAGACCAGAGACACTTTACGATCACTCCGAGCCGCTGGGTCACCCCTGGCTACGATCCGTTAACGGCTTTCCCATTCTTCAACCAGGTTCAATTCACTACCGTTGTCGCTGACACGTTCAGCAATCCGGTCCAGAAGAATACGGCAGTGTACTACAATACGCAGGCCGGTGTAATGCAGACAGGGACGACCGGTGACCTGTCGACTTACACAGACAGCAGGGGTATCTCGACATCGTGGTTGTTCACGGTCAATCCAAAACCGATTGCTCCTCCGTTCGCGGATCTGGTTGCTGGCTCGGGCCGTCAGGGCTATCACTGGGTGTATGCTCAGACCCAGGGAAGGGGAGGGAAGTGGATCATTGACAGCGTCCTGGTGGTTTGGAACAAGGCGCCGATCGTCATAACAGGCATACCGGTTGTGGTGGTACCGGTCCCGGTTTCAGGGTCATCAGCCTCGATCTCTATCACCGTCAAGGATGCCAATGGTAACCCATTGTGCGACGGGACAACGATCACGGCGTCCGTCGAATTCACGTCGGATATCTCGGGCATCAAGTTCGGTGTCGGAGGTGACCTCTCGAGCTCGCGGGCATTCATCATGCCAAATGCTTCGTACGCGAGGTACCCCGGGTCGAACATAACTGATTTCTCGTTCTTTGTCTCCGATCTTTCTACGGGTGGCGGCGCGCCAATCGGGCAGTCGATGATTGTGTCACTTGAAATCGTATCACCGAATCTCGCCTCTCGCGTTGTTTCCTTCGCAGCTGTGATCGTGCCGTAGTTTGAGGCTGTAGGTCGAAGCAACTCCGTCTTCTCCTGTGCTGGAGGAGACGGAGTTTTTATTTGGATACGGCCTGGAGGGCGATAAGATGGGCAACCACAGTTGTTTGTATTTCCGTAATTGAGCGGCTTGATGTGGGGGAGGCGGCTTCAGACTGCGAGGAACTGCGGGCGGCTGAGATCTTGTTTCTGTGTTTTCGGCATGGTAGCTAGAGGAAACCATGCTCTCGATACCATGCAAACGTCCTATGGACTGCTTCGCAGAACGGTGTGAACGCGTATCCCAACTCGGATTGAGCTTTTCTGCAGCTGATGTGATAGTTGAGGTCGGTGCCGGCTAGAAGCTCTCGTGTTACCCAGGGACGCCGCTGAAGCACATCGGCGATGATTTCTGAAGACGTAGTCACGATCTTGACGAGACTCGTCGGCACCCGAAAGAGCGGCTTGATGCCCCCGACGATCTCAGCGATTGTCGTGATAATCTCCCGGCGCGACAGGTTTTCTCCGCTGAGAATGTAACGCTCACCCGTGCGTCCATAACGCGCCGCGAGCAGATGGCCTTGGACGACATCATCTACATAAACCACGCTCATCCCCCCGCGAACGTAGTAGAATATCTTCCTCTGATAGACATCCCGGATCAACTGTCCACCGTGAAAGTGAATGTCCCGCGGCCCGATGATGACAGTCGGGTTCACCATCACGGCATCGAGCCCGAGTTTCACGCCCCGGTGAATCTCCGTTTCAGCCTTGTGCTTGGAGATCCGGTACCCTACATCGTACGGCTCCCAGTTGAAACGACACGTCTCGTCAGCAAGAGAACCATGCTCAGGGAACCCAACCGCTGCGGTCGAGCTGGTGTGAACAAGTCTTCGGATGCCAAGTTGAAGGCAGGCTTCGACGACATTGCGCGTACCCAGGATGTTGACGTCGTACATGAGGGGGCGTTCTTTCCTCCAGTGCGATATGACCGCTGCCGTGTGGAACACGGTGTCGCAGCCCTTCATTGCCATGCGGAGAGAGTCGATATCGCGCACATCTCCGAGAACATGCTCGACATCGAGTGTGCCAATTGCCCGCAGGTCAGACCCGGGACGACGGAGTATTCTGACGCCGCAGCCCACTTCGAGCAGCGAAGCGGCCAGGTTTGAGCCAAGAAAGCCGGTACCGCCAGTGACCAGGACGTTTTTCACTTCAGACACCCAAAGAATAAATAATCTGCAAATCTCACTTCGATGAGAGCTTCATTCGCGCGATGGTATTTGTTGAATCCAGTCCGAGAACGCGCTCGAATGCCAAGCGCGCTGCCAAAGGAGCTTCTTTGTCCTCGAAGAGCTGAGCCTGGAAGAGCCACGCGGCGACGCTGTGCGGGTCTTCTCGCAGCGCACGCTGTGCCTCGTCGATGGCCTCTTCCGTGAGATCCACGCTTCTGAAGGATCGTGCGATTGAGAGATGGAAAGCGCTTCGCTGTTGGGAGGTGAGGGCGCTTCGCAGTGAGTCTTCCGTTTGATCGATGAATGCAAATTGATGGACTATGGCGTTGGCGCGGTCGATTACTTTAAGATGACGGAGGTATGCCCGTGCCTGGGATGTGTCACCCCGCTGTAAGGCATAATCCCATCCCCAGAGGAGCCCTACAAAGTACGTGGAGTCCTGGGCCAGGTGGTTGCGGAGAATAGTGTATGCGTAGTCGTAGTATCCAAGATCCCAGTAGAACCTTGCATTGTCAATCACGGTCAGCGAGCGGTCCTCAGGGTTTCCAGACGATTCCACCCTGCGTTGAGAATACGCCACAGCGAGATGCTTCGACGCCAGGGAGATGTAAGACGTAGCTTGACCATACCTGTATAGTTTCTGGAGTTCTTCCGATGCCTCATCCAGCTGTCCGCTCATCGCGTACGCAAGCAGGAGCTGATACGGTATCAGGACCTGATCTGGCGCCAGCAGTTGGGCCCGTTTTAGCGGGGAAATAGCAGCGTCAAATCTTCCGCCCATCAACTCCCGGCGTCCTATGCGCAGGAGCCCGTTTGCGCTCGTTGTGTCGGGTTCCATTTGCTTGGTGGCCAGCGACACCTCTTTTGGACTGAGGTACGTTGGATGCACTTTGAACAATCGCATTCCCGCGATCTGGCAGACAGGCTCGAACCAGAATCGCCTTGACTCGCCCATCTGGAATTCATATGACGGGAAACCATCCCATGAGCTTGTCGAGATGACATAGTCTGCTGCAGATGTCCGCAGGTAGCGCTCAAAAGTCGTAACGGGGACGGCGCTATTCAGCTCAAGCAGTTTCCGATCTCCGATGAAGAGGCATACTTCCTTTGCCGATCCGGCTATGACTGATCCCCTTGGAGTGTGCTCCTTGATTGCCTGCCCGAGAATTGTCCAGGGCTTCGCGAACAGGTTTTTCCCAAGGCCGGCTTGCCGCAAATGATCATAGAATTCAAGGGAGTTTGTGGTGTACCGCAAATTGGTCCGCTCAAGCTCGAAGATGCATATCAGGTTTGGCAGAACGACAAGACCGACGAGAATGAGGGCAAGATTGCGGGCGATCCGAACTCTCTTCTGGAGCCAGCGAACGAAAGCCCACTTGATCGCAACAAGCACATAGAAGATCAGGATCGGGATTACGGGCAACAGAAAGCGGACATCGCGGACCGGGTAGAGAAGGATGATCAGAAGATATGCCACGACGAACACGATCCGCGCGAGCCCCGTCGTTCGATCTCTCAGGTCCCGCCAGATGCCGAAGCATAGGAAAGGCAAAAAGAAAACAGGAACGACATACTTAAGCACATTCATCGCCCGGTAATAGCTGAGGAACAATCCTGTCGGCTCGACAATCAACACATCCGGAATTGGGTAGAAGATCAAGCCGGCGAGGTGAAGGGCGTATCCCGACGCATTGCTGACCAGGCGCAAACCGAATTCCTGCACCAGTGACGACTGCGGTGGTGTAAGGAAGTGCTCAAAGATGAAATTGACGTTCGTTGCCTGCGCGGCGGGAGGCGCGCCGACAAGAACCAGATTTCTGTACAGCCAAACACCAAGGCAGACGGCAAAGCCGAGAATAATCAGGACTGCTCTTCGGTACTGTTTTCTCACCAGGAAGTAGAGCACGATCGCCCCGACAAGAGCGACTGCGACCTCCCTGAGGAGGACGATGAGAGATGTGATGAGGACGAGTGTGATCAGGTCGCTCTTTCTGGACGGGTCACCCGATTCAAGCCGCTCGAGCAACAGGAAGCACCAAGAGACCGCCCAAAGAAATGAAGTCTCTGAAAGAACCTCGGTTGAAAGAAGCAGCAGCAATGGATTGAAAACGATCGGAACAACGCCGATGATGGCGATCGTTTTGTCGAAGAACCGCCGCAAGAGCGAATAGAAGGCGAGAATGAACAATACGCCGAGGAGTAGCGTCCAGATCTTGCCGGCGAGAAGGGAATACGGGAAAAACAACAGTACCGGAGATAGAAGGACAGAGAAGAACGGAGCGTTCACGACGAAGCGCTCGGGCTCTGGTTGGGTTTCGTCAATAAACCCCTTCGCATGGGCAAATGAGGTGCCCCAGATGACGTATCGGGTACTATCGGTATAGAGCGAAAGATCGTTCAGCCTGAGCGCTCCCAGGAGCACGTACGCCAGACTCAGCAGAACGACCACGCGGTATTCACGGAAAACGGAGGCACGGAGAAATGCCATATGATCAGGTCGGGATCAGGATTTCTTCAACAATGACTGTGCCCGGCGAAAGATCGAATCGAACATTGGTTCTGTGAGTTTGCCGGTGAAAGTGTTTTGCTGGCTTGGGTGGAAGGAGCCGAGCAAGATGAACCGGTCATTGAGAGTGTACTCCGCTCCATGTGAAAACAGAGGCTTCTTGTCTTTCGGTCCCCCGCTGAATTCTCGAAGTGCAGCTACGGCGGCGTCGAATCCGATCCTCCCTAAACCCACAACAACCTTTACACGGTTCAGAAGCAGCAATTCCTTCAGGAGGAACGGTCGACAGTTCATAATCTCCTTCGGGAGGAGCTTGTTCTGCGGTGGCGCACATCGGCAGGTCGCCGTGATATAGCAATTCGTGAGCATCAAACCGTCTTCTCGCGAAGCGGATGTCGGCTGGTTCGCGAAGCCGGCTTTGCAGAGTGCCCGATAGAGCCAATCTCCGCTCCGATCACCAGTGAACATACGTCCGGTTCGGTTCCCCCCATGTGCGGCGGGGGCGAGGCCGATGAGCAACAGTTCTGCACGCGGGTCGCCAAAACTCGGGTTTGGTTTGCCCCAATACTCCTGGTCTGCGAATCGCCTGGTTTTCACCCGGGCGATCTTCTTTCGCCACCGGACCAATCGAGGACACCGTTGGCACTTGATGACATGGCGTTGGAGCGTTTCGAGTTCACTCATGGGTTAAGCCGCAGCGCCGGGCATGACATGACCGCTAATTCAACCGATTGAGAAATTCTATCAGGCGCTTGTTGAATTCAGGAGCATTCTCCAGATTGCTCATATGTCCTGCATGAACAACCACGTGTAACTCGGAGTTGACGATGCGACTGTGCATCGATTCAGAGACTGTCGGAGGTGTCAGCTTGTCGTGTTCACCTACGAGAATGAGTGTTGGAACGTTGATCGTTGAAAGGGCGGCAGAGGTATCCGTTCGGCATCCCAATGCAAGGGATGCTCCGGAGATGCCGATCGGGGAATTGGCACGGATCATCTTCTTGATGGATTCAACGATTTCAGGGTGTGTCTGAAATGTCTGGGGCGCAAGGATTGATGTCGCGAATTCGTCAGCAAATGGCCCGGTGCCGTTTGTCTTGACGTTCCTGACAATCGCGGAACGCTTGAGCTTTGCTTCATTCGTGTCCGCTTCGCTTTTCGTGTCGCACAAAACGAGCGCTTTGATTCGCTCGGGGGATCGCTCATAAGCACGCAGAGCAATATAGCCCCCCATCGAAAGCCCGCAGATGATCGCGCGATCGATGACGAGATGGTCGAGGAGAGAGAGAAGGTCATCGACGAAGAACTCGATGGTATACTGTCCATCGCCGATGTCGCTTTCGCCGTGCCCCCGAATGTCATACGTGATTGCCCGGAAGTGATTCGGTAATGCTTTCATCTGCGGTTCCCACATCGTATGGTTCAAGGGGAATCCGTGGATGAAGACGACCGGGATGCCTTGCGGCAAACCCCGCTCGGTGTAGTTGATCGTGGTACCGTTCAGTTTGATCTTCATAAGATTCTCAGAGTTGATGAAAGGCAGTGTTCTTACATGGTAATTCGAGCGCAGACATCATCGATGATATCTGCAGCGGCCCGGGGTCTAGAGAGAGACACAGTAGATTCCCGAAGGTCCCGAAGCAAGGTTGGATCCTCGATAACCCTCTTGAGCTTGAACTGCAGATTGTGGTAGTCCAAAGCCAACAATCCGGCCCCCCGTTCCAGGATTATGCTCGCATTGCGCGTTTCCTGCCCCGGGATCGGGTCCACGATGATCATCGGCAAGTGCTTCGCCATTGCCTCTGCAGAAGTCAGCCCGCCCGACTTGGAAACAAGGATGTTTGCCGCATCCATCAAGTCGTGGATGTTGCTGACGTAGCCGAAGATGCTCGCATGAATATTGTGCGGAAATCCTCTCTTTTCCAAGTCGATTCTGAGTCTTTCGTTTCTCCCGCACACCACAAGCAAGTTGAATGAATGCCGGCGAAATGACGCGAGAAGGTTGGATACTCTCTCGACGATTTCTTCGACTCGCCCGACTCCAAAGCCGCCGGAGAGAAGCAGTACGGTGAACCGCCCAGTCGGTAGTTCAAGTTTCTGACGGGCCACGCGTTTTTCCGTCGTTGAGGTGAATTCGGTACCGACCGGTATCCCCGTGACAGAGATCTTTTCTGCGGGGACCCCTTTGGCGGACAACTGCCATGCCGACTCTTCCTGAAAGACGTAGTAATGGCTTATGATCTTGTCCACCCAGAGCTGATGAACGTCGAAATCCGTTGTCACTGCGAAAAAGGGGGCGCTGATGTCCTTTCGTCTGGCCCGTTCCGAGATGGAGATGTACGGAAGGAAATGGGTGCAGATGATCGCGTCCGGTTTCAGACGGGATAACTCCGTGAGGTATCGCTGGTAGTTGAAGTGATCAAAAACGCTGAGAAGACCCCTCTTCGAATATTGCTTGCGTTCTGCCTGGGAATACAGATACCCCCAAAGTTCGGGGAGATGATTGACCATCGAGAGGTACGACTGGCTGTAGAGACGTTTGAAGGCCTTCGATGTGAAATCGAGACAGTCATAGTGCTCTGCGCGGACACTGAACTCGGCGGACCGGGTAGCCTGCACTAGAGCCTCTGCGGCACGTGCATGTCCGGCTCCACCGGAAGTCGAAAGGATCAGTATGAAAGGCTTTTTCATGAACGCAATTCTCTCAACAACTGCCAGGTGACGGGCACTCCATTTCACCTCTTGTCGATCTGTATCCACGTGCGGCCGCGTTGCCCAAGATAGACCTGGCGTGGCCTCGCGATCTTCTGTTCCGGGTCCAGAATGTGCTCCTGCCAGTGTGCTAACCACCCGGCCGTCCGCGGGATGGCAAACAGGACGGGAAAGAAGTCCATAGGGATACCCATCGCTTCGTAGATGAGTCCGGAGTAGAAGTCGACGTTTGGATAGAGTTTCCGTTTCACGAAGTAATCATCTTCAAGGGCGATACGCTCAAGCTCAAGGGCGAGGTCGAGTTTCTTGTTTTTCCCGGTGACCTCGAAGACGTCATCGGCGAGTTTCTTGATAACTCTGGCACGGGGGTCGTAGTTCTTGTATACACGGTGGCCGAACCCCATCAACTTCATTTTTCCTTCCTTGACGTCTTTGATGACTGAGGGGACTCTGTCCATCGAGCCGATCTCATCCAGCATGCGGAGCACAGCTTCATTCGCACCGCCGTGGAGTGGCCCCCACAGGGCGGCTGCCGCGCCCGCCACCGAGGAGTACGGGTCAACATACGAGCTCCCAATGCTTCGCATCGTGTTCGTGCTGCAGTTCTGTTCGTGGTCGGCGTGGAGGATGTAGAGCACTGTCAGCGCGTGCTCGAGCGTTGGATGGATCGTGTACTTCGAATCCCCGATTTTGAACATCATGTTCAGAAAATTGCCCGCGTAGGTCAAATCGTTGCTCGGGTAGACATAGGGCAGCCCTTTGGAGTGGCGATACGCGAATGCCGCGATCGTTGGAACCTTTCCAATCAGGCGATGAATCTGCTTGCGTCGGGCGTCGGGATCCATGATCTCTTTTGCTTCGGGGTAAAACGTGGAGAGGGCTGAGATGGTGCTGATGAACATTCCCATCGGGTGGGCGTCGTATCGAAATCCCTCCATCAATTTCTTGATATTCTCGTGCACGAAGGTGTGCATCTTGACATTGGTGCGCCATTCCTCAAGCTGGTTTTCTTTTGGCAGATCTCCGTGGATCAGGAGGTAGGCGACCTCCAGGAACGATGTCGACTTTTCGGCCAGGCGCTCGATAGGGTATCCCCGGTATTCAAGAATTCCCTTGTCGCCATCGATAAATGTAATCCTACTCTTCACCGGGGCGGTGTTCATGAACGCCGGGTCATAGCTCATCATGCCAAAATCATCATCCTTGACCCTTATTTGCCGCAGATCGGAAGCTCTGATCGTATCATTCTCGATTGCGATATCATACTTCTTTCCAGTGCGATTATCGGTGACGCTTAACGTATCCGGCATCTGTTTGTCCTTATGAGTTTCAAGTGCGAGGATTTTGCTCAGCGAAGAAACGAAAAAAATGCCTCATCTTCCACCGCAAACTCACCGCCTCCGTCGGCCATTTAATGCCTGAGTTCACGCACGATTATGCGCATCTCGCGCTATTGGCTACGCGGCGGGCTTGCTCCTTGAGCTTCATATTTCAATTCGGATGTCGTTTACTCCTCGGCAATCGGCCACTCCTTTGGTTGGTCGAAATCTCGAATTGCCAATGTTCTAATGATGTTGGACAATCGTCACTCATCACGGGCATTGTCATTTCCGACTACTGCTTTTTGATTTATTCATTCTGCCAAAAAGATCCCGAGCCTTCTCGAAAGTGGGAATGCTTCTCTCCATTTTGGCGATTTTTGCCTATTCTTGGCTGTTCCGGGTATCTTGCTGGTTGGAATAGTTCTTGCGAGGATTGCAGCGATTGACCATTCATCCTCAAGAAGAAAGGCAAGAGTAACGATGTCAGCTCAAGGTGCTAACACGACTATCAAGCGTACAATGGTAACAATTGATGGCAATGAAGCTGCCGCATATTCAGCGCACAAGTGCAGCGAAGTGATTGCCATCTATCCTATCACGCCATCCTCAACAATGGGTGAATGGGCAGATGAATGGTCTGCTCAGGGCAGGAAGAACATCTGGGGGACAGTTCCCCTGGTTGTCGAGATGCAAAGTGAAGGCGGAGCAGCTGGCGCCGTTCACGGAGCCCTTCAGACCGGTGCTCTCTCGACGACTTTTACGGCGTCTCAAGGCCTTTTGCTCATGATCCCTAACATGTTCAAGATAGCAGGCGAGCTCACGTCGACCGTATTCCATGTTTCGGCGAGGACGGTCGCGACCCACGCTCTCTCAATTTTCGGCGATCACAGCGATGTTATGGCCGTGCGCTCAACCGGTTGGGGAATGCTGGCATCGAACTCAGTCCAGGAGATCCACGATTTTGCGCTCATCGCTCAAGCCGCATCGCTTGAAGCGCGTGTCCCCTTTGTTCATTTCTTCGATGGCTTCCGCTCATCAGCGGAGGTGATGAAGATGGAACAACTGGCAGATGAAGACATTCGGCAGATGATCGACGATGAACTTGTGTTCAAGCACCGAGGACGGGCGCTCAATCCGGAGAAACCGGTTCTGCGCGGGACCGCACAAAATCCCGACGTATTCTTCCAGGCCCGCGAAGCGTGCAATCCGTACTATCTCGCCTGCCCAGATATCGTCCAGAAGGCGATGGACAAGTTCGCGAAGATCGTCGGCCGTCAGTACAAACTCTATCAATACTACGGCGCTCAGGATGCAGATCGGGTTATTGTCGTGATGGGCTCAGGTGCGGAGACGGCGCACGAAACAGTGGACTACTTGATGAACCGGGGAGAAAAAGTCGGATTGCTGAAGGTCCATCTCTTCAGGCCTTTTGCAATTGAGCATTTTGTCAACGCATTTCCAGCCACAGTGAAGCAGATCACCGTCCTCGACCGGACGAAAGAGCCGGGAGCACCCGGGGATCCCCTCTATATGGATGTCATCACGGCATTGAGCGAGGCGTTGTCAGAAGGCAAGGCTCCGTTCAAATCCTTCCCGAAAGTCACGGGGGGACGATTCGGACTCTCGTCAAAAGAATTCACGCCGACGATGGTCATGGCTGTGTACGACGAAATGAAGAAAGAGCGCCCCAAAAACCATTTTACGATTGGAATCAACGATGATGTAACGATGACAAGTCTGGCGTATGATCCGACATTCGGGATTGAGCCGGCCGATGTCGTTCGAGCATTGTTTTTCGGACTCGGAGCCGACGGGACGGTTGGTGCAAACAAGAATTCCATAAAGATCATCGGAGAAGACACGGAGAACTACGCGCAAGGCTACTTTGTGTACGACTCGAAGAAATCCGGCTCAACGACGATCTCTCACCTCAGGTTCGGCCCGCGCCCGATTCATTCCTGCTACCTGATTACTCAGGCGAACTTCGTCGCATGCCACCAATGGTTCTTCCTCGAGAAATTCGATGTCCTTCAGAATGCCGAAAAAGGGGGCACGTTCCTCCTGAACAGTATCTACGGACCGGACGAGGTATGGGACAAGCTGCCACGACACATCCAGGAAGAAATCATCAAGAAGCAGCTGAAGTTCTACGTGATCGATGGCTACAAAGTCGCCGCTCAGACGGGTATGGGAGGGCGCGTTAACACGATCATGCAAACCTGCTTTTTCGCGATTTCCGGTGTCCTGCCGAAAGAGCAAGCGATCCTGGCAATCAAGAATTCGATCAAGAAGACGTATGGCAGGAAGGGCGAAGCCGTTGTAGAGAAGAATTTTGCCGCTGTTGATGCGACACTGGCCAATCTCTTTCAGGTGACGATCCCAGCAAAGGCCACGAGCACACTCGAGATGCCTCCCGTGGTTTCAGTCGCGGCCCCCGATTTTGTGAAGAGTGTGACAGCGATGATCATTGCCGGGAAGGGAGACGAGCTTTCAGTTGGGCAAATGCCGCAAGATGGTACATTCCCGGTCGGAACTGCACAATGGGAAAAGCGGAATATCGCACTGGAAATCCCGGTTTGGGAATCGGAGATATGCATCCAGTGCAACAAGTGCGTCCTCGTCTGTCCGCATGCCACTATTCGTGTGAAGATCTATGATCCGGCGGAACTCAGGAATGCTCCTCCGACGTTCAAGTCGATGGACTACAAGGGGACGGAATACAAGGGGATGAAATACTCCCTCCAGGTTGGTCCGGAGGATTGCACCGGTTGCTCGCTTTGTGTGGAAGTCTGCCCGGCTAAGAGCAAGTCTCAGGTGAAAGTCAAGGCGATAAACATGAAGCCGCAGCCGCCGATTCGTGAGCAGGAGCGATCAAACTACGAATTCTTCCTGGGTCTCCCTGAGATCGATCGACGGACAGTAAAGACCGACACGGTAAAGGGATCACAATTGCTCCAGCCGCTCTTTGAGTATTCGGGCGCGTGTTCAGGGTGTGGTGAGACACCATACGTGAAGCTGGTCAGCCAGCTGTTCGGGGATCGCACAGTCATAGCGAACGCGACGGGTTGCTCATCCATCTATGGTGGGAACCTTCCGACGACTCCGTGGGCAACGAATCTTGATGGCCGCGGACCTGCGTGGTCGAACTCTTTGTTCGAAGACAATGCGGAATTCGGACTCGGCATGCGCTTGACGATCGATAAACTGACTGAAATGGCATGGGAGCTGGTTGCCAGGCTGGCTAGCGAGATCGGGACGGATCTGGCGAGTGCAATCCTTGGCGCCAACCAGTCGGATGAGGCAGGTATCCACGAACAACGTGAACGCGTGGTCATTCTGAAACAGAAGCTTCAAAGCAGCAAGACACCAGAATCAAAGAACCTCCTCCACATTGCCGACAATCTCGTGAAACGCAGCGTGTGGATCATGGGCGGCGACGGATGGGCCTACGATATTGGCTACGGCGGACTGGATCACGTGCTCGCTTCGGGGAGAAATGTGAACATTCTCGTTCTGGACACTGAAGTCTATTCCAACACCGGTGGACAGATGTCGAAGGCAACATTCCGGTCGGCGATAGCAAAATTTGCCGCTGCCGGCAAGCCGAATCAAAAGAAAGACCTCGCGTTGATGGCGTTGACATATGGGAATGTCTACGTCGCGAAAATTGCCATGGGTGCAAACGATGCACAAACGGTTCGCGCAATTCTCGAAGCAGAGGCGTACGATGGTCCGTCGATCATCATCGCGTATAGTCATTGTATTGCGCATGGCATTGACATGGCAAAAGGCATGACAAACCAGAAGCTGGCGGTCGAAACTGGATACTTCCCGCTCTTCCGCTATAATCCGATGTGGGCGAAGGAAGGCAAGAACCCGATGAAACTGGATTCGAAGGCGCCAAAACAGCCGTTGATAGACTTCACGTCGCTTGAGACGAGATTCAATATGCTTGAGAAGATCTATCCCGAGCGCGCCCGTGAGCTGATGGCGCTGGCAGCCGGAGATATCAAGAGCCGATGGGCGATGTACGAACAACTCGCAGGCGGTGATGGAGAAAAGGCGAAGCCAGAGGCTCTTCCGAAGCCATGAGGGGAACCGGATCAACTGATGAGAACAGAACTCAACACCCCACCTAGAAATTGAACGAAGGACACGGTATCATGGATCTAAAAACCACGTATCTTGGCTTGAAGCTCAAGAATCCTCTTGTTCCGTCGGCGAGTCCCCTTTCCCGCACACTGGATAGCATGAAGCGCCTCGAGGATGCCGGAGCGGCAGCGATCGTCATGTATTCGCTTTTTGAAGAGCAGATTGAACACGAGGCTGCAGAGCTGGAGCACTACCTCGCATACGGTTCCCGGGCTCACGCTGAGGCTCTCGACTATTTCCCTAGGCCTGAGGAATACAACCTTGGACCAGAGCAATACGTCGAGCTGCTTCAGAAAGCCAAGGGATCGCTCGGCATCCCATTGATCGGCAGCCTCAATGGTATCTCGACCGGCGGCTGGATCGACTACGCCAAAAAGCTGGAACAAGCCGGTGCTGATGCAATCGAATTGAATATCTATTATATTCCCACCGACCCGGCGTTGGCGAGCCAGGAAGTGGAAGAACGCTACATCAATGTTCTACATGCGGTGAAGCGTGCGGTTCGAATTCCCGTTGCAGTAAAACTCAGCCCCTACTTCAGCTCGCTCGCGAATGTTGCGGCCCGCCTGGATCGTGCCGGCGCAAACGGCCTGGTGCTGTTCAATCGCTTCTATCAGCCTGATTTCGATCTCGACGCGTTGGAAGTTGTGCCGAACATTGTGCTCAGCACGTCCGACGCGATGCGCTTGCCCCTGCGCTGGGTCGCAATCCTGCACGGCGTGGTGAAAACCAGTCTGGCTGGAACGGGCGGCATCCACACGGCTGAAGATGTGATCAAGATGGTCATGGCAGGAGCTGACGTTGCAATGATGTGCTCGGCACTTCTCAAGCATGGTCCGAGACATCTCACGACAGTGCTGGCGGATCTCAACAAATGGATGGTTGAGCATGAGTATCTCTCCATCGAGCAGATGAAGGGGAGCATGAGCCAGGCCTCGGTTGCCGATCCTGCCGCGTTCGAACGGGCGAACTACATGAAGGCGCTCAACAGGTACAAGTAGATCCCGATGCATCCCCACTTCGTTCTTTCCAGTTGAGGTTTCCAGTGGCGCGTAAGTCGAAAAGGCAATCTGATTCCTCGACGCTCAGGAAGTTGAAAACAGCGCTTACGGAGATTTCCTTCACCCCCCCGGCGCTGTCTTTCGCTGAAGGGGAGGCGTTCGTCTGTTCCGTGTGTCAACTGCCGGTTAAGCTCTGCAACGCCGATCCGGAAATGCAGTGTGCAAGCAAGCTGCTTGACGGGACGCAGCTTCAGCTGTTGCGTCGCTCGGGGAAAGGGAGATCTGTCGCCTGTCTCCGCTGCAGCGGCCCCATTCCCAAAAAATCCCTCGAAAAGAATCCTCTTACAGAACTCTGTCCCAGCTGTCAACGATCTTCATCAAAATCGAAGCCGTCCAAGCGTTCGAAAGGAGCCTCCTCATGATCAGGAAACAAGAAGCGCTAGACTACCATTCCCATGGCAGAAGGGGAAAGATAGAGGTGATCTCCTCGAAGCCCTGCCAGACTCAGCGCGATCTCTCGCTCGCCTATACTCCGGGAGTTGCTGAGCCTTGCCTTGATATCCACGATAATCCTGATGATGCGTACCTCTACACGGCCAAGGGAAATCTCGTAGCCGGTGACATTGGTGCTCTTGCAGGCAAACCTGTCATGGAAGGCAAAGGCGTCTTGTTCAAAAGGTTTGCTGACATCGATGTATTTGACATCGAGCTGAACTCGCACAATTCTGACGATATTATCAAAACCGTCCAAATGCTTGAGCCGACGTTCGGCGGAATCAACCTTGAAGACATCAAAGCGCCGGAGTGCTTCTATATCGAAGAAGAGCTCAAGAAAACCATGAACATCCCGGTGTTCCATGACGATCAGCACGGTACAGCGATCATCAGTGGCGCTGCACTCGTGAATGCGCTGGAAATTGTCGGGAAAAAGATTGAAAACATAAAAGTCGTTTTCAGCGGAGCCGGTGCAGCGGGTATCGCTTGCGCGAAGCTGTACGAAAAACTCGGTGTGCGGCGGGAGAATGTGCTCCTCGTCGATACGAAGGGAGTCTGCTACAAGGGGCGGAAAGAAGGGATGAATCCCTATAAGGAGTATTTCGCAGTTAATACAGAGGCACGGAGTCTGGCAGATGCAATGAAAGGCGCAGATGTGTTCTGCGGTGTTTCGGTCAAGGGGATTTTGTCGAAAGAGATGGTTCGGTCTATGGCAGACAAGCCGATCGTGTTTGCGATGGCAAACCCCGATCCGGAGATCACGTACGAAGATGCAACGTCTGCGCGTGATGACATCATCATGGCGACTGGACGGTCGGATTACCCGAACCAGGTCAACAACGTGCTCGGATTTCCCTTCATTTTCCGCGGTACGCTGGATGTCCGTGCAAAAATGATCAACGACGAAATGAAGATAGCTGCTTCCCATGCATTGGCGAAGTTGGCCAAACAGGAAGTGCCTGATTCCGTCATCCGCGCCTATGGCGGCAAGAGGATAGAATTCGGAAAAGAGTACATTATTCCGAAGCCATTCGACCCGCGCGTGCTGATATGGGAAGCCACGGCGGTCGCCAAGGCAGCCATGGAAACCGGAGTTGCCCGTATGCCAATTAAGGACTTCGAGCAGTACCGTGATTCACTCGAGGCCAGACTGGGCAAGTCACGTGAAATCATGCGGTTCTTTATCCACAAGGCCCAAACCGAGCCGAAGCGCATCGTGTTCCCCGAAGGAGAAGAAGAGAAGATACTTCGCGCCGCGCAGCAGATCCTGGATGAAGGGGTCGCAAAACCAATCCTCCTCGGAAGCCGCACGCTCATCAGACAGCGAACCGCTGACCTCGGACTCGATCTCACAGGAGCCGAGATCATCAATCCCGGCAAGTCACCTCGATTCGATGAATATGTTACCGCGTTCTATGCGAGTCGTCAGCGTAAAGGCTTGACGCGTGTTGATGCAGAGCACCAGATGAAGACACACAATGTGTTCGGCATGATGATGGTGGAAATGGATGATGCTGATGGACTGATCTCCGGCCTGACGCAACATTATCCAGAGACAGTTCGCCCCGCGTTGCAGATTATCGGAAAGAAGGAGGGGGTGCGGGTCATCGCCGGTCTCTACATGATGGTTTTCAAGAATCAGACTATCTTCATTGCGGATGCGACAGTTAACATCGAGCCGACTTCCGAGGACCTTGCCGAGATTGCACTTTTGGCGGCAGACAAAGTCCGGCAAATGGACATGGAGCCGCGCGTTGCGATGCTCTCGTTTGGCAACTTTGGTGGCGCAAAACACCCGCTGGCAAACAAGGTTCGGCTTGCGACCGAGATCGTGAAACGTCGCGCCCCAGACCTGATGGTCGACGGTGAGATGCAGGCAGACACAGCCGTCTCACCCGAGCTCATATCCGAGGTGTACCCGTTCACGTCACTCAAAGGAGCGGCGAACGTCTTGATTTGCCCTGACTTGACATCCGCAAATATTGCTTATAAACTTCTCGCGCGGCTTGGTGGTGCAGTTGCCATCGGACCGATCCTGATGGGAATGCGGAAACCTGTGTACCTGCTAATCCCGGGATCGGACGTTTCTGATATCGTCAATATTACCGCCATGGCCGTTTTCGAGTCTCAACAGCAAAGCAAGTCGGGCCCGAAGGGCGGAAAGGTCTTGGAGCGCTTCAAGGCCTCGATGCAGGGATCAGAGGCGAAATAGTCGCTGGCCCTCAGTCGAGAGCCTTCAATCATCAATCCTAAGGAATTGGAGAGTTCTCAATCTTCGGAATCGAGAATGTGGGGTTCACTGTTTTCCTTATATGGTTTGCGAAAACCAAGCATGCTCCTTCGCAAAACTGAATGGTCAACTTCACATTTCCCTTCTCAGCCCTTCACTTCCTGCTGTTTCTCCACAATTGGCATTGGAATGATTCTTGCGACCCTTTAAGAGAGTTTTCTGCCAAGAACACCTTACAAACATTGGAGGGGAAAGCCATGAAAGCCACCGGGCGATTTGTTAGTAGTTCTCTCGTCATTGCTCTGACGGTACCTATGCTGTTCTGGTTCTCTTCCTGCCAGAAATCGGAAGAGGCCAAAATGCAGGAGCAGCTGCAGGCGATTCAGAAACTTGCCACAATTGGCAATCTGCAGACTGCGTATGGAACCGAATTGAAGCGTTCTCTCTGGTATGATCGCTTCGCGAAGCAGGCGATGAAAGAGAACCTTGGCGACATCGGAGTGCTTTTCCGGGCTCTATCGAGTTCAGAAAAGGTACATGCTGAATCCATCGCAAGACTTCTGAAGAGCAAGGGAATTGAGCCGCTTGCACCGCCAATCGATTCCATTATTCCAGGCAAAGCCCGTCAATATCTGAAGCTTTCCCTGAGTAATGAGAACGTGGAGCAGAGCCTCTACTCGGGCTTTTCTGCAAAAGCGCAGGAAGAGCAATTCACAGAGGCTGCGGAGTGGTTCAAGAAGGCCCTCGAAGCCGATGCGCGTCATGGACGTCTGTTGAAGAAAGCAATCGAGCAAGAAACCAACTTTGCGCGTCTACCGTACCTCATGTGTCCGGAGTGTGGCTACATCGTGGGTTCAGACAAGATGGAGGAATGTCCTGTCTGCAAGACGAAGAAGGAGAAGTTCCAGAAAATCTGAGCACGACGGTCGCATGTTCCTCGCGTGCAATGTCCCCTTAGCACTACATATCGAATAACTGGCAGATTCATATGTCGACACCAAGGATGTATCGAATAGAAACCGATGCGCTGAATGAGTTGATACAATCACTTCGAAAACGCAGTATAGGCTCAAGGAGCGGGCGGACGACTCATTCTTCGCTTTCTCAGCCGGCCCACATTCATGGAAGCGATATTTGTTCCCGCCTGTGCTCAAGCTTTTCTCATCCCGGAAAAATGGAGAAGGTTTCCAGATTTCTGAGGAACTCCCATTGTCAGAACATGAAGAGAAGTATGCACTCCTCGGCGTGCGAGCCTGTGACCTGAGTGCCATCCAGATTCAGGATAAGGTTTTTGGCGGTGGTACGTATCAGGACCCGGCCTATGTGCGCGTCCGGAACCAGGCTTTCATTATCGCGGTCAATTGCACCCATGCCGGCGGGACGTGTTTTTGCTCGTCCGTTCGGACGGGCCCACGCGCCCGTGTCGGATTCGATCTGGCGATGAGTGAGGTGCTCGATGGTGAGCATTATTTCATCGTAGAGGTTGGTACCGATCGTGGAGAGAATGTGATCAGCACAGTAACGCGTCGCCCTGCTGAAGACCGAGAAGTCGAGAAGGCTGAGCACTTGATCCGTGCCGCGGCACAATCAACAGGCCGGTCACTCGAGCCGGACAATACACGAGAAATCCTTTATCAGAACACCGAACATCCCCGGTGGGACGCTGTTGCAGCCCGGTGTCTGTCGTGTGCAAACTGTACTATGGTGTGCCCAACCTGTTTCTGCGCGACCGTCGAAGATACTACAGATCTGGCGGGAACGAGCGCAGATCGTATTCGCAAGTGGGATTCATGTTTCACCCTCGATTTTTCCTATATCCACGGTGGGAGTGTCCGTCCCTCGTCGAGAGCGCGCTATCGGCATTGGATCACTCACAAGCTCGCGTCGTGGGTTGATCAGTTTGGTGCTATTGGATGCGTCGGATGCGGACGGTGCATAACATGGTGTCCTGTCGGTATCGACATTACCGAGGAATTCCGAGTTATACGCGAAACCTATCTCATGAATAGAGGCACAAGTCCAAACAAGGAGTGAACGATGGAAACTCTTGAACGCTTGCTCAGCCAACATCCGTTCTTCAAGGAACTGGGCGGGGAATACATGCAGCTGGTCACGGGCTGCGCTTCGAACGTCCGGTTCGAGCCAGATCAGTTCATTTTCCGTGAAGGGACAGAAGCGAACCAGTTCTACCTTATCCGGGAGGGTCGCGTTGCCCTTCAATTGTTCTCTCCTGAACGTGGACACATTACGATTGAAACGCTGGGGGAAGGGGATATCCTCGGGTGGTCATGGCTGATCCCGCCGTACAGCTGGCATTTCGATGCCAAGGCGCTGGATCTGACTCGTGCGATTGCGCTCGATGGCAAATGTTTGCGCCGGAAATGCGAAGATGATCATAACCTTGGCTATGAACTGCTCAAACGCTTCTCCCATATTATGGGCCAACGACTGGAATCAACCCGACTACAATTACTGGATCTTTATGGCGTCCGTTCTTGAACCTCAATCTGGCGTAGCGACCGTTTGTTCGAGTCCAATGGTGCCTCGTCCGTACGTTGTCAAGAGAATGCGGAAGGACACGGTTGATACATTCACACTGGAGCTCGGTCCGAAAGATGGCCGCTCACGCTTCTCTTTTGCCCCGGGCCAGTTCAACATGATTTACATCTATGGGGTAGGAGAAGTCCCTATTTCGATCTGTGGCGACCCGTCGAGTTCCACGCTCGTCCACACAACACGGGCGGTTGGAGCCGTTACGAAAGCCATGAGCAAGTTGCGCCGCGGTGACATCGTTGGTATTCGCGGCCCCTTCGGCACCTCATGGCCCGTGGAGCAGGCTCGTACGCGGGATGTTGTGGTCGTCGCCGGTGGCATCGGGCTGCCGCCCTTACGGCCTGCGCTGTATCATCTCCTTGCTCATCGTGATGCATACGGAAAAGTCGTACTGCTCTATGGGACCAGCACGCCCGATGATATTCTTTTCAAGGAAGAGTTGGAGAATTGGCGGGCTCGGTTCGACCTTGAAGTTTTCGTGACCGTCGATCGCGGAACTCCAGGGTGGAGGGGCAATGTGGGTGTTGTGACTACGCTGATCACCAAAGCGGGGTTCGATCCGACGAACACGATTGCCATGATCGTCGGCCCGGAGGTCATGATGCGCTTCACCGCCCTGGAGCTCATGAAGCGCGGCGTCAAGGCCGAAACAATCTACGTTTCGATGGAACGGAACATGAAATGTGGTATCGGTCTTTGCGGGCATTGTCAATTCGGACCGCTGTTCACCTGCAAGGATGGTCCGGTGTTTCGCTATGACCAAATCAAAGATTTGCTCGTGAAGTGGGAAATATGATTTCGTGAGGTCTTCTGATGGTTCTACTGCCATGGCAGATCGAAACGCGATTTCCTGAATAGTGATCTCACTGAGAAGTCATGAAGAAAAAACGTAAACCGAAGCTCGCGATATGGAAATTTTCCTCGTGTGACGGTTGCCAGCTGAGCTTGCTGGATTGTGAGGATGAACTCCTGGCTGTTGCAGAGAATATCGAGATTGCCAACTTTCCGGAAGCTTCACGCCAGGTTGTGAAGGGTCCCTATGACCTGTCACTCGTTGAAGGATCGATAACGACACCACACGATGCCGAGCGCATCCACCAGGTGCGTCGGTCCTCCAAAGTGCTCGTCACGATTGGAGCCTGCGCGACAGCCGGAGGAATCCAGGCGCTGCGCAACTTCAAAGACGTACGCGAGTTCACATCGATCGTCTATGCGACTCCATCCTACATCGAAACTCTGAACAAGTCGACCCCGATCACCGATCACGTTTTCGTCGATTTTGAGCTTCGTGGCTGTCCCATCAGCAAGGTCCAACTTGTAGAGGTGCTGAGCGCCTTTCTGAATGACCGAAAGCCGACGACGCCGACGTACAGCGTCTGTCTTGAGTGCAAGCGCCGGGGAACGGTGTGCGGGCTCGTGACGCATGGCCCCCCGTGCCTGGGACCGGTGACACAGGCCGGCTGCGACGCCCTCTGTCCTTCCTATCATCGGGGATGTTTCGGCTGCTTTGGTCCTAAGGAAACTCCCAATACTTCATCGCTGGCGGAATACTGGAAGGGTCTGGGGATGAAGAACCTTGAGCTCCTGCATCTGTTCCGGAGCTACAACGCGTATGCCGAATCGTTCCGAAAAGAGAGCGAAGCACATGAAAAGTAGATCCATCAAGGTTGACTATCTTGCCCGCGTCGAAGGTGAGGGGGGCATTCATGTTACGGTTCAGGACAAGGTCGTGACCGAAGTCCGGTTTGATATTTTCGAACCGCCGCGTTTCTTCGAGGCGTTTTTGCGCGGACGGATGTTTACGGAAGCTCCCGATATTACTGCCCGCATTTGCGGCATTTGCCCTGTCGCGTACCAAATGAGTTCCATCCACGCGATGGAGTCCGCGTGCGGCGTGTCTGTGACTGGACAACTGAGAGCCTTGCGTCGCTTGCTCTATTGTGGCGAGTGGATCGAGAGCCACGCCTTGCATATTTACATGCTTCATGCCCCGGATTTTCTCGGGTACCAGGACGTGCTTCAGATGGCGAAAGACCACGGCGATGCCGTTAAGAAGGCGCTAAAGCTCAAGAAGACAGGAAATGAACTGGTTGCACTGCTGGGAGGAAGGGAAATTCACCCGATCAACGTGAGGGTGGGGGGATTCTACAGGTTGCCGACAAAGCAGGAGCTCAACGCTCTCGTCGACCGGCTGAAGTGGGCGCGAGACGCAGCTGTGGAAACCGTTTGGTTGACAGCGACATTCCCATTCCCGGACTTTGAGCGTGAATATGAATATGTCTCCCTCTGTCACGAGAATGAATACCCATTCAATGAAGGAAGGCTCATCTCGAACAAGGGGCTGAACATCCCGATTTCGGAGTATGAGAACAACTTCGCTGAAGAGCACGTGTCGTATTCAAATGCACTCCATTCAGTGCTCAGGAGCCGCGGCCCGTACCATGTCGGTCCGCTCGCGCGGTTCAATCTCAACTTTGATCTACTTTCACCGGTGGCGAAGGAGGCAGCGACGGCGGCTGGCTTGGCCCTTCCGCTCAACAACCCGTTCAAGAGCATCGTGGTGCGGAGTGTGGAGACGGTGTTCGCGTGTGAAGAGGCCCTGCGGATCATACAGGAGTACGAGATGCCAGAGAAGCCGTTCGTCGATGTACGTCCAAAAGCAGGAACCGGCTATGGATGCACGGAGGCACCTCGCGGCTTCCTCTATCACCGGTACAGGCTGAACGAAAAGGGGCTGATCATGGACGCGAAGATCATCCCTCCGACATCGCAGAACCAGAAGACAATGGAGTTGGACCTCAGGGAGTTCGTCCCCCCCCGGCTTAACCTGACACAGGAAAAACTCACGTGGCAGTGTGAGCAGGCGATCCGGAACTACGACCCCTGCATCTCATGTGCAACACATTTTATACGGTTGGATATTCGTTAAAAGTCTTCTTGTGTGTATGCCAGGAAACCAGCCTCGGCACTTGCAGGGGGTTGAGGAACTGGTTTTGCAGTGGCGTCAGGAGTTGTCTCCTGACGCTAACAGGCTAAGTTACTCGGAATTGGGCGTTGAAGTGTCAGGACGGAAGTCCTGACACCGCTTCTGCCGGATATTGCAGGCCATTGTCAACAACCTGCGAAAGCGTGACAGCCCAGATGTTCGAGGTTCGATTTTCCATCAATGTGAAGGCTCCCCATGGCGAAGATCACAGATCTGTTGCGTTATCTTAACAGTAACAAAGTCGAATTTCAGGTGCTCGAGCACGATCCCGCCTTCTCGGCGCACGATGTCGCAGTCCTTGCCCGTGTTCCCGATAGCGAGATGGCTAAAGCGGTTTTGATCAGGATCGATGACCATTACTGGATGGCGATCCTTCGAGCCGATCAACGGATCAACCATCAAATGATCCGACGGGCGTTCGGGGCGAAGAATGTCCAGCTTGCTCATGAAGAAGACCTCGGCATGTTGTTCCCGGATTGTCAGATTGGCGCAATGCCCCCGTTCGGGAATCTGTACGGAGTTCCAGTCCTCGTCGAAGAATGTCTGGCCGAAGACGAAGAAATTGTTTTCAATGCCTGCACCCACACCAAATCGATACGGATGAAGTTCAAGGATTTTCGACGCCTGGCGAAACCGGTTATTACGGGATTCGCAGATTCGGTCCACGTGGTGCAAGAGCGGACCTTCTGAGGAGTCGCCGTGAAGACAGTGGTGGTCGGGATCGGTAATGATTTCCGTGGTGATGATGGAGCGGGGTTGGCTGCAGCCCGGGCGCTCATGAAGCTCGCGCTGCCCGATGTCGGGATCGTCGAGCTGAATGGCGAAGTAACACGTTTGCTCGATAGTCTGCAGCATTGCGATACGGCAATCGTCATCGACGCAGTACAGTCTCAGGTCCCGCCAGGAACCATCCATCGGCTTGACGCCAGCCAGAATCCTCTCCCCGGAAGCCGCAACAAACGCTCGACTCACGGCATCAGCCTGGGCTCCGTTCTCGAGCTTGCGCGGGCGCAGGGAGGTTTCCCCCGCCGGGTACTGATCTATGGAATCGAAGGTGCTTCCTTCGAGCACGGCCGTACATTGACGCCGCAGGTAGAGAAGGCGGTGGAACGGCTGGTACAAGAGATTGCTGAAGACCTGCGCGACGCTGGGGCTGTTCCGTCGAAAAGAGGAGAATGAATCTGCCGTTGATGATGCCACCGAATAAAACACGACTCAGGAATTGATACCGGGAAACTATGAACGACCTCCTCACGCCAACCACACTCGGTGCCACAGGAATCAAGTCCTCCAGGCTGGGTCTCTCCGCCTCGTATCGGCCCGGAGTCAGAACGGTCCACCGGGCAATTGATGAAGGCATCAACTTCTTTTTCGGATATGGATTCGATACTCAGCTTTCCAAAGGACTACGAGACGCCTTCAAGGGCAATCGGGAAAAGTTCGTACTCGCTACGGGAGCGTATAATCTACTGATCGGGTACCCGAACCTCCGACGGACACTCGAAAAGCGGCTCCGCCAGTTCTCGACCGACTACATCGACGTGTTCTTGTTTCTCGGCGTTACCAAGGAAAAACAGTTCCCCCCAAAGGCTATTGAAGAACTCGCACGCTTTCGGGAGGAAGGGAAAGTCCGATCCATTGGCATGTCGTGTCATGACCGCTCATTCATTGGGAAATTAGCATCTCAGGGTGTGCTCGATGTCATGATGATGCGTTATAACGCGGCACACCGGGGTGCCGAAAGGGATATTTTTCCCTACCTTGCAAAACACAATCCGGGAATCGTCAGCTATACAGCGACGCGCTGGACAGTGTTGACGCGGAGGCCGAAGGGTTGGCCGAAGGACGGGCATCTCCCGGATGCCGGAATGTGCTACCGGTTCGTTATCTCGAATCCAAATGTGCATGTGTGTCTCACCGCCCCAACAAACGAAAAACAACTGATGGAGAACCTTGCCGCGTTGAAGCAAGGAACGTTGAATGAAGATGAGATGCGCTTTATGAAGCAGTTCGGCGACTCCGTCTACATGAACCACAAGTGGTTCATGTGAGTCTGCTGTTGAAGCAGACCAGTGGGCGGTGAACACAAACCCAGGCCCGCTATGAACATCCTCCTCGTGTACCCCAAGTACCCTGACACCTTCTGGAGCTACAGGTACGCCCTCAAGTTCATCTCGCGTAAGGCGAGCTTTCCACCTCTGGGTCTCCTCACGGTTGCTTCGATGCTTCCGGGTGGTTGGCCGAAGAGGCTTGTCGACTGTAACGTCCAGCCTTTGAAAGAGAAGGAACTCCGCTGGGCGGATGCGGTCTTCATCAGCGGAATGTCAGCTCAAAAAGAATCGGCAGCAGAGATCATCGAGCAGTGCAAGGACCTTGGCAAGATGATCGTGGCTGGTGGCCCGCTCTTCACGGCTCATTCGCAGGGATACGGGGACGTGGATCACCTCGTGTTGAATGAGGCTGAAATCACCCTGCCGGAGTTTCTCAGGGACCTGGAAAACGGAACGCTCAAACATTCGTACACGACAGATCGGTGGGCGGACATCAAATCGACACCGATCCCGTCATGGGATCTCATCAACATGAAGCACTATGGATCCATGAACATCCAGTACTCGAGGGGATGTCCGTACGATTGCGAGTTCTGCGACATCACGGTCCTGTACGGACGTGTACCACGTACGAAGACAAAAGAGCAGGTGTCAGCCGAGTTGGACGCACTCTACAATCGTGGGTGGAGGGGTGGGGTGTTTTTTGTCGATGACAACTTCATCGGTAATAAGGAAAAGCTCAGGAAGGAGATACTTCCGTCGATTGTCGAGTGGATGAAGAGCCACAACCATCCGTTCAACTTCAACACGGAGGCTTCCATCAACCTTGCGGACGACGAGGAACTCATGCGCTTGATGACTCGAGCCGGGTTTGACACGGTGTTTGTCGGTATCGAGTCCCCCAACGAAGAGAGCCTGGTCGAATGCAAGAAAGTCCCGAACAACAATCGCGACCTCGTTGGATCTGTGAAGAAGTTGCAGGAATTTGGACTGGAAGTGCAAGGGGGCTTCATCGTCGGGTTCGATCAGGATCCGTCGACGATTTTCGAACGGTTGATCCAATTCATACAGGAAACCAACATCGTCACGGCGATGGTCGGACTTCTGAATGCTCCGCCGGGAACCCGCTTGCACAAAAGACTGCTGGGTGAAGGGCGAATTCTAAGCGCGTTCTCTGGCAACAACACTGATTTCTCCATGAACTTCCTCCCACGAATGGACATCCAGACACTGATGGAAGGGTATCATAAGGTTCTGAATCAGATATACTCTCCAAAGGATTACTACAAGCGGGTGAAAAGGTTCCTCAAGGACTATAAACCGATTGAGGGGCGACCCTTCCGGTTCCAATCTCACTATGTGAAGGCGCTCGTGAAATCGGTATTCATCCTCGGGATCGTGGGGAAAGAAAGAGTGTATTACTGGAGGCTGTTCTTCTGGTCTCTCTTCAATCGACCTCGAATGTTCCCGCTCGCCATTACATTCTCTATTTACGGGTTTCACTTCCGTCGAGTGTTTGAGCAGTATATGTCGGGGCTGTGAGCGAGTGCGTCCACCTTGCTGTGAGAAGCATTTGTTCCTCCAACGCCAAGGGGATGGCCCGGATCTACGGAGTCAGCGACGAAGTCGCTGTGCAATACGTGCGTCGTTGTCTCGAACAGGAGGGCTTGCGTCCATTTCTCTACTCGCGGAAGGCGAGCCCGATTTCTGGCGGTGGTCCTGACTATACCTTCTTCAGGGCTTCGGGTGAGTACGATGGTCACATTATCAACGAAGTGAAAATAATGGTACCTTGCCACGAGGTTTTCCGAGCAGAGCGCATGTTGAAAACGCTGGAAGCGAAACGATGAAACACTGAACAATAAACTATTGGAGGTCCCATCCGTGAACACATCGCAAACCGAAATCTATGACTTCATGTCGCAGCGTTCCCTGGCTGTCGTCGGCGTTTCGAGAACAGGGAAGAAATTCGGCAACACGATATACAAGACGCTGAGGCAGAATGGATACAAGGTGTTCCCCCTTCATCCAGAAGCAAGGACGGTTGAAGGCGACCCATGCTTTCCTAGCTTCAGTGCGCTTCCTGAGAAGGTAGGCGGAGTAGTGATATGTGTGCCCCCCATTCAAACTGAACAAGTGCTGCCTCAGGCTCTTGAAGCAGGCATCAAGCTCGTCTGGTTGCAGCAAGGATCGGAATCATATACGGCGATCCGCTTCTGTGATAAGAACGGAATAAGCGCTGTGCACGGACAATGCATAATGATGTTCGCCGAGCCCGTCGGATCCTTCCATCGATTTCATCGATGGGTCTGGAAGCTCATCGGGAAATATCCGTCACGCAATGCAGATTCAACGTCCACTGCGCATTAGCAGATCATGCACCTCGGGACCTATACAATAGTTCGGTGTGTCTATGAATGCCATTGAGATTGCACTTCTTTCGGTCGGAACTGTCTCTCTCTTAGTCATCACGTGGAGAGTATCCCTCAAGGCTGGCCGCTATCACGGCGCCTATCGGTTCTTTTCGTTCGAGAGTATCTTGATTCTCGTTCTCCTCAACTGGCGCTACTGGTTCGATGAACCATTCTCATGGCACCAGCTTGTTTCCTGGGTTTTGCTGATCGGTTCCATTGTACAGGCGGTCGAGGGATTCCGCCTTTTGAGAGTCGTCGGGAAACCGGAGGGTCAGTTCGAAAACACGACGTTGCTCGTGAAGGTCGGTGCCTACAGATACATCCGCCATCCCCTCTATGCCTCCCTGATTCTGCTCGGGTTTGGGGTTTTGTTCAAACAGTTGTCTGGGATCGGAGCTTTGCTTGCGCTGGTCAATGTTGGCGCGATACTCGCCACGGCCCGTCGGGAGGAGAAAGAAATGGTCGATAGGTTCGGATCGGAGTACACTACCTATATGCAGGAAACAAAAATGTTCATCCCGCACATCTACTAGGAAAAACGAACCGTCCCCGAAGAAAGAAGTTCGGGGCAAGCACGCACGCAAGAAGGGCCAAGACAAGAATGAGATATTTTGATTCTACATAATTCCAAACATTTGGCGCCCTTTGCGGTTCATCTTTGTCCTTGAACTTAGAATTTCAACAACCTGATAGAGACAAACATGGGAGGAAAAGTCAGCGAGTACGGGATCCATCCAGTCGAATTCCTGAAAAAGGAAATGCACTGAAACCTGTCAATCGCATTTGAATTGAGGTTGTCGGCCTCGGCCGCTCCGCTCTGTGTGTTCTCCTGCACATCGACCCTTCCGTCTCCTTCACGTAGACAACCTGTCCGCAAATGATGTTGCAGTTACCAATTGTGGGAAGGGATCGCCGATTTCTGTCATCGTTGGGAACAAAGTCTGCAAATCGGTCGCACCGTATATTTTTTCTGTGCATTTACGACGTTGCGGATGGCACGAAAATTGAACAAATCTCAATGCAAACTTGTTATCGCATTTGGGAAAACTCGTCTGATTTGGCCCCTGGAGATCGCCGTCGGCGGCGTCTTTCAAATCCCGGTTGGAGCCACCGGTCTTGACGTGCTGTATGCGCGGCCAGATAATCGCTAGATTCGAACAAGTAGAGTCGACAGAGATTCTGATCCTGAACTAATTCCGAGTCTGAAGATGCATCACAACTCACCTGCATAGGAGGAATTACAAAATGCCTGACACCCTTCTGATCAAAGACAGCCGCACCAACAAAGAATACACGGTGCCTATCACGAACGACACTATCAAGGCCATCGATCTTCGCCAGATCAAGGTGAAGGATGACGACTTCGGAATGATGACGTATGATCCTGCTTTCATGAATACGGCATCGTGCCATAGCAAGATCACGTACATCGATGGCGACAAAGGAATCCTGCGTTATCGCGGTTATCCAATCGAGCAGCTTGCTGGTAAATGCACGTACCTCGAGGTTGCCTACCTTTTGCTCCACGGCGAGTTGCCGACGAAATCCCAGCTTGACGATTGGACCTACAACGTCACGCACCACACATTGATCCATGAAAACATCAAGAAATTCATGGATGGATTCAACTATGATGCACACCCGATGGGCATGCTGGTGAGCACGCTTGCGGCATTGTCCACGTTCTATCCCGATTCAAAAAACCTGTTTGATGCTGAAGCCCGAAAGCTCCAGATTTATCGCCTCATCGGCAAGATTCCGACCATCGCGGCATTCGCTTACCGACACCACCTGGGTCAGCCGTATGTGTATCCCGACAACGATCTGAGCTATCCTGGGAATTTCCTGAGCATGCTCTTCAAGATGACGGAGCCGAAGTACAAAGTGAATCCCATATTGGAGCACGCACTCGATGTCCTTTTCATTCTTCACGCTGACCACGAGCAGAACTGCAGTGCAAATGTCATGCGCAGCGTTGGAAGTTCGCAGGCGGATCCCTTCGTTTCGATGGCTGGTGCGGCTGCGGCGCTGTATGGACCGCTGCACGGTGGTGCAAACGAGCAAGTTCTCCGCATGTTGCGGGAAATCGGCTCGAAAGACAAAGTGCCAGAGTTCGTGAACAAAGTGAAATCGGGCGAGGGGGGCCGGTTGATGGGATTCGGCCATCGGATCTACAAGAACTACGATCCACGCGCCAAAATCATCAAGGAGACAGCGGACAAGGTGTTCGAAGTGACCGGTCGGAATCCGTTGCTCGACATCGCCATTGAGCTCGAGCGAATCGCGCTGCAGGACGATTATTTCGTCAAACGGAAACTCTATCCAAACGTCGATTTCTACTCTGGTATCATCTACGAAGCACTGGGATTCCCTTCGGAAGTCTTCACGGTGTTGTTCGCTATCCCGCGCACGTCTGGATGGCTGGCCCAGTGGGAGGAGTTATTGTTAGATTCCGATCAGAAGATTGCACGTCCGCGCCAGGTATACCTTGGATACGACGCCCGCGATTTTGTCCCTATGGAAAAAAGGGGATAATTCGTAGGCACTGGTATTTGACGGCATTTGCAGGGACCAGCTGTCTGCCCCAGGCGATGTTGTTGTGAGATGACCGCTATCTGTTTCCACGAGGTTTGTGGGAAATAGCGGTCATCATTGTTAATGCCCGGCCTTACAGAAGGAATAGCCTGATGCATGCCAGAAGCAGAGGGCTGGCTTTTAGGCGACGAAAGCCATATTATCTTTGGAAGCGTGTGTAGTTGAAAAGTCGAATAGCCTCACAAGAAGATTCTTGAACGTGCACGAGCTATCATTCGCCGAGAACATCGTAGAGATCATCCACAAGAGCGTGCCACGGGACGAGTTGGAGGATGTGCGCATCGTAAGGCTGAAGATTGGAACGCTCTCCGGTATTGTGGCGGATTCGTTGGATTTCTGCTTCTGCGCAATCTCGGCAGAGACTCCCCTCGCCAATGCTCGACTGGAAATCGAGCACATTCCATTTAGTGTTCGGTGCAATTCGTGTCAGAAGACATTCGTCAATGATATCGGCATTGTGGTTTGCCCTGAATGCGGAGGGGTCGATACGAACGTGGTGGCGGGCAGAGAACTTCAACTGACAGAAATCGAATTGGACGACAAAAAAGAAAAAACATCATGAGTATCATTACCGTAGAACGGAAAGTGTTGGAGAAGAATGATGAGATCGCGCGCCGCAATCGGGCCCTGTTCTCATCCAAACAGATATTCGTCATCAACCTGGTGAGTTCACCGGGCTCTGGCAAGACGAGCATTCTGGAGCGGACGCTGGAGTACTTCAATCATCGCGTAAAGGTGGCTGTCATCGAAGGTGATGTGCAAACCGACTTCGACGCGCAGCGCATCGCACGCTACGACACCCCGGTTGTACAGATCGTCACGAATGGTGGATGCCATCTCGAAGCGAAACTCGTCGAAGATGCACTTGTCAATCTGGATTTGGCTGGCGTCAAGCTCCTCATCATCGAAAACGTGGGAAACCTGGTGTGTCCTTCGAACTACGACCTGGGTGAAGCCATGAAGGTGGTCGTGGCGAGCACGACAGAAGGGGATGACAAGCCGTTGAAGTATCCCGGGATGTTTCAACGCGCCTCGGCGCTGATCATCAACAAGATTGATCTCCTTCCGTATGTCAATTGCGAGATGACCGTCCTGAAGGGGAACGCGCTTAGTATCAATCCATCACTAAAGATTTTTGAAACATCGTGCACGACAAAGTCGGGAATTCCCGACTGGTGTTCCTGGCTTGAACAGAACCTGCAGTCCTGAGGTGGGACGCATGCAGAGGCACGTATGCAGAAGGAGCTTCGTGACATACGCTCTGACGTCTTACCGGCCTATAGGGCGCGGTTGACGAGGGAAGAGCTCAGGAACCGAGCCGGGGCGCTCAAAGAGCTGATGCGTGAATGTGTATTGTGTCCGCACGAGTGCGGTGCTCAGCGTCTGGAAGGCAGATACGGCGTGTGTCGGTCAACCTCGGATGTGATGATTTCGAGTGCTGGGCCCCACTACGGAGAAGAGGCTCCCCTGACAGGGGGGCGGGGCTCAGGAACGGTTTTCTTCACTTCCTGCAATCTCAAATGCACATTCTGCCAGAATTATGACGTAAGCCAGATGCGCTTGGGGAGGCGGGTATCTGAACGCGATCTGGCCGAAATCCTGCTTCGCCTGCAGAAAAGCGGATGTCACAATATCAATCTGGTGACACCGACGCACATGACGCCCCAGATTGTCGGAGCTTTGGCCCTGGCGTCCGAAGGTGGACTCTCTATCCCGATTGTCTACAACTGCGGAGGATATGAGTCTACTCAGACGCTGAGGCTCCTTGAGGATGTGGTCGATATCTATATGCCGGATATCAAGTATTCTGACAGTGAAATCGCTCGAAAGTTCTCAGGTGGCCCGGAGTATTGGGATCTCGTTCGCCTTGCTGTAAAGGAAATGCACCGCCAGGTGGGGGATCTCGTTATGGATGATCGGGGAATTGCGAAGCGGGGATTGTTGATCCGTCACCTGGTTCTACCGAATGGGCTTGCAGGCTCGCACGCGGTCCTGGATTTCGTCGTTCAGAAGATCTCCATCGATTCATACATCAACATCATGGATCAATACCGGCCATCATATCGGGCACTTCGATACGATCAACTGAGCAGAATGATCACGAGAAGGGAACATGCCGAGGTCCTGGAGTATGCTTCCGGTATCGGACTGCATCGGGGATTTCCTGCTCATCGCCGCTCGGTGATCTAGTTGAACAGACCAACTCCATATCGAGCAGAAGAATCAAATCTCAGACTGAAGGTAAGCATCCGGGGCGCTGTGCAAGGCGTGGGATTTCGCCCCTTTGTGTACCGTCTCGCCTCAGATCTGAAATTATCGGGATGGGTTTCGAATACTGCCCAGGGTGTCTTCAGCGAAGTCGAGGGCAACAAGGATGTTCTCGATCAATTCCTGCTTCGCCTGCAACAGGAGAAACCATCCCGGGCGTTCATCCAGAGCCTTGAGTTCTCATTCCTCGATCCTGTCGGATTTACATCATTTGAGATACGAGAAAGCGAAAGCACAGGACCAAAGACCGCCCTCGTTCTCCCCGACATCGCAACGTGTCCCGATTGCCTGGCGGACATCCTCGACCCCAACAATCGCCGCTACCTTTATCCTTTCACAAACTGCACGAATTGCGGACCTCGCTTCTCCATCATCGAATCGCTCCCCTATGATCGCCCGAACACTTCGATGAAACGATTCGTCATGTGCCAGGAGTGCCAGAGGGAATATGATGACCCTACGGATAGAAGGTTCCACGCCCAGCCTACTGCATGCCCTGCATGTGGACCGCACCTGGAACTTTGGGACGGACAAGGAAAAAGTTTGTGTCACCATCAAGAGGCGCTCCTGGGTGCGACAAAAGCGATCCGGGATGGTGCGATCGTTGCGATGAAGGGGCTCGGCGGCTTTCACCTGCTGGTTGATGCGCGCGATGAAGAGGCGGTCCATCGGTTGCGTGAAAGGAAACATCGGGAGGAGAAACCCTTTGCCTTGATGTTCCCGTCGCTCGAAATGGTTGAAGAAGAATGCTCTGTTTCGGACTTCGAGAAACGCCTCCTCCTTTCGCCTGAATGTCCGATCGTTTTGCTTCAGAGAAAGGATAACAGGGAGCTCTACGGGAAGCAACTGTCGATTCTCGGCCTGGCAAAAGCTCTCGCGCCCCAAAACCCGAACCTCGGAATCATGCTTCCCTACACGCCACTGCATCACCTTCTCATGAGGGAATTGGGGCATCCTGTTGTGGCGACAAGCGGCAATCTCTCCGATGAACCAATTTGCATCGACGAGCGCGATGCACTCAAACGGCTGAACGGAATTGCTGACCTCTTTTTCGTCCACAACCGTCCGATCGTCAGACACATCGATGATTCGATCGTCCGGGTCCTCATGGGAAGAGAGCTCGTGATACGCAGATCGAGGGGATATGCGCCTCTCCCGATCCAATTGCGCGGCGCCGGCGGCGCACCGGTCCTCGCTGTCGGAGCACACCTGAAGAACACCGTCGCAATTGCGGTCGAGGGAAACGCATTTATCAGTCAGCATATTGGTGATCTGGAGACACATCAATCGCTCGAAGCATTTCGGAAAGTGAATGCTGATCTTCAGAGTATGTTTGGTGTGAAGCCAACATTGATGGTTTGTGACATGCATCCAGACTACTTTTCCTCGGTGGAGGCCCGCAGCACCGGTCGGGATGTGCTTGAAGTCCAGCACCATCATGCGCACGTGTTATCGTGCATGGCAGAAAACCAAATTGAGGGCGAAGTGCTCGGGGTTTCGTGGGATGGAACGGGATACGGGACTGATGGAACTGTCTGGGGTGGCGAGTTCCTGATCACGAGGGGGGCAGGATTCGAGCGGTTCGCCGCCTTCAAAGCATTCCGGCTCCCGGGTGGAGAAAAGGCCATTAAGGAGCCTCGCAGGACTGCGGCTGGTCTTCTCTACGAGGTATTCGGAGAAGATGTGCTCCGAGAAAGGGATCTGGCCCCGATGTCCGAGTTCTCGGTCGCAGAATTGAGTATAGTCCTCCAGATGCTGAAGAATGGAGTTCAAGCTCCCTGGACCTCGAGTGCGGGTAGGCTCTTTGATGGGATTGCGTCAATCATGGGCCTCCGCCACCGCAATAGCTTTGAGGGGCAAGCAGCGATGGAGCTCGAGTTCGCTCTGATCGGAGAAGCCTCAGAGCAGACGTATCGATGCGCCGTCCAGAGATCTCTTGACGAGGGAACCGGGGCGCAGAACGCGGGTCGAAGCCCAGCAGTGCGTCCCTTGTATGTTGTCGATTGGTCCCAGATGGTCAAAGATGCGTGGCAGCATCTCTTATATCAAAAAAATTCCATAATGCGCTTGTGGAAGCTCTTGTGGACGTTGTGCGTGAGGCGGGGCTCAAGCGTGTCGTTCTCACCGGCGGGTGTTTCCAAAACAGGTATCTCACCGAGCGTGCTGTCCACCGCTTGCGTTCTTCGGGATTTCAGCCTTACTGGCATCAACGGGTACCGCCGAACGATGGAGGTATTTCTCTGGGGCAAATCTACGCGGCCCGAGCCATGAACAGCGGCCGACACCGTGTGGATAATGAATTTGTGAAGGAGGGAGCCGAATGAACCTCATCTCGGGACAAATCGAAGAGATCTACGTACACGAAGGGATGACGATAGGGAAAGTGAACGTTCGTGGAGCCTTCCTCAGGGTTCCATTGACCTTCCTGATGGACGCAAAGATCGGTGATACGATTGTGATCGAATCAGGCGTGGCTATCTCCAAAACTGATCCAGAACACCCAAGCAATATCTGACGGAGGAGCGTATGTGTCTGGCAATTCCCGGCAAAGTCCTGAGTTTTGATACCAGTGTGCAACCCATGATGGGAGTCGTGAGCTTCGGCGGAATTCAGAAAAGGGTGTGTCTGGAATGGACACCGGATGTGGCGCTCGGCGATTATGTTATTGTGCACG
>JACVXU010000400.1 GCA_015661185.1 Bacteroidota bacterium
CACGTACGAGCTTCCTGATTCAACCTATGAACCCGACCAGGAGATCATTGACAGGCAGCGTAGAAAACTGCTCGACGATGCAATCAACTCCCTCCCCGCGAAGTATCGGCATGTCATACACTTACGGCATGTTGAAGAGAAAGAGTACCAGGAAATCGCCACAATTCTCAAACTTCCGTTGGGCACCGTAAAGGCCCATATCTTCCGTGCTCGAGAAATGCTCAACAAGTTTCTCAAAGACCGCCTTCGTCACTATTGACCTTTCTTCTGCAACTCTCAGTTAGCGCTTACGTAATCATGGGGAGCATCATTGCCACCAGAATGAGATGAAACCATCCGATAAACATCGAATAGTGATTGCGGCGGCCCTCTTCCTCCTGATGACGGTAGGCGCGGCGGCCGTTCCTCAGCAAGAAGTACTCCGTCGGGAGATTTCCCGGACCTCCGAGCGCGAGGTCATTGTGAATCTTGATGTTTCGTTCGGAACCCTGATAATCTTGAAAGGCAACAGGGAGAAAATCGTTGCCGCTGAATACCGGCGCAATGATGACGACAAACGCCAGCTCGAGATGTTCTACGAAATCTCAGGCGATCGCGGCGAACTTGACATCAACCTGAGCGACGACAAGAAACATCGTCGTCGAGAAACCACCTCTATCTCGTGGGAGGAAATGAAGAGCAGTCATGGCGACTCTGACGATCGGGAGTTGACCGCGCGCTTTACCGACGCTGTCCCGCTTACATTCAAGATTGGCGTGGGTGCGGGCAAAGGCGACTTTGACCTCACGGGGTTGCAGGTGAAGAGCCTGAAGGTGTCTGCTGGCGCCAGCTCTGCTGAACTTCGCTGTGAGGCACCAAATCCAATTGTGTGTGAATCGATTACGATTGAATCAGGAGTCAGTAAGTTTTCGGCGAGTCAGCTTTCGAACCTGAATTTCCGCAAGCTCAAGTTCAGCGGTGGTGTTGGGGCCTACTCACTGGATTTCTCCGGCAAGCTCCGCCAGAAAGCGTATGCCGATGTGGAAGTCGGGCTTGGTACCATCACGGTGTACATCCCCAAAGAAATTCCAGCCAGAATTGTGACCGAAGACAGCTGGTTCTCCAGTGTGGATGTCGATGACTCATTCGAGAAAACCAAAAAGAACACGTACGAGAACGAACAATACGCGAGGAGCGAGTATTCGTTGACTCTGAAAATCGGCTCAGGGCTCGGGAGCATCAGAGTCCGGACCCGCTAACGGCATCAAGGCCAGCAGGAACGAAATCCCGACGAGGGTACAACCAGAGAGTCCGGTGTCTTGGTTGATCACTCGCCGGGATTTTTCATTTACAGGCGTTGATTTTGAACCGTATTTTGCCAATTATTGCTAAGGACATTCTTGCATCTTTCTTATCCACGACGATCCGGGGGGCAACCATGAGGTTGATCACAGGCGTCATCCTGGCCCTCTTATTCTGCCAGTCCGGAGCAGCTCAGATCGATACTCTCAAACTTCCCATCGACGACCTGTTTGCCCTCGCCCGCCAAAGAGCTTTCGAAGGCCAACGCGAAGAAGCTAGGCAACTGTGCGCTGCCATTTTGAGGCGAAGCGCTTCCTATAGCGACGCGCGGGTGCTGCTGGGCCGCACCTACGCCTGGGATCAGAAGTGGGACGAGGCGAGAGGAGAGTTTCAGAAAGTGCTCTCAGAGATCCCTGTTCACAGGGACGCTCTCACGGCACTGGCGGACGTTGAGTTATGGGGCGAGAGATTCGGCACGGCGCTTGAAACCGCCGACCGGGCCCTGCGCTCGTACCCCAGCGGGGAAGAGTTCCTCGTGAGAAAAGTCCGTGCCCTCAAAGGGCTTGGACGTGAAAACGAAGCGCTCCTCGTCCTCAATTTGCTCGAGGACCTCAATCCATCCTTGGGCGATATTCCCGCGCTGCGTGCCAGTTTCAAATCCACCGCGATGAAGTCCGGAATCGGCATGAGCTACGCAATTGATCGATTCTCGGACACCTACGGACCTATGAACTCCGCGTTCCTCGAACTGACGCGTCGAACCGCGTACGGCTCCCTCTTCGCCCGGCTGAACGTTGCCAGCCGATTTGGAGCACGCGGCATCCAGGTTGAAACCGACCTCTATCCAAGACTCACCGATGGGATTTACGCCTACCTGAACTACGGCTACTCGACCAGCGATCTCTACCCCCGCCACAGGGCCGGCGCAGAACTCTACACAAGACTCCCTTCGAGTTATGAAGCATCGGTCGGATTGCGGCATCTGTACTTTGGCCCTGCGTCGTCTGTCACCATCTACACCGGATCGATTGGCTTGTACTCTGGCAGTTATTGGATTTCCGTCCGACCTTATTTCATTCCCAACGATGCCGGGATCACGAAGTCGGCAAGTGTCACGCTCCGAAGATATCTTGGTGACGCAGAGAATTTTGTCTCGTTGAAAGCGGGGGCAGGATTTTCGGCTGACGAGCGGACGATCCAATCCAGCACGGGATTCTCAGGACAGGAAGTCTTCTATTTGAAGTCTCAGACGGTCGGAGCAGGCTGGCAGCAGGGATTGTCCACGTACCTCTTGTTCGTGGCGATGTTCGATGTGACGAATCAGGAAATCAGCCTCAATCCGGGCAGCTACACGATGATGTACTCGCTCTCCCTCGGCTTCAGAGCAAGGTTTTAATCCCGCCCAAGTCCGTCACCGCGGAGAAGTTATCCCAGCCCGAAGTGAAAGAACTGACCCCACGAATGCGAATTCGCTGAAGAACTTCGCCGCCCTGCGCTCCGAAAACCAGGCGTTCAGAAAAACGTCCGACGTACCGTTGGCGCGAAGCACGAGCGCGTGAAGCGTTGAAAGACCGATGCCCTGACCGTATTGATTGGAAAGAACGACCAGCGCTGGTGCTTCAATGTCGGTAAGTCTCTCAAACGGTATTTTTGTGACTTCGTCTGG
>JACVXU010000016.1:0-4839 GCA_015661185.1 Bacteroidota bacterium
TAGTGTATGCCTTGGCGACTGAAGTGCCTCACGCGGATGAAGAGAAGGCGCCTCCCCTCATTTCATTCCTAAAAGAACAGCAGTGGAAAATTGACTTTGCGACTGCCCCCGTGATCAAGCGAAGCCTGCAATCATCCATCCCCGCTACCGGCGAAATAATTGCCAAGTCGGAATTGTACTCCAAGGTAGTATCGCCGGTGGCCGGAATCCTCCTGGCGAAAAACAATGGCGGGTTTCCATCACTCGGCGCGTTTGTGAAACGAGGCGAAGGATTGTTCAATATCTCTCCATCAGCCGACGCGGGTGCGAACATACACAGGATCAAAAGTGATTATCTGCTCGCGAAAGCCGAGTATGACAGAGTACAGGGGTTGTTCGAGAAAAAGGCGGTAGCACAAAAGCGATTCGACGAAGCGAAGTTCGACTTTGAATCGAAACAAGCGAGCTACAACTCTCTTACCGACCAGATTCGATTCACCGAGAACGGCTACTCAATCGTTTCGCCGATTGATGGTTTTGTCGAGTCCATCTCGGTCAACTTGGGGAGCCAGATCAACAGCGGACAGGAACTCATCTCGATCATCGATCCGAGAAGACTGATTCTCAGGGCAAACGTTCCAGCGAGCAAATTCGAAGATGCTCACAATGCTGACGACGCTGCATTCAGGATTGAGGGATATGACAAGGAATTACGTGTGAGTAGACTCAACGGAAAAAAGATCTCGGTCGGATCGAGTTTGAACGGCGAAAGCAGGTCTGTCCCCGTGTACTTTGAGTTCGACAATCCTCAAAACAAGATCAAAGTTGGCATGTATGCAGAAGTGTTCATAAAAACGGGTACCCGCCAACAGTCACTTTCAATTCCGGAAAGCGCTATTGTGGATGAAGATGCTATGCATACCGTCTATGTCCAGGTTGAGGGCGAAGGGTTTGAAAAGAGGATACTCAAAACCGGGATCACCGATGGTGGGTTTATCCAGGTCTTTGAGGGTTTAAAAGAGGGAGAACGTGTTGTTACAAAAGGAGCCTATCAAGTAAGGCTAGCGGCTCTCTCACCCGAATCTGCGATCGGCCAAGGTCACGTCCACTAAGAACGCATTGAGGACCCTATGTTTGACAAGCTTATCCAGTTTTCACTGCAGAAAAGACTGATCGTCCTCATCATCACAATCATTCTGCTTATCGTGGGCACATTCATTGCCATCGAGATGCCGGTTGATGTCTTCCCTGATCTCACGGCGCCAACCGTCACGATCATCACGGAGGCGCATGGAATGGCCTCGGAGGAAGTAGAAACGCTCGTGACGTTTCCGATTGAATCTGCTGTGAACGGGGCGACCGATGTAAGGCGTGTCCGTTCGTCCAGCGCCGCCGGAATATCTATCGTTTGGGTCGAGTTCGATTGGGGAACCGACATATTTCTCGCGAGGCAAATCGTGAACGAGAAAATCCAGACCGCTGCAACGACTCTTCCGAAAGGCGTCGACAATCCTGTGCTTGCTCCCATCTCTTCCATCATGGGAGAGATTATGCTTATCAGCCTCAGTATTGACGAACAAAATAACCCGCGCCATCTGACCGAGATGGATCTGCGGACGATTGCCGATTTTGAACTCCGGAGGCGTCTGCTTTCTATCAGCGGCGTTTCCCAGGTGATTCCCATCGGGGGAGCGGTAAAGCAATACCAGATACTCATCTCGCCGGAAAAGCTCTCCTCGTACAATATCCCGCTGAACAAAGTGATGAAGGCCGCGGAAGAATCAAATGAGAATTCTTCAGGCGGTGCGTACATGGACTCTGGCAGCGAATACTTGATCCGGGGAATCGGGCGAGTGCAACGGATTGAGGATATCAAGAACAGCGTCGTAGCGGTCCGCGCCCGGGTTCCAATTCTGATAAAAGATATTGCTGATGTTTTGATTGGACCAGCAATAAAGATCGGCGACGGATCCGCCAACGCAAAACCGGCGGTAATCCTCACCGTTCAGAAGCAGCCGCAAACGAACACCCTTGAGTTGACCCGAAGAATCGAGGCGTCTCTTGCCGAAATTCAGAAAACCCTCCCTCCGGGGGTGGTCGTCAACTCAAACATTTTCAAGCAGTCGGATTTCATCACTGTCTCCATTAACAACGTTCTTTCCGCCCTTCGCGATGGGGCTCTTCTCGTTGTCGCCGTGATCTTCCTGTTCTTATGGAATTTCAGAACAACGTTCATATCCGTCCTTGCCATTCCTCTTTCGATCATTGTGACGATTATCGTCTTTGAGTGGTTCGGCATCATGATCAATACCATGACGCTCGGAGGGATTGCGATTGCCATCGGCGCGCTTGTCGATGATGCGATTATCTATGTCGAAAATGTTTTCCGAAGACTGAAAGAAAACAATCTCAGGAGCGACGGTGAAAGAAGAGACTCCTTCCTCGTCATCTATGAGGCGTCGAAGGAAATACGGGCTCCGATGGTGAATACTACACTGATCATTATCATTGTGTTCCTGCCTCTTTTCTTGCTGAGCGGAGTGGAAGGAAGGCTGCTCCGACCCATGGGATATGCCTACGTCACCTCCATCCTTGCCTCCCTTCTGGTGGCATTAACCGTTACGCCCGTGCTTTCCTATTATTTGTTGCCGCACGCAACGTTCATGAAGAAGCAAGGAGACGCCTGGTTGGTTGGCAATCTCAAAAAGTTCTACAAGCGCACATTGTCCTTCATTCTTCATAACCCCAATGCTGTGTTGCTTTCTTCGTTCTTTGTGCTCCTGCTCACCATCGCCGTCATCCCCTTTTTGGGTAGATCATTCCTGCCGGAATTCAACGAAGGATCCTTGACGTTAAGTCTCGTGACTCTTCCCGGAACATCGCTCGATGAATCGAACAAAATTGGAAATCTAGCTGAAGAGATCATCCTTTCGCATCCGGAGGTGAAATCTACTGCCCGTCGAACCGGAAGAGCTGAATTGGATGAACACGCCCAAGGTGTGAACGGGGCCGAGCTCGATGTTCGGTTTGAATTGGACGGCGAAAGCAAGGAGGAATTTATTGGCAAGCTGAGAAAATCGCTGTCTGCCCTGCCCGGAACAAACGTCACAATCGGTCAGCCAATAGGTCATCGGATTGATCACATGCTTTCCGGGACACGTGCCAATATTGCGGTTAAGATATTCGGAAGCGACTTGCAGCAGCTACGGATGTATTCCCAGATGGCAAAGTCGGAAATGCAGAAGGTCCAGGGTGCGGTTGATGTCGCGGTCGACGAGGAAGTCGAGGTGCCGCAGACGAAGATAAAATTCAATCGAATGGCCATGGCTCGTTACGGAATTACCGTCGGCGAGCTGGCTGAAGCTATTGACATTGCATTCAACGGCGAAGCGGTAACGGAGATCCGCGAAGGGCAGAACACGTTTGATCTAGTTGTCCGCTTCAATGAGTCGAACCGCGGCAATATTCACAAGATCCGAAATGCACTGTTCGATACTCCTTCCGGGGCAAAGGTCCCTTTGGTTCAGCTTGCAGAAGTCGTCAACGAAAAGGGTCCCAATCGGATCAGCCGCGAAAACGTTCAGCGGAAGATTGTCGTTCAGGCAAATGTCTCGGGGAGAGATCTGCGCAGCGTCGTCGATGAAATGAAAGGTAACATCGAAAAACAAATCAAGTTCTCGCAGGGATACTATGTTGAGTTCGGAGGCCAGTTTGAAAGCGAACAGGAAGCGACAAGAACTATTGCCCTGCTGAGCCTCGTGTCCTTGTCCATCATCTTCCTGATCCTCTATTTCCAGTTCGGGGCGATCAAACCGGCACTCTTCATCCTGATCAACCTCCCGCTCGCACTCATCGGGGGAGTGTGGTCGGTGTATCTGACAGACGGAATCATCAGCGTCGCATCGCTTGTGGGATTCATCACGCTGTTTGGGATCGCCACGCGGAACGGAATACTCATGATCTCACACTACAGGCACTTGTTGGACGAAGGGATGGAGTTTACGGAGGCGATAGTCCAGGGTTCGCTGGAGCGACTGAGCCCGATATTGATGACGGCATTAACAGCCGGACTTGCCCTCGTTCCTCTCGCACTCGGAGGGGGCGAACCAGGAAAAGAGATCGAAGCGCCGATGGCTGTTGTGATCCTCGGCGGCTTATTGACCTCCACCGCATTAAATATGATCGTCGTGCCGAGTTTGTTCTACAAGTTTGGAAAGGACGTGTCCCCGGCTGAGACGAAATAGCATCTGTCCGAAGTTTTAAATAAACGTGTACGGATTCTCACCGTTTGTGAATGATGAGATCGAACACGTCTTTGATGCCGAGGGAATACTGGGTCAGGAAAGGCTCTCCGTACTTCACTCCGATTCTCTGCCCGTAGTACTTCGCGCGGGTTTCGATTGTCTCAAGAAACTCGGGGGCGCTGAGTTTCGTCTCCGGATCTTTGCTGAGAGGATTGAAGAACTGAGACATGTGGGCCCGGATTGCATTCATCTTCGTGTCGTACGAGTCGGATATGTCTACGATGAAGGAAGACTCGAACTCGTGCCATTGCATGAACTCGAAATAATGATGGGGGCGATGTGCTGATTGCTTCGCGCCGTGATTTGTGGACTTCAGTTTTTGGAGACCGGCATAGTACCACGCTTCCTTGCATAGATGATGAGTGTGGACATGGTCGGGGTGCCTCTCGATTGAATGCGGAATAATCAAGATCTTCGGCTTGAGCTCCCGTATAAGCACGACGAGCTTCTGAACGTTTGCCTTGTTGACCTCGACATTGCCGTCTGGGATCCGTAAGTTCCGCCTGGTTTTGACTCCCAGAATCCTGGCTGCTTCTTCGGCTTCCTGGGCCCGGAG
>JACVXU010000016.1:4859-43752 GCA_015661185.1 Bacteroidota bacterium
TCCCCACCTTCCCGAGGAGTTCTCCCTGCGTGACGTCAACAAGGGCAATTCCGTAGCCCTGCTTGACCAGCTTGGCTATTGTTCCTCCGCAGGCCAACTCGATATCGTCTGGATGCGCTCCGATGGCAAGAACATCAATCTGCATGGTTCTCCTTTTGACGATGATTGAAGAATATAGCCATCACTCACTTTAAAGACAAGGATTGAGCCTCGGCGCCAGTGATGGGCGCAAGGAATAGAATTAAAACATCAGGCAGCTCGAAAAAGTGCCGCACTGATGGATGGAGCGTTAGCAACTGTGGGGCCATCTCATCCAGGCGACCGGCTGGGAAAATGGAACTTTAGCCGTGCGACGTACGGCAATGTTTCCTATATTGCCGATAAGCGGCCTCAATGGAATCCAGATATGTCAACCGAAAAACAAATCGTCTCAGTATCGGAAATCACTCGCCAGATCAAGATGTCTCTGGAGCAGCGATTTCCCAGGGTCTGGATCCAGGGAGAAATCTCCAATTTCAAGCACCATACGTCTGGTCATCTCTACTTCACGTTGAAGGATGAAGGGGCTCAGATTTCCGCGACGATGTGGAGAAGCCGGGTGGCAAGCCTTGTTTTCACACCAAAAGACGGAATGAAAGTGATCGCACGCGGAGGGATCACTGTGTATCCTCCACGTGGGAGTTACCAAATTGACGTCGAGCAGCTAACGCCTGTCGGTATTGGCGAACTGCAGATTGCCTTCGATCGCTTGAAGCAGAAGCTCGCGGGGGAAGGGCTGTTTGATGAAAGCAGGAAGCGTCCCTTGCCCGGGCTTCCCGCGAGAATTGGAGTTATAACCTCAGAGACAGGTGCCGCGCTGCAGGACATGCGAACGGTTCTCGCTCGCAGGTTCCCATGTGTCGAAGTGATTCTCGCTCCTGTTCGAGTTCAGGGTGTGGGCGCTTCTGATGAGATAGCGCAGGCTCTTCGGGAAATGAACCGGTACGGAAAAGTGGACGTTATAGTTGTCGGGCGCGGTGGTGGATCGCTTGAAGACCTCTGGGCTTTCAACGAAGAGGTTGTCGCAAGAGCGATTTTTGCATCTGAGATCCCCGTCGTGAGTGCAGTGGGGCATGAAATCGATTTCACCATCGCTGACTTCGTTGCAGACTTGCGTGCTCCTACTCCCTCTGCGGCCGCAGAGATGATCGTGCCGAATCGCCTTGAGCTTCTTGAACTTATACGTAACAATGAGTATACTATGCGACAGGCGCTCGCACAAATGATTGCAACGAATCGGGAACGGATTCGAAGCCTGGTTTCAAGCTATGCTTTCAACAGGCCGAAGGATATGATTCGCGAATTCGTCCAGCGAGTTGACGAACTCCACCGGTCTATTGGAACGAACATCGCACATCGCTACGAAAGGGCCGCTCAGGACATTGAATCACTGATGAAAAGAATCGTGGCCGCGAGCCCTCGGAGTATCATGAGGCGGGGATATGCGATTGTGCGGAGGGGAGAGTCGGTTGTGACGCATGCGCAGTCATTGAAACGAAATGATGAAGCGACGATTGAACTCCAGGATGGAAAAGTTGTAACAAAGGTGCAATAATGGGAACGAAAAAAGCGCATAAAGGGTCGTTTGAAAGTTCGCTGAAGCGACTCGAAGTAATTGTGGAGTCACTTGAGCAGGGCAAAGTCTCACTGGACGAAGCGGTGGGCCTTTACGAAGAGGGCATTCAGCTCTCGCGAGAGTGTGGCGAGAAGCTTAAAGCGACCGAGCTCAAGATTAGAAAACTGGCAAAATCGGTTGGTGGGGATTTTGAGGTCACAGATTTGGATCAAGAATGAACGATTCGCATTTCAATTTCGAGTTTTTGGACAAGATCGACTATCCTGAGGACCTCCGGAAACTAGGCTTGAAAGATCTTCGGACTGTCTGCGCAGAGGTGCGAGAATTCCTTATTGACACCTTGTCAAAGACGGGGGGGCATTTTGGAGCTGGTCTCGGCACGGTGGAGCTGACAGTCGCCCTGCACTATGCGTTCCTGACTCCGCGAGACAAGCTCATCTGGGATACCGGGCATCAAGCATATCCTCACAAGATACTCACCGGGCGAAAAAATCGAATGAACACAATCCGGCAGCTGAACGGGTTGAGTGGATTCCTGAAACGTACTGAAAGCGAGTATGATGTCTTTGGCGCAGGACACGCCAGCACGGCGATCTCTGCAGCGCTCGGCATCGCCACTGCAAGGGACTTCAATGGGGAGGACTACAAGGTTGTTGCGATCGTCGGTGATGGTTCGCTCACCGGCGGCATGGCATACGAAGCAATGAACAATGCCGGCCTTCTGAAAAAGGACCTCATTGTCGTTCTCAATGACAACGAAATGGTCTCACTTTCCTCGGTTCGGCCGACGCTCTGGTCGTTGCATAGCTACTTCAGCGAAGCCCTGACGCATCCGTCGTATAACAAGTTCAAGACAAACGTTTGGGAGCTGACTGGCAAGCTAGACGTCTTTGGCGATCGCCTGCGGTCCGTTGCACAAAAAGTTGAACGCGGGGTCAAAGCGATTGTAACCCCAGGTATGTTGTTCGAGGCGCTGGGGTTCAGGTATTTTGGCCCGTTCAACGGCCATAACGTATTCAAGTTGGTCGAAATCTTCCAGCACGTACGTGATCTCAAAGGCCCAATCTTGATCCATGTTCGGACGATGAAAGGCAAAGGATACGCTCCTGCAGAAAAAGAGGCAACAAGACTGCATGGTGTGACACCCTTTGACAAGATTACCGGGATCTCTCCGAAGAAGTCGGATGAACTCCCTGCGTATACAAAGGTCTTCGGCGAAGCGTTGGTTGAGATTTGCAGACAGAATCCGAAAGTTGTTGGCATCACTGCAGCCATGCCAGATGGAACGGGGTTGACGCTTCTTCATACAGAAATGCCCGAGCGGTTCTTTGATGTTGGCATCGCAGAACAGCATGCAGTGACGTTCGCTGCTGGAATGGCGACCGAGGGTTATGTTCCGGTCACCGCCATCTATTCTACGTTTCTCCAGCGTGCCTTTGACCAGGTCGTCCATGATTGTGCCATCCAGAAGTTGCACGTGGTTTTTGTCCTTGACCGTGGCGGACTTGTCGGGGGTGATGGGCCTACGCATCACGGCGCTCTGGACCTCTCATACTTGCGTTGCGTGCAGGGGATGGTTGTCATGGCCCCGAAGGACGAGCAAGAACTTCGCGATATGTTGTACACGGCCGTTGAGTACAAGGACGGACCGATTGCGTTGCGTTATCCCCGGGGCAACTCCCTTGGCGTCGACGTTAGACCTGGATTTCGGAAACTCGAGATTGGCAGGGGAGTGACATTGCGCGGGGGCAAGAACGTGGCGGTACTTGCCGTTGGGAACGTGGTTCCATACGCGCTAGAAGCCGCCGAGATCCTGGCGGCTGAGGGGATCGAAGCTGAGGTTGTTAACATGCGTTTTGTGAAACCGATTGACGATGAGCTCATCCGCTTATTGGCGCTGCGGATCGATGCTATCGTAACGGTCGAAGACAACGTCATTCAAGGCGGGTTCGGCTCCGGAATACTCGAATCGATAAGCAAATTGGGGCTCTCCAACATTGCTGTGAAGCTCCACGGCCTGCCAGATGATTTTGTTGACCATGGAACGCCGAATGAACTGTATCGAATGCTGAAGCTCGATGCAGAAGGTATCGCTGATGTCGTACGGGAATTTCTCCTCTCGCGGCGGAATGCGGCCACACCCCAATTGACCTCATCGTAAAGGAACGGAAGTCGCTATGCAGAAAGCTCGGATTGCGGTGGTAGGACTGGGAACAGTCGGTCAGACGGTGCATCTTCCTATTCTCTCCAAGATTCCAGAAGTTGAAATTGTTGCCGTCTGTGACCTGGAGGCATCCAAAGCCGAATTCGTGGCGAAGAAGTACGAGATTCCGAGGTACTACTCGGATCTCCAGGAGATGCTCAAGTCGGAGGAGGAACTCGATGGAGTCGACATCTGCACATCGACCTTCTCTCACCTTGATGCTGCTGTCTCAGCACTCGACGCAAAGAAACACGTGCTTGTGGAGAAACCCCTGGCCCGAACCTATGAAGAAGCTTTGAAGATCGTGAATGCCGCAAAAAAGAATCAGCGCAAGGTCATGGTGGGTATGAACAACCGGTTCAGACCCGATGCTATGATCCTCAAGAGCATGATCCAGGGAGGAGAACTGGGAAAAATCTTCTACGCGAAAGCAGGTTGGCTTCGAAAACTGAAGACTGCGAGCCCCTGGCTGACGAGAAAGGAACAATCGGGAGGCGGAGTCGTTCTCGACTTGGGGATTGTCATGTTCGACCTGGCATTCTGGCTGATGGGATTCCCGGAATCCAAGGAAGTGATTGCTGCGAACTATTCCCACAACACGAAGGGGGTGGAAGACTCGTCGATTGTTTTTATCAAGATGAGAAATGGCTCTACATTGACCATCGAATCGAGTTGGTCGCTCGAGTCGGAAACGGACTTCTTCTACTGCGATTGTTTCGGAACGGATGGCGGGGGCTCACTGAATCCCTTCCGTATTCTCAAACGCATGCACGGGAACCTCGTGAACGTTACACCGGTCTCGCACGAAACTCCGCAAACGCTCTATTGGAAATCATACGATAACGAGCTGAAGCATTGGGTGGGGGCTCTTCGCGGGTTGCATCCGGTTTTATCCACGGGTGATGAGGCGCTCCACCGCATGAAGATCGTCGATGCAATATATCAGTCAGCGAAGAAGGGTAAGAGTGTCGTCGTGAAGTGAGCGCCTCCGGTCAGAGCGCTCCCCCCAGTGACTATCCTTACGGGTGATTCCTCAAAGACTCTGTGGTGAACCCCAACCGCACATGCTATGTCGATACCTTCTCCCCTTGTAGCACTTCTCACGGACTTTGGCCTCCGGGATCAATACGCAGCACTGATGAAGGGGACCATGCTCTCGATCTGTCCCACCCTTCGAATCGTCGATATAACACACGACGTCGAACCTCAGAACATTCAGCAAGCTGCATATTTGCTATGGTCTTCCTATCGGCATTTTCCTTCCAGCTCCATCTTCGCGTGCATCGTCGATCCAGGAGTCGGTACCTCGAGAGACATCATCGGCGCAATGACGAAGCGGCACATCTTCCTTGCACCTGACAACGGCCTCCTGGATATTGTGCTGTGGCAGGAAAAGGTAAGCGAAGTCACTGTTGTTCAAATCGGGTCTCCCAAACTGCGTTCGTTGCTCCCGGGTAATATCTCCAACACGTTTCATGGAAGGGATATCTTTGCACCGCTAAGTGCCCACCTTTCGAAGGGTGTAAGCCTGAAGAGTTTGGGCACGAAACGGCGGGTCGATTGGTTGCGGCCGCCGTTTGTCGACCAGTCACATCCGCGAAACCAGCCTAAGATATTGCATATCGATCGGTTCGGAAACATCATCACGAACATTGTGGGTCTCGAAAACGGACCCCCCATGGGGATGCTGGGGATTCAATTGGGCCGGAGGAAGCTCTGCAGGTGGATCGAGAACTATGAATCAGCCCCCTCAAATGCGCCATGCCTCATTGTGGGAAGCAGCGGTCTGATCGAGATCGTCATCAAGAACAAGAGCGCCGCAGCCGCATTGAAGGTCAATCACACGGTTCCTATGATAGTCCTTCGAAAATGAAACGAGCAAAGACAGAAGACCAGAGATACCTCGTGCGGTGTATTGAACTCGCGAGCAAGGGATTGGGATTTGTGAGCCCGAATCCAATGGTGGGATGCGTCATCGTCAGGAACGGGCGGATCGTGGGCGAAGGATATCACAAGCGTTTTGGCGGTCCACACGCAGAAATTGAAGCCTTGCGATTGGCTGGGCGCAGAGCTAGGGGGGCGACACTTTACGTCAACCTTGAACCGTGCTCTCATCACGGAAAAACTCCGCCATGTGTGGATGCAATAATCGACGCCGGTATCAAAAAGGTGGTTGCATGTTCTGCTGATCCGAATCCTCTCGTGGCGGGGCGCGGCGTGCGAAGACTCCGAAGGTCCGAAGTTCAAGTTAGGATCGGGGAATTGCGCAAGGAGTCGGAACGGCTCAACGAGAGGTTCTTCACGTTCATGAGGACTCGGCTGCCATTCGTTGGCATCAAGGCGGCTCAGACTCTCGACGGTCGCGTGACCGATTTTCGCGGTGCATCGAAGTGGATCACGTCAGAGGCGGCGCGAAAGGAAGCTCATCGGTTACGATCGTCCTATGATGCAATTCTCGTTGGTGCGAACACAGTCTCGCATGACAATCCGCAGTTGACAGTTCGACGCGTCAAAGGCCGAAATCCTTTGAGAGTTGTTCTCGATCCAAGACTTCGCTTGGATCCACGTGCTGCGCTCTTCGATACGAGACGGGCTGGAACTCTCGTCTTCACCTCAGCGCATGCGATGTCGATACGAAAGTCGACCGTTGCAAAGCTAAGCCATCGGGGTGTGTATATCCTGGGTTTGGACAAGGGTTCACCTTTTGACCTTCGCGTGATACTACGAACCCTCGCGGCGTTGGGAGTCTCTTCGGTCCTCGTCGAAGGGGGCCCATTCACAACAGGCGAATTCGTGCAGCAAAAGCTGGTGAACAGGCTGCACTGGTTTGTCGCACCCAAGCTTTTAGGGGAGGGGCTTCACACCATCACTCTGAAGTCTCCCTTGAGTCTCAAATCGAGCATTTCCCTTCGCGGTATCACTGTTCGGACAATCGGTTCGGACTTACTGATTGAAGGATTGTTATGTTATCAATAAGGACGCTCTCTCTGGTTATTATGACACTGAGCCCAACAATTGGCATGAGCCAAGGATACGAGAAGCTGCGTTTGGACGTACATCAGATGCTCGAGACTGTACCAGGATTCTTTGCCGTTGCTTTCAAGCCTGGGGGTGACACAGCCGCCCTTCTGATCAACGAGAGAGCTATGTTTCATGCCGCCAGCACGATGAAGACCCCGGTCATGATCGAGGTGTTCAGGCAGGCACGGAAAGGGCAGTTTTCTCTGGATGATAGCGTGAGCGTGAGGAATGAGTTCAAGAGCATTGTCGATGGCTCGCTTTATGAACTCGATCTGAAGGACGACAGCGATGATTCAATGTACAAGAGAATCGGTGGAAAGGCCTCCGTCCGGGAACTGATTCATCAGATGATCATTGTGAGCAGCAACCTGGCAACAAACATCCTTATGGGCCTCGTCGGTGCTGAGAAGGTCACAGGCACAATGCGGCGACTCGGAGCTCATGATATCGAAGTGCTCCGCGGAGTGGAGGATGGGAAAGCGTTTGAACGGGGTATGAACAATCGCACCAACGCCTATGATCTGCTTCTCATCCTGGAAGCGATCGCAGAAGGACGGGCTGTGGATCCATCATCCTCAAAAGCCATGGTTGATGTTCTGCTCGCGCAACAATTCGGAGATCTCATCCCCGCGTTGCTTCCTCCAAATGTGCGGGTAGCTCACAAGACAGGAAGCATAACAGGTGTTGAACACGATTCCGGAATTGTGTACCTGCCTGATGGCCGCCGCTACGTCCTTGTGCTTTTATCGAAGGACTTGAAGAACCTCCAGGAAGGAAAGCAAGCGCTTGCACGAGTCTCAAAACGAATCTATGACTTCATGATCGAAGGGAAGTAGCACGATGTTTACCGGTCTCATCGAAGAAGAAGGAACTGTTCAAAAGCTGCACCGCCGCGGCGGCAGTGTGATATTTACTTTTCGGGCGGGAAAGACAGTTCGTCGTCTTAATATTGATGATAGTGTTTCCGTCAATGGTGTTTGCCTCACCGTGATTCAAGCTACACGCTCTTCCTTCACGGTTCAAGCGGTCGAAGAGACGATTCGAAAGACGAACCTGGGGAACTTGAATGTTGGTGATTCCGTAAACCTCGAGCGACCGTTGCTGCCAAACGAGCGCCTCGGCGGTCATTTCGTCCTGGGGCACATCGATGGAGCCTGCTCGGTCACTCGAATCGTAAAGCGGAAAAGCAGCTGGATGTTCTGGTTCCGAATGCCTCGGCGATTCGCCCGGTATCTCATACCGGTCGGTTCGATCGCAGTGAATGGGGTAAGTCTGACAATCGCCTCTTTGAGAGGAAATGACTTCGCCGTATCCATCATTCCTCACACCTGGGAAGTTACCACATTCAAATACGTTCGCGTGGGGGATCGTGTAAACGTGGAGTTTGACATGCTCGGGAAGTATGTCGAACGCCTGTTGAAGCATCGGAAACGGTAGCGCGTGGGACGGAGAATAATCTATAGAATTGAGGACCGCAGCGACAATCGGTTCACAGACGAGGAGTGGGACGAGGTTGAGCGTCTTCAGCACTGGTACAATTCTGAATTCTCATGGAGCACAGGACGGATTGCGCTCAAACGCTATGTTGTTTTTCCGAACACCCAGGACTCTGGAAACCGCGAGATCCCGGTCTGGGGACGCGGCCTGATCCTGCTCGCGGTTTGCCTGTGGTGCGCGCTGGTGCCGTGGCGCTTTCGTCCGGTGTGGACTTATTATTGTGAAGCGGGGAGGGTATTACGACAATTGTCTTGCCAGCGGATTCACGAGAGTCGCTGATAATGAATGGAATGCGTATTTGGTTTGCGATTTCCTTCTCAAAGCATCGACTCTGATTCCGGAGGCCACAATCAGCGTCACCGACGAGGGCAAGTTCATCAAAACCGGACGATTGGAGTTGCGGAATGCTACCGCGGCCCTCCCGGGAAATGTGACTTGCTCCGTCGATCAGGCGGAAGAGCTTTGTCGAACAGGAAGGGTTTTCTCGGTCGTCGATCCCGAAAAATACGAACGTCATCCCTCATTTGGAAACATAATCCCCGAATTCAGCAAACTGAAGGCAAGCGAGAGGAAGGAGCTCGTTCGGAATTGGAACTGGCTGGGGTACGAGGGGAACTTTGAAGTTGACGGGGACGATAAAAAGGGCTTTGAGTTAAACGTGAAGGTTCGGTCATTCGAATTGGGAGGCGGGCGGAGCACGAAAAGGCTTGAATAGGCTTGCATTTCAACCACATTGGTGGTATCTTTGAATTGAACCCCAAAGTAGTTGGGGTTTTTTACATGTTTTTGAGGAAGAACTATGTACACCTTCTTTATTGCTGTTGAAATTCTGGTCAGTGTGTTCTTGATGATCGTTATCTTGATGCAGGCAAGCAAGGGGGGTGGGCTTGCAGGCACGCTTGGTACGAGCAACATGGGGACAGTTTTCGGTGTCCGCCGCACATCAGATTTCTTGACCAAGACAACAACCGTTCTCGCGACCCTGTTCCTGGCGCTTGCGCTCTTCATCAATCTCGTGGTGCTGCCACGTGCAGAGAAATCGCAAGAGAGCGTCATCCAATCAGGACCGCAACCGACGGCGCTGCCCCCGGCCGAACAGCCATTGCAACAGCCTGCACCTCAACAAGCACCGGCGAACAAGTAGCCCTGCGGTTTTCGCGTTGCACCCATGGCTCAATTGGTAGAGCAACTGACTCTTAATCAGTGGGTTCCAGGTTCGAGTCCTGGTGGGTGCACAAAAACACAAGGGGTCCGCTTTCTGAGGACCCCGATATGTTTTTGTGTATCAGTGGGGGACGAAGTTGTCCTGCTTGCCCCGATGATTTGTGTCGGGGGTGGGTGCACGATGCCATAGGCCTGTGAAATCCGCGAGAACCTATTAGTCGGTCACGCTTTCCTGAATCCCGCCCGTTTGCGGGATTCAATTGTTCAGGAAGGAAGGGGCCGGGACGTTTGAGAATTCTCTGTCGAGGTGACGGAACTGCCTACCCACCGATCAAGCACCAGAGGAGCTGGCGGGGTTGACGTGCCCCGACTAGGTCGGGGTAAACTGGACTCAGAAAGACAGCTTGTCCCGTTTGACGGGATCTGGCTTACTCCTGGTGGGTAAGTTGATTGTTCGGTTTCCTCATGTTCATCGTATACGTCTTGCGATCGTTGAAGGACTTGAAGTTGTACATTGGAATGACGCAAGACCTCGCGTCGCGTGTGAAGAAACATAACGATGGAGGGGTGCCTTCGACACGATATCGCAGACCGCTCGAATTGGTGTATCACGAACATTGTGCGACGCGAATTGAAGCGCGGCAGCGCGAAAAGTATCTGAAGAGCGGTCCCGGTCACGCATTCATCAAGAGCGTGATTTCGACGATGGCCTGAATTGAGATATATAGTCAATCGCCGAAGTGGCGGAACTGGTAGACGCGCTGGACTCAAAATCCAGTCTGGCTTACACCAGGTGGGGGTTCGAGTCCCCCCTTCGGCACACATTTCTTCAGGAGGATGTTGATGCACTAAGGATACGATTTGTTTGCACCCGCGTCTTGCAGTATCCTAGAGAACATCCTTGCAGCGAAAACTCCTCATACTCCTTCTAGTTGCATTGCCGTTCGCCCTTCGTGCGCAGCACGTCAGGCCCGCGTCGTCGATTTCATTCCGTCATTCCTCCGACATCAGGTTGGCGTCTTCGGACACAGCCTACTCCTTGCCTCATACGCTTGTTGTTCAAGGAAGCGAAGAGATTGTTCTGGATTCTCTCCGGCTCTTGCGCCGCGGATCTGATTACGAAATCCAATATTTCCGGGGCGTTGTCTCCTTCCGACGCGATCACCTGGCGATCATCCTCGCCGATTCATCGTTTCACTCGATCCGCGTGACATATGAAGTGCTGCCATATGCACTGAAGCGTGAGTACTCCCTGCGCCAGGTCACAACTTCGAGTGACTCGGCTGGTCGGCTGACCCGTAAGGTTGAATCATCATTGACCCGGTTCTCAATGGATGACATCTTCGGCTCAAGCCTTCAGAAAAGTGGCTCCTTATTTCGTGGACTCACACTGGGATCGAATAGGGACCTCACGCTAAATTCTGGATTTCGAATGCAACTCGCCGGAAAGCTCTTGTCGGATCTAGACATTGTCGCAGCGCTAACCGACGAGAATGTCCCGATCCAGCCGGAGGGAACAACGCAGACGCTGCAGGAACTGGACAAGGTTTTCATACAGCTAAGGAGCCTGCGGTATGGTGCGACGCTGGGTGATTTTGTGTACAACCTCAGGGAGGAGGATGGCGGCGAGTTCGGCCAGCTCTCTCGCAAATTGCAGGGAGGCAATGCAACTGCAACGCTGCAAGACGTGTTGGGGCGCGGTAACTCCCTGGCGATAGGCATCACTGGTGGAACATCACGTGGGACATACACATCCAATCAAATCCAGGGAGTCGAGGGGAGCCAGGGACCTTACCGGCTAACGGGACGTGATGCAAGCAGGAGACCCGTCGTTATCGCAGGCACAGAGAGAGTTTACATCGACGGACAGTTGATGACACGTGGAGAGACAAACGACTATACGATCGACTATAGCACGGGCGAAGTCTTTTTCTCTGCGCGCAGGCTCATTACTCACGCTACCCGGATCACCGTGGATTTCGAGTACGCAGATCGTCAGTTCACGCGTAATCTCGTAGGCGCATCAGCCCGCGTAAGCGCTTTCGACAATCGCCTTCATCTCTTCACGTCTGTCACGCAAGAAGCAGATGATCCGGGTTCGCCAATCGATGTCGCCCTGGATGACAGCCTCCGTGCCCTTATCTCGGGGAGTGGCACCGAGAGGTACAAGGCTACTGTGAGTGGTCTTCTCTATGCAGGACGCGATTCCATTACTCTGGCGGGGCGTGGACAGTACATTCTCAAAGACACGATCGTCAGTGGCAGGCATCGGCCTCTGCTTGTTTACTCTCCTGGGCATCCGCAGGCATACTATTCCGCAACGTTTTCCTTTGTCGACCAAATGCCAGCAGACTCGATTGGATACAACCGGTCGAACTTGGGCGGATATGTCGCAGCCGGATTGGGGAAAGGGAGCTACCTCCCGATTCAATTCCTGCCTATTCCGGAGTTGCACAGAGTCATCAATGGACGGGCAACCTTCGCTCCACATTCCGACGTCACGATATCCGGTGACTATGCCTTCAGTTCATACGATGAAAACCGTCTATCGAGTCTTGACGACGATGCGAATCAAGGTGGTGCGTACAATATCAGTGTGGAGTACCATCCAAAGGAGATCAGGATTGGAAATCTCATGCTGGGTGATCTGGACCTACGTGCATCTGACCGTTTCGTGGACCGCCGATTTGTTTCACTCGATCGAGCCCGCGAAATTGAATTCGATAGAAACTGGAATATCAGCAAATTATCCGCGGGGGATGAAGAGATCCGACAAGCTGCGCTGATGTACAAACCGGTGAAGAGCATCTCAATGGCTGCGACCTACGGTTCGCTCGAACGAAAGGGGAGCATTCGCTCCAGCCGCTTGACGATGAATGCCTCTCTTTCAGACTCAGCGCTCCCGAACATGAGCCATCGATGGGAGTACATTCAAACCGAGGATCAGAGGAGCCTGAACAAATCAACCTGGACACGTCAACAAAGCACGATTTCTCATGACGTGTGGAGATTGAAGCCCGGTCTACGGGTTGAAATGGAAGACCGACAGGATCGAAGTCCACTCACAGATTCTCTCCTAACGGGGAGCTTTCGGTATCTCGAAATTGCGCCGGGGCTTTCCCTCATCAACCTGGATCCCCTCCGGGCCACTGCGGAAATACAACTCAGAATGGAGGATAGTGCCTCGAGCGGAACGATGACCCGCGCGTTCCGAGCAGTGACGCAGCTGTACGATCTTCAGCTCAAGGAGTGGAACTCCTTTTCCAGTTCGATCTCACTGGCTCTGAGACGCACCGACCTCTCGGCTGAGTTTCTCGACAAAGGCGGCTCTGCGTCCAACACAATACTTCTTCGGTCTCAGATGCGATATGTGCCGTGGCAGCGCGCGTTAGATGCCGACGCTCTGTATGAGTTCTCGCGTGAGCGATCCGCCGCAATGAAACGTGTGTTTCTTCGCGTGTCAAGGGGGACAGGGAACTACACATACAAGGGAGATCTGAATCAGAATGGGATTGGCGATGAGAACGAATTCGAACAAACCCGGTTCGATGGAGAGTATGTTGCGATGTATCTGCCGAGCGATCAACTTGTCCCCGTGGTTGATTTGAGGGCTGGCCTCCGTCTTCGGTTCACGCCAGCCAGACTCTTCTCTCAGCGACAGGGCTTCTTCGAAAAAACGCTCGCGGCAATCTCGACAGAAACCGTGGCGCGGATCGAGGAAAAGAGCACGGAGCCCGAGGCGCGGCAAATCTACTTCCTTCACCTTTCCAAATTCCTGAATGACAGCACAACCATCACGGGAACCAACCTCTTTACCCAAGACCTACATGTCTTCGAAGCTGATCCATCTTTTTCGCTGAGATTTCGTTTCAATCAACGAAATGGCTTGCTTCGCCTTCTGGGTTACTCACGAGAAAGAGGAATTCGTCTGAGGACTCAGTTATTGAAAGAGATCGGTAACCAGACTGAATTCAAGAACAAGGTGGATCAACTGTTTTCGTCAATCGATTCTCCCCGCCGGCGGAATTTGGTTTCGAACGCGCTGAAGACGGAGTTCTCCTATCGGCCCTATCCGGAATGGGAAGTTGCATTTGGGACTGGCTTGTCGGAAGTCATCAATAGATTTGATGGAGGCGATGCGACTGCAGATCTAAACGATCAGTTTCTTCGGCTTACATATTCAATTCTTTCTCTGGGACAGTTGCGTGGCGAGGTTCAACGTGAAGAGGTTCAAATTGCCAAAGGCGCAAATGCTGGCGTACATGAGTTTCCGTTCGAGTTTACAAACGGTCAAGTCGTTGGCAAGACTCTCCTCTGGCGGCTTGCATTTGAATACAGGATTAGCCAATATATTCAGGTGAGTGTAAACTATGACGGCCGATCGGAGGGAGGGAGGCCAGCTGTCCATACCGCGAGGGCTGAAGCCCGGGCGTTCTTCTAGAAGGAGAGCGCCGCAGCAGCATCGTTTGCATTGAAGACAGTGTTTTAGAGACTACGATGGCCTTTACGACTGCGAAGTGCACTTGGGTCGACAGATGGTGATGAACGTTTGAGATCCGCCACGCCACGGTCTCGGTGAATGCAAGAATGATCATTGGTACAAGGTCGTCCAGGCCGAAGCGTGCGTCTTCGCTGCCTTGCCTTTCGCCCCGAATTTGAATATACTCACTCCACTTTTCCCGTTCTCCTCAATTTGCTCAGCGATGATCATCCGAACATATGTCTTTCCTTAGAGATCTCAATCCTGTTCAACAAGACGCCGTCAAAGCTCTCAATGGACCGGTCATGATCATTGCCGGAGCCGGGAGTGGAAAAACGCGCGTGCTCACCTATCGGGTTGCATATCTTATCAGCTGTGGAGTCCCTCCATATCAGGTTCTTGCGCTGACGTTCACGAACAAAGCAGCAAATGAGATGAAGGAACGGATCGTCAGGCTTGTGGGGCAGAAAGCGTCCGATGTGTGGATGGGGACCTTCCACTCTATGTTTGCCCGAATCCTGCGAAAAGAGGCTCCGTTGCTCGGTTACGATCGTTCCTTCACGATCTATGACTCCGATGACTCTCATAGTGCAGTCCGACGATGCATGGAACGCATCGGACTTTCTGCCCAGCAGATTACAGCTCAGGCGGTATGCTCTCGCATCAGCGGTGCGAAGAATCAACTTATTTCACCCATTGAATACGCGCAACTTGCTTCTGATTTCCTTGACGAAAAGATCGGGCTCGTCTATGGCGAGTACGTGAAGCTTCTCCACCGAAGCAATGCAATGGATTTTGACGACCTGTTGGTGAAGCCGATTGAGCTGTTTCAGAAACATCCTGATATTCTGCAGAAGTATCATCATCGTTTCAAGTTTCTCCTCGTGGATGAATTCCAGGATACCAATCGGGCCCAGTACGAGGTCGTCAAGCAGCTTTCAAAGGAACACCAGAACATCTGTGTTGTCGGAGATGACGCCCAAAGCATCTATGCATTCCGGGGTGCCGATATCAGGAATATCCTCGATTTTGCGAACGACTACCCGGCCAGCCAGACATTTCGGTTGGAGCAGAACTATCGCTCCACGAAGAACATCCTGACAATTGCAGATTGCCTCATCAAATTCAACGTTGACCAGTTGAAGAAAGATCTCTGGACTGATAACCCAATGGGTGAGTCTGCGAAACTCCTCGACTGCTCTGATGATCGCGATGAAGGGCATCAGATCCTGTCAGCAATTCAAAATGAAGTTGCCGCAGAACAACGAGGCCTGAAAGATTTTGCCGTTTTGTACCGTACGAACGCACAATCCCGTTCGCTTGAAGATGTTTTTCGACGTAACGGTGTCCCATATATCATTGTCGGTGGCATTCGCTTCTACGAGCGAAAGGAGATAAAAGACGTTCTCGCGTATCTACGCGTGATTGTCAACCTGAAGGATGACGAGAGTCTGTTGAGAACCATCAACTACCCCGTACGGGGCATTGGCGATACCAGCATGGAAAAACTGCTGGAGTTCGCCAGGGAAAAAAATCTGACGGTTTTCGATGCGTGTGTTCGTGTCAACGAGGTCGGTAGCATTCAGGACCGGATCAAGAAAGCAATCCAACAGTTCTGCGTATTTGTCCAGAAGTACATTTCACTCCGTTCGAAGATGTCCATGAGCGAACTGACACGGTCAATGGTGGACGAACTTGAGATCCTGAAAAGCTACAAGGAGGAGGGGAGCGCGGAGTCAATGGGGCGATGGGAAAACGTACAGGAATTGCTCTCTGCGATTACGGAATTCGGTGATGAGCATCCCGACGGAACGCTCGAAGCATTCCTGGAGGAAGTTTCTCTTGTCTCAGACATAGACGCGTGGGATGTGTCACGAAACGCTGTCACCCTGATGACACTTCACGCTTCGAAAGGCCTGGAATTCCCTGTCGTTTTCATCTCTGGGGTTGAGGAGGGCCTCCTTCCGTTCTACACGAATTCGATTGAACGTCAGGCACTCGAGGAGGAACGCCGTCTGCTGTATGTAGGAATCACGCGGGCTCAGTCGAAGCTTTTTCTTTCAAAAGCCCAGATGCGATACAGGTTCGGCGAAGCAGCATTTGCATCGCCCTCCCGTTTTCTGTCTGAGATTGGAGAAGAGAAGCTGGAGGTCATTCAGACAAGGGGTCATCGCACATCATTCAGCGGATCAGCACCAACAAAGGGAATAACCCCGGCGCGGCGTGTGTCGGAGCAGAAGGTCCGGAAGGAAGAGCAGTTCTTTGCTGACGAGTCGCCGGATTATGAAGGTGAGAGTCAGGAGACGTTCGAAATCAAACAGGGGACGTACGTGCAGCACGAGATGTTCGGTCGCGGGAAGGTGGTACGGATCAATGGGAAGGGGGATGCGATGAAGGTAGTTGTCGATTTTGACGACTTCGGTGTGAAGAATTTGCTCGTGAAGTTTGCCCGGCTTCGGGCAAGCTAGTCAGGTTTCCTCGGTCTTGGAGCTGACGACGACAATTTTGCCCCAGTAATTAGGATGGATGTAGTGCGTAATCAGAGAATTGAACTCTGGAATTGTTGTTGCAGGAACAATCACGAAAAGTATCGCCGGAGCTCCCGTGTGCTTGTCGAACTGGTCCAGGAACACGTTGTACTGCGTTAGAGCGTGCTCGGTCTCCAAATCTCCCCGCCCCGTTTTTGCCTCCCCCAGGATTGTACACTGGGTTGTCTCATCGAACGCGTAGATGTCGGGTGCTTTTTGCCGCTGGTCCCCATACCCGTCATTAGGGAGCTGTCGGGCGGGAGGAAGACCTGCCACTCCATCTGCTTCCAAAACACGAAATCCTCGCTCTTTGAAAACTTCAACGAGTTCTTCGACGAGTGCGAGGTGCTTCTCCGGATCACTGCGGAATGACATTGGGTTCAGGCGATCGTTTTGCTTTTACACGTCAGCGTGAAGCCGTTTCGGCTCCCGACAGAACCTTCAGGTAGTACTGCTCATACTGCGTAACAATCTTTGAAGCATCGAACTCGAGAGCTCGTTCGCGTGCAGCCTTTGCGAAGATCTGATGCTTGGAGGAGTTAGACAACAGGTCGATGGCATACTTGGCCATGCGTTCGATGTCACCGATCTCGGCGATATAGCCGGTCTGTCCATGAACCTGCAACTCGGGCAACCCTCCCACGCTGGAGGATATTACGGGCACGCCGCAAGCCATTGCCTCGAGTGCGGAGAGTCCGAAGCTTTCGGATTGACTCGGCATCAGGAAAAGGTCGGCCAGCGAAAGAATGTGGATGACATCAGTTTGCTTTCCGAGGAATTTTACGTGTTCATGAATTCCAAGCTCTCTGCTGAGCAACTCGCACTGTGATCGCTCGGGTCCATCGCCAATAATGACAAGCCTGGCAGGGAGCTTCTTCAGGACCTCGTCGAAGATGCGAATGACATCGGGTACGCGCTTCACCGGCCGGAAATTTGAAGTATGGACGAGGATCTTTTCATTCGGCGACGCGAAGTGCTTGCGCACATCTTCCTCGGGATTGCGATAGTACTTCCTGGTGTCAACGAAGTTCGGGATGACTTCGATATCTTTGTCGATGCCGTAATTGGTAAGGGTTTTTTCCTTCAGGAAGCGTGAAACTGCGGTGACCCCGTCGCTCCGCTCGATGCTGAATTTCATCACGGGAAGGAAACTGGGCTCAAGACCGACCAGCGTAATGTCGGTTCCGTGGAGGGTGGTGATGACTTTGATGCGCTCCGACGCGAGCATTTCCTTCGCAAGGTAGGCGCTGGTTGCGTGCGGGATGGCATAGTGACAGTGGAAGAGGTCGAGGTTTTCGTATTTTGCAACCTCCACCATTTTGCTCGCAAGCGCAAGGGTGTAGAGTGGGAAATCGAAAAGGGGATAACTCGACATTTCGACTTCGTGGAAGACGACATTGTCCATGAACCCCGTGAGGCGCATCGGAAGTGCATAGCTGATGAAGTGGACGGCGTGGCCGCGTTCAGCAAGCGCTTTGCCCAATTCTGTGGCGACCACACCACTGCCGCCATATGTCGGATAACACGTAATTCCAATATTCATAGACTATTCCTCTCACCTCAAAGTTAGTGATCGATGAAGGAAGAAACAAGATGGATCAAGCGGCGGTGCGGTTCATGTCTGGTATGTTGAAATGATCATGCCGCAAGTAGCGCTGACTTAGCACAGAGAGCGTTGCAGCACCCTCAAGCAGCATAAGCCTTCCTGCGCGAATGTAGTCAGAGGCGCAGATCTGTGCTGAGCAAGTATGTCGAATCCTGCAGTGTTTTCTCAGTGGGCCGGTAAGCAGCTGATTATTGGCTGCGAAGGCGGGACATTGACGCATTACATGAGAACAGTGGCTGGTGCGTCTGTAGGACAAGCTACGACGGAGTCGGCATCAAAGGAATGGCTTTCTGGAACCATGACTTGAGTCGGAACGGTTTCGAGTCATTGTTTGTTCTATGAACTAAGGAGGCGCGTGGAACGCAGATTGTTCTTGACTTAAGAGGCCGGAAATCGTTATATTTAAGAAAGGTATGTCGAGGGTTACTCCTTGATTTTTTTTGTTCCAATGTAGGACTTGATTGGTCGTATTTCATGTTGCAGCTATCAAAGAGGGTCGAATACGGTTTAATCGCACTTCGCCATATGGCGATGAAGCCATCGGGCAACATCGTAACTACCAAAGAACTCGCGAACGAATATGACCTTCCCTATGAGCTGTTGGCAAAGATCCTGCAGAAGCTCGCACGAGCCGGAGTAATCCGGTCTCTGCAGGGTGTGAAGGGGGGCTATACGCTTGCTCGCCGCCCCGAAGAACTGAAGGTGGCGGCAGTCATTAGAATAATTGATAATGTAAAACCCATGGTCGCTGGGTGCTATACAGATGGTCCCGACAGCTGCTATCTCTTCTACAATTGCACGATTCGGCGCCCTCTCGGGAAGCTCCAGAGGAATCTTAATATCTTGTTCGATAGAATGACGGTTCAAGAAATCATCTGACATCCATTTCCCCACAACGGATACGAAATGCCAAACCATCCAAAGACACTGATCCACAATACGAAAGAGTTGTTGCAGCATCTCAAGAGCCGAACTCACGCGTATCACCTCTCGAACGTCTTCTTCAGGGATTTTCAGTATGCCATTCTCTCCTTTGCTGAAACCAAAGGCCTGAAGCTCTCCTATGGCAAGGCCGAGGGGCTGGCAGGCCAATTCATCGCGGCGCTTGAACAATCTGGAATTCTGAAGCCAATAAAACCGGGATCTTGGATGCTCAACTATCCTGAATACAAGAAAGCGTCTCAGAAAACTGTGCCTCAGGCGAAGCCAGTTGTGGCATCGATTGCGCCGACGACAACAGTCGAAACAAGCGTCGCAGCTTCATCAAAGCGCTAGCCAAGGCACAACAATTCAACCGGAAAAGCGAAGAGATCCGATGAATACCGAAACGAATACGATAGAGCAACTGGCGAACAGCGAATACAAATGGGGATTCGTCACCGATATCGAGGCAGATGCAGCTCCGAGGGGGCTCAGCGAAGGCATCGTCCGTTTCATTTCTGCCAGGAAGAATGAGCCGGAGTGGTTGCTGGAGTGGCGTCTAAGAGCCTATCGTCACTGGCTGACGATGACGGAACCCCGATGGCCCAACGTCAAGTACACCGTGATTGACTATCAGGATATCATCTACTACTCGGCTCCTAAGCCAAAGAAGGAACTGAAGAGTCTCGATGAAGTCGATCCTGAGCTCCTGCGGACTTACGAAAAACTGGGAATCTCGCTCCAGGAACAGGAAAGGCTCAGCGGCGTTGCCGTGGATGCCGTTTTCGATAGTGTTTCTGTGGCGACAACCTTCAGAGAAAAACTTATGGAGCTCGGCATCATTTTCTGCTCCTTCTCCGAAGCCGTTCATAATCATCCAGATCTTGTCAGGAAGTACCTGGGTTCTGTCGTCCCTGCGAATGATAATTTCTTTGCTGCTCTGAACTCGGCTGTATTCAGCGATGGATCGTTCTGTTACATTCCGAAAGGCGTTCGTTGCCCGATGGAGCTCTCGACCTATTTTCGCATCAACGCGGCTGACACCGGACAGTTCGAGCGTACACTCATCGTGGCGGAAGAGAACTCATACGTGAGCTACCTCGAAGGATGCACTGCGCCGATGCGTGACAAAAACCAGCTTCATGCTGCGGTCGTCGAGCTGATTGCGGTTGGCGACAATGCCCAGATCAAATACTCTACTGTCCAGAACTGGTATCCTGGCGACAAGGAGGGGAGAGGGGGCATTTACAACTTCGTCACAAAACGCGGAAAATGCGCCGGCGAGAATTCGAAGATTTCGTGGACGCAGGTAGAAACGGGATCTGCAATCACATGGAAATATCCGAGCGTCTTGCTGCAGGGAGACAATTCCGTCGGAGAGTTCTATTCCGTTGCCGTCGTCAACAACTACCAGCAAGCCGACACTGGATCGAAGATGATTCACATAGGCAAGAACACCCGTAGCACCATCGTTTCGAAGGGGATTTCTGCTGGAAGGGGGCAAAACTCCTACCGTGGACTTGTTTCAGTGAAGAAGGGGGCATCCCATTCCCGCAATTTCTCTCAATGCGATTCACTCTTACTGGGTGACAAATGCGGCGCTCATACCTTTCCGTACATCGAAGTGAAGAACACTTCTTCGAAGGTGGAGCACGAGGCGTCGACGTCCAAAATCGGAGAAGACCAGATCTTCTACTGCAAGCAGCGAGGACTTTCCACTGAGGATGCAGTAAACCTGATTGTGAACGGCTTCTGCAAAGAGGTGTTCCGCGAGCTTCCGATGGAGTTTGCCGTGGAGGCGCAGAAGCTGCTCGGTGTTAGCTTGGAAGGCAGCGTTGGGTAGTCGACGGTAAGCATGGTAGACAATCATACTTCACACAAGGAAGAGAAACGATGTTAGAGATCAGGAATCTCCACGCCAGCGTCAATGGCAAAGAAATTCTAAATGGGATCAACCTGAAGGTGCAGGCCGGGGAAGTCCATGCAATCATGGGACCAAACGGTTCCGGCAAAAGTACGCTTGCCCAGGTTCTGGCAGGTCGGGAAACGTATGAGGCGACTGAGGGGGAGGTTCTCTACGAGGGGAAAGACCTCCTGGCAATGTCACCCGAAGACCGTGCACGAGAGGGAGTCTTTCTCGCGTTTCAATACCCGGTAGAGATTCCTGGTGTAAGCAATATCTACTTTTTGAAGGCTGCACTCAATGCTGTGCGTAAGCACAAGGGGTTGGAAGAGGTGGATGCTGTCGACTTCCTTCAGCTCGTGAAACAACGCACGAAACTGGTGGAGATCGACGAGAGCCTTCTGAATCGCCCAGTGAACGAAGGATTCTCCGGGGGGGAAAAAAAACGAAACGAAATCTTTCACATGGCAGTCCTCGAACCAAAACTAGCCATTTTGGATGAAACTGATTCCGGCCTTGATATCGATGCGTTGAGGATAGTTGCGGACGGCGTGAACAAGCTTCGCAAGAAGGACAACGCGGTCATTGTCGTGACGCACTACCAACGATTGCTTAACTACATTGTGCCGGATTTCGTCCACGTGCTTGTTGATGGCAGGATCGTGAAATCGGGCGGGAAAGAGCTTGCTCTCGAACTCGAGGAAAGAGGATACGAGTGGGTAAAGGAAGCTGATCGAGTAGCCATTCAAGCCTAGAGGAAAAACGAATCTCATGACATCAACGAATCAAGCCGTCGATTGCTACCGTTCGCATTTCGAAGCGTTTGAACGAACGCTGAACGGAGAGTCACAGTCGGGTCTCCACCAACTCCGACGTGAGGCGATGGGAAAACTGAGCGATTCCGGATTCCCAACGACAAGGCACGAGGAATGGAAGTTCACGAACATCGCGCCGATAACGAAGATCGACTTCAAACCCGTATTCAGCTCTGATGCTGAAGGCATCCAGGCAGACCAGGTCCGACGGTTCTCATTTGGAACCCACCATCAGCTTGTTTTTGTCGACGGACATTTCTCCATCGAGCTTTCTACGGTAGGCACATTACCCAAGGGAGTATACTGCGGATCGCTGGCAGCAGCCGTGAAGGTATCCGGCGATCGCGTTCAGCAGTACCTGGGAAGGCAAGTAAAGATCGATGAAACCCCTTTCGTGTCACTCAACACGGCGTTCCTCATTGATGGTGCTTTCATCCAAATTCCTGATGGCGTCATCCTCGAAGAATCCATCCACCTGCTATTTATCGCTTCTGGCCGCGGACAGGTTCTCATTGCGCCGAGAAATCTGATCGTCTTGGGAAAGAGGAGCCAGGCCTCAATCGTTGAAAGCTATGTCTCCCTGAAGGACTCACAATACCTCACGGACGCAGTGACCGAAATCATTGTCGGGGATGAGGCTGTGCTCGAACATGACAAGCTGCAGAAAGAGAGCAGTGATGCGTTCCACGTCGCGATGATTCATGCCCGTCTCGCTGCAAAAACTACGTTCACATCGAATTCGATCGCTATCGGTGGGTCGATCGTACGGAACAATGTGACGGCGATTTTGGATGCCGAAGGAAGCGAGTGCACCCTCAATGGCCTTTCGCTGGCAACAGCGTCCCAGATTATTGACAACCACACGACGATTGACCACGCGAAGCCACACTGTGCGAGCCACGAACTGTACAAGTCCATTCTCGACGGCAGATCACGAGGGGTGTTCAACGGGAAAATATTCGTGCGGCCGCAAGCTCAGAAGACCGATGCAAAACAGACAAACAAGACTCTGCTGTTATCAGACGATGCAACGGTCGATACCAAGCCTCAGCTGGAAATATTTGCCGATGATGTCAAGTGCACACACGGTGCGACGGTCGGACAGCTCGACGCGGATCAGGTATTCTATTTGCGATCGAGGGGAATTGACGAAATGACGGCACGCGACATTCTCACGTTCGCGTTCGCGAGTGATGTGGTCAGCCGGGTTCACGTGCCCCCACTTAGAATTCAACTCGAAGCTTTGATTCACGGCCGACTTGACCAGGGAAGAAAGCTCTGAGCGTAACGATGCATACATACCAGGACATACTGACATCAAAGAAGTCAGGATCAGGTTTCGATCCAGACCTGATCCGTGAAACGTTTCCGATCCTCAAGGCAACGGTTCATGGCAAGAAATTGGTCTATCTGGATAATGCGGCAACAACCCAGAAACCCGAATCCGTTATCAAGGCCCTGGATGACTACTATCGTCATCTGAATTCGAACATTCATCGTGGAGTGCACGCCTTAAGTGAAAAGGCGACAGAGGCATACGAGGGGGTGCGTGACAAGGCAAGGCAGTTTATCAACGCTGCTTCAAATAAAGAGATCATCTTCCTGCGGGGGACAACGGAGGGAATCAACCTCGTAGCTGGAAGCTTTGGACGTTCGAATGTTGGACAAGGTGATGAAGTGCTCATCACTGGGTTGGAGCATCATTCCAATATTGTCCCATGGCAGATGCTCTGCAACCATACGGGATCCGTCCTCAAAGTTGCGCCTATCGATGACAAAGGGGAGGTCATCCTCAGCGAATTCGAACGATTGATAGGACCGAAGACCAGGATCGTCGCGATCGCGCACGTGTCAAACGCCCTTGGGACTGTGAATCCGGTGAAAAGGATGGTTGCCATTGCGCACGCTCACGGGATTCCGGTGCTCCTTGACGGCGCACAAGCGGTGCCGCATTTTCGGATCGATGTCCGTGATCTGGACTGTGACTTCTATGCTTTCTCCGCTCACAAGATGTATGGCCCGACGGGCATCGGCATCCTCTACGGCAAGCAGAGCATTCTGGAAGCTATGCCTCCCTACCAGGGGGGCGGGGACATGATTCGTTCCGTGACATTCGAAAAGACGATTTTTAACGACCTTCCGCATAAGTTCGAGGCGGGAACTCCGAACATTGCCGACACAATCGGCTTTGGCGCGGCATTCGACTTCCTGAATGGTCTCGATTGGAACGCGGTTTCCCATTATGAACACGAATTGCTCACATATGCCTCGGAAGTCATTGGAGCTATCCCCGGCGTGCGAATAGTCGGGACGGCAAGCGACAAAGCCGGCGTTGTCTCCTTTGTTATGGATGACGTGCATCCGCACGATATAGGTACGATACTTGATCGGGAAGGCATTGCCGTCAGGACCGGGCATCACTGCGCTCAGCCCGTGATGCAGCGATTCGGTATCCCTGCGACTGTTCGGGCCTCCTTTGCTCTCTACAACACCAAGGAGGAAATTGACGAGCTGGTACGCGGAATCTATGCGGTGAAAAAGGTGTTTCACTAATGTCTGAACTCCGGGCTTTGTATCAAGAGATCATTCTCGAGCACAATAAGAAACCGCGCAATTTCAGGAAGCTCGATGATGCCAGCAGGACGCTAGAGGGGTATAACCCGCTTTGCGGCGATCACTATACACTCTATTTGAAGATTGAGAACGACGTGGTGGTCGATATCTCGTTCGAAGGTGCGGGTTGTGCAATCTCAAAGGCCTCCGCTTCCGTGATGACGACCATGCTGAAAGGAAGGACGAAAGAAGAAGCACAGAGGATGTTTGAGACATTTCACAAACTTGTGACAGGGGAATTGACGGACATCAGCTTTGAGACTCTCGGCAAACTTGCTGCGTTTGCCGGTGTGAGTGAATTCCCGGCTCGTGTAAAGTGCGCGAGCCTCGCATGGCACACCATGAGAAACGCTCTGGATGCAAAGTCAGAGCCTGTCTCGACTGAGTAGTTGAATCAGCCGTTATCATACCAACGATGAGGAGATGATACATCATGTCAGAAATCATTGCCGAGGTTCAAGCGAATCCTACTGAAATCGTGACAATTACGCCACGAGCGGCTGAGGAAATCAGGAAGATTAAGGTTGAAAATAAGATCCCGGAATCGCATGCGCTGAGACTTGGTGTGAAGGGAGGCGGTTGTTCTGGTATGAGTTATGTACTGGCATTCGACGAGAACCCGAAGGAACGTGACACGGTTTATCAACTTGAGGGACTCATGGTCTACGTTGACCCAAAGAGTCAGTTCTACCTCTCGGGAACAACGCTGGATTTCTCCGACGGTCTAAGCGGGAGAGGTTTTGTTTTCAATAATCCGAATGCTGCACGCACCTGCGGTTGTGGCCACTCATTTGGTGTTTGAGCAGAGGATTCAACGAATGGAAGAGAACCAGTCATCGCAGAATGGCAGCCCGCAGACGCCGGTCTCTGAGCCGCAGGAGGTACAGGTCGGCAGCCGTGTCGTATTCGCACAAACCAGCCTCGAAGCGAGGGCTTGGGAAGCACTGAAGCAGTGTTTTGATCCGGAGATTCCGGTCAACATCGTCGACCTTGGACTTGTGTACGATCTGAAAATCGATGAAGAGCTCCCGGAGGAAGCAAACGTTTACGTTACAATGACATTGACCGCGCCGGGATGTGGAATGGGTCCCATGATTGCGGCAGACGTCCGGCGTCGCGTCCAGAGCGTCCAGGGTGTCCGCAATGTGCGCGTTGATCTGGTTTTCACTCCAACTTGGAACCCGGCCATGATGTCGGAAGCAGCGAAACTCATGCTGAATTTTGGCTGAGCTGAGGCAGGACTCGCACGCTGCGGGTTTGCCAAATTAGAAAAGATAATCAAAACTCGAACCATCACAGCAATACATTATCCTGAAAGGATACATCGAATGGCGTACGAATGGAAATTCAGCCCGCGTCCGTACACGGATGAGGACGCGAAGAAGCTGCTTGTCAACGTGGTAAGCGTGGAAACAACGGACTGGCATTACAACACTCATCACAAGGGTTACGTAACTGCACTCAATAATATCGAGAAAGCGCTGGAAGGCGCCGATCGGGCGGCAGCGAATGGAAACTACAGCGTGGTCGGTGAACTGAAGAGAAGATTTACGTGGAATCATGCCGGTGCGCTCCTTCACGACATTTATTGGGAGGTTCTCGGAGGAGATGGAGACCCGAACAAGGGGCCCGAAGTGAAGGCGGCAATCGAGAAGGAGTTCGGTTCGTTCGACGTGTGGAAGGCTGATTTCAAGGCTGGAACTATTTCAGCGAAGCTGAGCGGGTGGGGGTTGCTGGTGTTTGACCGGTTGTATTCAGGCCGCCTCTTGAACGTGACAGTTGATGAGCATCAATATGGAGCAATCTGGGGCGGTGTCCCCCTTGTTTCATGCGACGTGTTTGAACACGCCTACTATCACAAAGATGGCCCGGCGAGGGCAAAGTACATTGACAACTTCATCGCCAATCTGCATTGGGGAAGGATTAATGACCGGTACAAGAAGTATGTGCTGGGGAAGTAACGTTCGAGGAGTACGATTAGAAGGGGCCGGGGGCATCTCCGACCCCTTTTCTTTTTTTTGGATTGCTCAGCGCTCAACTATTTGGTACTATGATATGAACTATACAATTAACACCAGCGAGACTGATGCGATTGAGTCGACCGTCCAAACGTAGAATCCATTTCTCAGTTCTTCTTTTCCTGGTTCCCGGAGCGATGTGCTTCCCACAGACCAGGATTGAAAAAGAATTCTCTGCCAAGGTCTCGAAAACCCGTCTGCTCGAGCAAGTGCAAGACCTCGTCAGACTCGGTTCGCGCATTGGGGGCACTGCATCTGGAGACAAGTCCGCGTCATATGTCGTCCGCAAATTCAAGCAAGCCGGCTTCAAGCCGATCATTCAGAATGATCCTTTGCGCCTCGCCTTTGACCTTAAACGATGGAGCCTGCGGGTGACGGAACCGCGTGACCTACGCAGACTGATCAAGCACGAGTGGGTTGGAGCATATTCTCCTTCGGTGCCGGACTCGAAATCTGAGTTGCTGTACGCTCAGGATCCCCAGAAAGCCTCGAAACTTGACTTGAAGGGCAAAGCCCTCCTCGTCGACAATCCGGTTTCCACAAAAATGTATCAAGCTATGGCAGAAAATGGTGCGAGTTGCCTGCTCGTAGCTTCCCCTGTGCTCGAACGAGCATACTCCGATTGGGCAATGATCACCGACCTTCCTCCCAGCAAGACAAATCCGATTCCACTTTTCAATGTATCATTGAACAACGCGCGGAAGCTCCAGAGCGTTCTGCAGGACAGTCAGACCGTTATGATCCGGTTCTCTGCCGAGGCGACAATTGATTCCGCAAGGGCCAAGACGGTGATTGCAACGCTTGAAGGCGAAAGCGAACAATACTATCTGATATGCGCCCACGGTGATTCCGATTCCGGGGGACCTGGTGCCGACGACAATGCTTCGGGCGTTTCCGGAGTCCTGGAGGCTGCGCGGGTTCTCAAGGAATTGGTGGTGTCCCGTCGCATCCCCAAACCGAAGTTTTCGGTTCGATTTGCCGTTTGGGGCTCGGAGATGCTTTCCACAGAGCAATACATCCGATTGAATGCGCGCCACCTGAAGGACATCCTCGGAGTGATGAATTTCGACCAGATCGGAACGGGGGTTACGCGGGACTGCCTGTACTTCGAGTCCAATGATGTCAAATACAATGAGCCACTATTGAGGACACTCGAGCGCCTTGGAGAGGAGTATGCAGGGAGAAGAGGATACTGGAACGAGGCGACGACAAATCCGTCCCAGGGCGGAACGGATTCGTACGTTTTCTTTCCGAGCAGTTTGCGGCGGTTGAATGTCCCGGATCTGGAAATCCCCTCGGTCACGATCTTTACGGGTGCTTGGAATGAACTCAAGGCGATGCCACAGACGCCGGGATGGAACTCAAAAGCCTGGCGTGGCCCGCCTGATACTGTCTATATTGATTTTTCGGCGTACTATCATTCATCATTGGACGTACCGGAGCGAACGACGGAACGTGAGCCGTTCAATATGATCGGTGCGGTCAAGGCAGTGGGAATTGCACTCCTACGTCTCGCCTGGTAGCGATGCCATGAATGAAAACAGGATCAACCACACCGCGAGGTCTGCGAATGGAAGAAGATGATCGTCGCAAGAACATTGACTCCAAAGCCCTCGAGTCGAACTCTGCAGTGAACTCGTTTCACTACTGGCAGTATTGCGTAAATTGTGGAACGATGCTTGAGAGCCGAAAGTGCAAGCTGATTTGCCCGAAATGTGGATTCTACCATTCCTGCAGCGAGCCATGATGCTCGTGTCTGTTGGTTGACTCCATCAACCGTATCCCGAGCCGAATCTAATTCAGACATTGCCGCCAGAACCAGCGTACATCGCCGAAGCCAAGAAGATGACTCCCGAGAATGACCGTTTCCAGTTTGTTTTCGGATCGCGAACCTATGATCTGGCTTCGCGCACGCACATCATGGGGATTGTGAATGTTACACCAGATTCGTTTTCCGACGGGGGGCTTTTCTTTGACGCTGAACGAGCCGTGGCTCATGGCCGTGAGCTCGCTGAGCAAGGAGCTGATATCCTGGACATCGGGGGAGAGTCAACCCGTCCGGGCTCGGATCCGGTGTCAGAACAAGAAGAGATAAGGCGTGTTGTGCCCGTTATTGAACGCCTGTCGCACGAATGTACTATTCCACTTTCGATCGATACATATAAGGCCAATGTGGCCCGTGCGGCACTAGCGGCCGGAGCCTGCATCGTCAATGACATCAGCGGATTGACCTATGATCATTCGATGATCGAGGTAGTTCATGAGCATCAGGCGACGGTGGTGCTGATGCATGTTCTTGGATCACCAAAGACGATGCAAGTGCGACCCGTGTATCAGAATGTTGTGCGGGAGGTATACGAATTCCTCGAGAGCCGGTCGGGTGCTGCACGTCGACGCGGCATAAGTCAGATCATAGTCGACCCGGGACTCGGTTTTGGCAAAGAGCTCGAGCACAACCTGGACCTGGTGAGACAGTTGCAGAAGTTCAAGCGGCTCGGTTACCCTGTCCTGATTGGCCCATCAAGAAAATCGTTTATCGGAAAGATCCTTGATTTGCCGGTTCTGCAGCGCCTTGAGGGGACTGCTGCGGCAGTGACTGCTTGCATCATGCATGGGGCAAACATCATCAGGGTACACGATGTCAGGGAGATGAAGCGGGTAGCTCAGGTTGCTGACGCACTCAAGGAACGGGGGGGTGAGTGATGACCGCAATACTCATTCCAGCGTTCAACGCAGCGCAATCGCTTGGCAGCTTGCTGGAGAAAATTCCTCAGAATATCGGGGATGGATGTATCGTTGTTGTCGACGATGGTTCCTCGGATGATACTTCGCGGATTGCAGCTGACGCAGGTGCGGTTGTCATTCGCCACGAGCGCAACCGAGGAAAAGGTGCTGCCCTTAGGTCGGGATTCGACTACGTGCTTGCATCGACCCGGTCTGATTCAGTTCTTACAATGGACGCGGACCTGCAGCACGATCCGGCCGAGATCTCGAAGTTCCTGGCCGCGTGGGAATCAGGAAGGACAGACATTATCCTGGGCTGCCGTCGGTTTGGAAGGGGGATGCCGATTCATCGGATTCTCTCGAATACAATAACCTCGTCGCTCGTCTCAGCACGCACCGGCGCAAGGATTCGTGACAGCCAGACGGGTTTTCGTTTGATCGCCCGGGAAGTGTTGTTGTCCGTCGAACTGGAAGCGGACGGGTATGAGGCGGAAACTGAGTTCCTCATCAAGGCAGCGCGAAAGGGCTTTCGCATTTCATCTGTCCCCATTGCAACGATCTATGGTACCGCGCCCAGTCACATGACGCATTGGAAAACGACCAAGCGATTTCTTCAAGTCTTACTCAGGGAGTATAAATGAGCCGTTTCGAGGATGAACGCCGTGAAATGATTGAGGTCCTGAAAGGACGCGGGATCGGCGATGAGCGCCTCCTACAGGTAATGGCAAAAATCGAGCGGCATTTGTTCGTTTCAGAGCCCTTCGTCAATCGCTCGTACGATGACACTGCTCTTCCGATAGCAAAGCAACAGACAATCTCGCAGCCATATACCGTTGCGTTCATGACTCAGGAATTGTGCTTGAAAACGGGGGCGAAAGTGCTCGAGGTTGGAACAGGCTCGGGCTACCAGGCAGCGATTCTCGCGGAGATGGGTTGCAGGGTCTTCACCATCGAAAGACATGTCGATCTGCTCTTGCAGGCCCGTAAGATGTTTGAGAAGTTGGGATATCGGATAGGTTCGAAAGCAGGAGACGGCACCATCGGATGGTCGGATTTCGCTCCCTATGACGGAATCGTCGTGACGGCTGCTGCTCCAGAAGTTCCAGAACCCCTCATCCTGCAACTTGCAGAAGGCGGACGGCTTGTCATCCCTGTAGGAAACCTCGAAATGCAGGATCTTCATGTAATCACGAAGATAGGAGACCCATTCGAAAAGAAGGTGATCGAGGGCTTCAAGTTCGTGCCGCTGATTGGAAAGAAAGGCTGGAACGGTCAGTAAAGACACTGTGGAGGTAGCACGAGCCATCAACGAGCATCTGGTAATTCATTGAAGACCCGCCCCATCCTGGCCATCGTCGGCCCCACCGCATCCGGAAAGACTCCGTTATCCCTGTTGTTGGCAGAGATCCTCAATGGAGAGATTGTCTCAGCCGATTCACGTCAAATCTTTAAATACCTTGATATTGGGACGGCGAAGCCTACACGGGCGGAGAGAAAACGAGTCCCACATCATTTTGTTGACTTCCTCGATCCCAAGGACAAGTATAGTGCAGGCCTTTATGGCGATGATGTGAAGAAGGTGGTAAAGGATGTCTTTGACCGAGGGAAAGTTCCGATTCTCGTCGGAGGATCTGGTCTCTACATAAAGGCGGCCATCGACGGGTTATTCGGTGGTCCGGGAAGGGACCCGGAAATAAGGGCCCGGCTTGAGGATCAGCTTCGGACCGGAGGTATCGAGCCCATGCTTGATACTCTGAGGAAAGTTGATCCCGTTGTTCTTCAGACGATGAAAGAGATCACTCCTCGGAGAATTATCCGTGCGCTGGAGGTGTTCTTCATAGCGGGCAAACCCCTATCAGAATACCACTCGGAACAAGGGCAGATCCCGGACTTTCAGGCGATACAATTCGGTTTGGAATGGGAACGAAAGGAGTTGTACTCGCGCATCAATCAACGCGTCGATCGTATGATCTCGGATGGACTGATGGATGAGGTACAGAAACTTGCGGGAATGGGTTTCGACAGACAGCTCAATGCTCTCAACACGGTTGGATACAAGGAAGTGTTCGACTATCTCGAGGGAACCGTGAACCGCGAGACCATGATCGATCTCATCAAGCGCAATACCCGACGATTCGCGAAACGCCAGATTACGTGGTTCAAGGCCGACAAGAGGATTCGACAAATCCCGATGACGGAAAATCTTGATTTGGTGGCGGCCGCCCGGAAAATTGTCGACGGGTATAGAAAAGAGATGGCCAGGTAGGAGCGTGACATCGACGTTGCTTTTCGGCGCGTTATTGATTATATTTCACTTGTTCGTTGTAGATCGGGGCGTGGCGCAGCCTGGCTAGCGCGCTTGGTTCGGGACCAAGAGGTCGCGAGTTCGAATCTCGCCGCCCCGACGATTCTCACAACACTCGTTTTCCCCACCTTACCCTTTTCCGTCTTACGCACTCCCACATGTCTGTTGCCGTATTCATTGAATCTCTAGCCAATTTTGGCTACCTTTGATTATAACTGGGAATTATCTGCCATGCCTTCCGCCATAATCGCAATTGTGGGCCGTCCCAACGTGGGAAAGTCCACGTTGTTCAACCGAATCCTGGGTGCCAGAGAGGCGATCGTCCATGACATGCCGGGCGTAACCCGTGACCGGAAGTATGCCGAGGCTGAGTGGGCTGGGGTCCACTTTACAATCATTGATACGGGTGGATTTGTTCCAGAATCCGACGACGTTTTCGAACGGGCCATTCGGGAGCAGGCACAAATCGCCATTGAGGAGGCGGATGTTGTGGTCTTTGTGGTTGACGCTGTCATTGGCGTCACTCCTCTCGATAAAGAAATTGCGAACATTCTGAGGAAATCGAGGAAGCCCATCTGCCTCGCTGTGAACAAGATCGATTCCGCGAAACGAGAGAACGACGTGAACGAGTTCTTTTCGCTTGGCTTGGGAGAGCCGCTTTCCATTTCTGCCCTGGGCGGGCGTCAGATAGGCGATTTCCTCGACGTCGTGACTTCCGCGTTCAAACCGGAGGAGACAGAGGAGGGTGACCAAACGAGGCTCCGCCTGGCTGTTTTGGGGAAGCCCAATGTCGGGAAGTCGTCCCTTGTCAATGCTCTTCTCGGAAAGACACGACAGGTTGTGACAGAGATCCCGGGAACCACGAGAGATCCTATCGATTCACTCCTGAAACACGATGGGGAGGAGTTCATACTCATTGACACGGCAGGATTGAGGAAGAGGAAAAGACTGATAGAGAGCGTTGAGTTCTACAGCGCCATGCGCACGCTTCGCAGCATCGAACGGTGCGATGTCGCGCTGATTCTGTTCGACGCCAAGCGCGGATTTGACGTGCAGGATCTTCACATAGTAGAGTCGGCCCTGGAGCGTCGCCGTCCGATTCTGATTGCTGTGAACAAGTGGGACCTCGTCGAAAAGGAAACAAATACGGCAAAGGGGTATGAGAGCTTTATCAAGGAAAAGCTCGGGCTCTATGACCACATTCCGGTCATGTTTGTCTCTGCTCTGACGAAGCAGCGAATCTACAAGCTCCTCGAAAAGGCCAAGTTCATTCGCGAGGAGAATTGTAAGCGCATCGACACCAGCACACTGAATGACGTTCTCCTGCCCGAGATCGAAAGAAATCCTCCTAAATCCTCCAGTCCAAAGGAGATCAAGATCAAGTATATCACGCAGATCAAAACCGAACCTCCAATGTTCGCGTTCTTCTGCAATGAGCCAACACTTATCCAGGAATCGTACAAACGGTACTTGCTCAATAAGCTCAGAGAACATTTTGGTTTCGAAGGCGTCCCAATCACCCTGACATTCAAGAAAAAATAAACCTTTCTTTCGCGGCACAAACAATGAAGAACCTCACGATCCTGCACCATCCTCTCGTACAGCGTGACCTCACCCTCTTGAGAGACAAACGAACTCCGAGCAATCAATTTCGCTCGGTGCTGCGTCGTGCATCCACACTGATGGCAATCGAAGTAACCAGGGATCTCCCGCTGAAGTCTACCATTGTGGCAACTCCACTGGCCAAGACAACAGGCTACGTGCTCTCGCGCCCGGTAGTTCTCGTCCCGATTCTGCGGGCAGGCCTGGGTCTCGTCGGCGGATTCGTGGAAGTTCTACCGGACGCCCGGGTCGGGCATATTGGGCTCTACCGGGATGAACAGTCTCTGAAGCCTGTTGACTACTATTTCAAAGTTCCGAAGAATCTCAGGGAAGCCATGGTTTTTCTCCTGGACCCCATGCTCGCCACTGGCGGTAGCCTTGCGGCAGCGATCACCTACCTGAAGAAACGTGGTGCAAAGACGTTGGTCTGTGTGACCCTTGTCGCTGCACCGGAGGGGATCAGGCGTGTCCACAAGGAACATCCGGAGGTTCCAATCTTCACCTGCTCGTTGGATAAGAGGCTGAACTCGAAGGGTTATATCCTGCCGGGTTTGGGCGACGCCGGGGATCGTATATTTGGAACAGAGTAAGAGGTGGGCGTGAGACAACTCGGCTTATGCTGCCTTGCATGGATTAGCCTGATTGCGTCTGCCATGGCGCAAACCGTGTTGCCGGATGTCCGTTTGAACGCGCTTGTCCTTCAAGGAATTGATTTAGACTGGCAGGGAAAACATCTTCAGGCTGATTCGCTTTTTCAAGAAACGATCCGGGAATTTCCCAATCACCCCGCCGGTTATGTCTACAGGGCCGGAGTGATGCAGTCGAAGGCCATGGACCAGGAGATGCAGGTTGATGAAGCACGATTTGATTCCTTGATAAGATTGGCGAAGGAGAAGGCGAAGGGGTTGCTGGAAAGAGATGGAGAGGCAAAGTGGGGGCACTTTTTTCTCGGAACGGCAGATGGTTATGATTCCTACGCCCGCGTATATCGCGGCGACTGGCTGAGCGGGGCGTTGAGAGGCATCGCATCCGTGTCATCGTTCAAAGATGCAATCAGGCTGGACTCGTCGATGTACGACGCGTATGGCGGGGTCGGAGCATTCAACTATTGGCGCAGTCGAAAAACTGAGTACTTCAATTGGATTCCGTTCATCGGAGATGCCAGGCCGGAAGCGTTCGCGTTTCTCAAGAAAACAATCGATCGGGGCCTCTACAATCGTTACACGGCTCTGAGTATGCTTGCGGCCATATATGATGACGCGGGATTACATGACAAAGCTCTTGAGTGTTCTCGCGCTGGGCTCGAGCGTTATCCTGCGAACCAGGTGTTCTTGTGGGCTTTGGCGACTGCCTGGCAGAAGCTCGGGAACTCCCGGGAAGCTGCAAACGCTTACGAACGACTGCTCCGGGCTTTCGCAGCTGAGAAGGAAAACAATCGTTACAACGAAATCGTCTGCAGGCTGAACCTTTCGAGATTCAAGTTGGAGCTCGGGGACACTCTTCAAGTTCGCGAGAATCTGGTTGACATACTCAAGTTCCATAAAGCTGATTTTCCGGTGCATTTGCAGAGCCGGGCTCAGGAGAAGCTGGATCAAGCGAAGGAACTCTTGCGCAAAGGACTTGACGGCCACTCCTTCACTGAGTAAAAGAGCGGTCCTTGACATTGGCGCCACGATAGATATATTCAGGAATTGGGTGGCGGACGGGCAATTGGATGGTTGATGCACAGTTCAAAAATAAGCTTGATGATCTTCTGAGCGTCTGCCGCAAAAACCTCCGGGCGGTGGATGAAGATCTGATTACTCGGGCCTTCACGCTGAGCCTGAATGCGCACAAGAATGACCTGCGTGCCTCGGGCGAGCCGTATTTCTACCACCCATATGAGGTGGCGATGATCGTGGCAAAGGAAATCCCTCTCGATGATGTCTCCGTTGCGAGCGCCCTCTTGCACGATGTTGTCGAAGATACAACGTTTGATCTGAAGGATATCCGAGCGGAATTCGGAGGCACAGTGGCCGACATCGTCGACGGTGCCACGAAAATCACGGACATTTTTCGGAGTCACGAGGTAACGCAAGCAGAGAGCTACCGGAAGCTCCTCTTGTCGATGGTCAACGATGTTCGCGTCATGCTCATTAAGTTCGCAGATCGTCTCCACAACATGCGTACGCTGGAGTACCTTCCCCCCGAAAAGCAGCAGCGACTGGCGCGGGAAACACTCGACATCTACGCCCCCTTCGCACATCGCTTTGGTCTCGCAAAAGTCAAATGGGAGCTCGAAGACCTATCGTTCAAGTTCCTCCATCGGCCTGAGTATGATCAAATCGCGCGACAGCTGAAATCTCGTCGGCGTGAGCGCGAGCATTACATCAAGAAGTTCGTTGGCCCGATTGAAAAGAGGTTGGACGAGGAAGGAGTATCGTTCGAGCTCGAAGGACGTCCGAAACACCTGTTTAGTATCTACAACAAGATGGTCCGACGGAGCAAACCACTTGACGAAATCTATGACCTGTTTGCCGTCCGGTTCATACTTGATACGAAGGACAATAACGATTGCTTCCTCGTGTATGGTGTCATCTCTGAGATGAACAAGCCGATCCCGGAACGATTCAAGGACTACATTTCGATTCCAAAGAAGAACGGTTATCAGTCTATCCATACGACCGTCGTCGGCCCGGGGGGCAAATTGGTTGAAGTTCAGATTCGTACGCGCGCCATGCACGAGATCGCTGAAAAAGGGGTTGCGGCGCATTGGATGTACAAGGAGAGCAAGGGCTCCATCGACAAGGAGCTCGAGCAATGGGTGAGTTGGGTACGGGAGATATTCGAGCAGAAGAATGAGGATACGCCGAAAGAACTCCTCGAGAGCTTCAAGCTGAATCTCTATCAAGACGAGATCTATGTCTTTACTCCGAAGGGGGATCTCAGGATCCTTCCCCGTAATGCTACGCCCGTCGATTTTGCATTCGAAATCCATTCAAACGTCGGTTTCCATTGCATCGGCGCGAAGGTCAATGGACGCATCGTTCCACTCAACACGTTGCTTCGAAGCGGCGATCAGTTGGAGATCATTACCTCAAAAAATCAAAACCCGAATCCGGATTGGGACAAGTTCGTCGTCACCCACAAGGCAAGGGCTCATATCAGACGTTGGATTCACGAGGAAGAGCGGAAGAGAGCGGACGTGGGAAAAGACATTTGGGACAAAAAACTCAAGAGACATAAGCTGCACTTCAGCGAAGATGATCTCTTGAAGGTCATCCACAACGCCAGGGTGGAGAACCTCCAGAAGTTTTACATTGAGATAGCGGAGGACCGCCTTGATCCTGACATTTTCATCGAAGACATGATCGTTCGACCGAAGACCGCAACCGAGGATGGCGCCAAGGCCGAGGATGAAACAGGATCTTTGTTCAGGAAGTTTATCACATCCGCGCGGGAACTGACGAGTGGGATCTCCCTTCTTGGGACAACCGATAATTTCCTGCATCAATACGCCAAGTGCTGCAATCCAATCCCGGGGGACGAGATTGTTGGATTTGTAACGATAGGTGAAGGGATCAAGGTCCATCGGAAAGACTGCAAAAACGTGATCTCGAAGAGGATGGCTGAAAGTGAGCGTATTGTCGACGTTAGCTGGCCGCTGGCCAACGCGGCAGATTTCATTGTAGCGATACGGGTGTACGGGAAGGACAGGTCAGGTTTGTTGAGCGACGTGACGCACGCGATTTCGTCGTATCAGAATACGAATATCCGGAGCGTGAACATCGATTCGAGAGCATCATTGTTCGAAGGGCAGATCATTCTGTTCGTGAAGAATACTGAACACCTCTCACGTGTCGTCGATAAGATCAGACGTGTTCCGGGAATTCTCGAAGTTGAACGGTTTTTCGGATGAGGCGGAATTCTTAGTTATGGACCAGACATTCGAACAGCAGAAACGGATCATGGGACTTGATTTTGGAACCACTCGCATTGGAATATCCCTTAGCGACCCGCTCCAAATCATAGCCAAGCCGTTTACCACAATCGAAAACGGGCGCGGCATGATTGGTGAAATCCGTGTAATTGTTCGAGACGAAAATGTCGGACTCATCGTCGTCGGTATGCCCTTGAACCTCAAAGGCGAAAAAGGCAAGAAGGCCCAGGAAGTCGATGAGTTCATTGGAAAGATCAGAGATGCAATTCACGTGGAAGTGATACACTGGGATGAGCGATTTACGACACTCATTGCCCATCAGACTCTCCTGAGCATGGGCACGAAGCGAGAAGAGAGGCGCACGAAAAAGGGAAGAGTGGACTCAATGGCTGCCGCGATCCTGCTTCAGGGCTTTCTTGATAGCCGGAAACGATCCTTGAGTTGTTAGAAATGGAACCTAGTGAAGCTGTTCGTTCCTGGGGCCAGAGGCTCCTCTCCTGGGTCCACACTCATAAAGTGTGGAGTTTCATTATTGCCATCGGTTTGTGGCTCACCGTGGAGTTTGGTGCTCTTCCATTCGGGAACATTCGTCAACTGAAGATCTCGAATCCCAGCGAGACTGCCTTCATGCGCGAACACCGGGAGGCGGCAGAGCGGGAAGGGAAACCGTTCCGGAAGATCCAACGGTGGATTTCTCTCGGCAAGATTCCGAAAGACGTTATCAATGCGGTCATTGTTGCGGAGGACGGCACGTTTTGGGCTCACGGCGGATTTGACTGGTTCGAATTTCGGGAGTCAATCGAGCGCAACGTGAAGGAAGGTCGGGCGGCCCGCGGTGCGAGCACCATCACACAGCAACTTGTGAAGAATCTCTATCTTTCTCCATCAAAGAACCCGCTCCGGAAGCTCAAAGAGTGGGTCTTGACTTGGTACATGGAGCAGACACTAAGTAAACATCGAATCCTCGAATTGTACTTGAACCTCATCGAGTGGGGAAGAGGGATTTACGGAATCGAAGCTTCAGCACAGGAATATTTTGGGAAATCCGCCTCGATGCTTTCTCGTGACGAAGCGGCTCGTCTCGCTGCGGTCATCCCAAATCCGCGACGGTTTCGTGTTGACAAAGAAACCAGGTATCTGGAACGGCGGTCTCAGCTCATTTTGAGCAGGATGGCTGCCCGAGGTCTCTGACAGTACTTCGGAGTAGATGATGACCAACAAAGAGTTGCTCTTGCTCCTGGAAGAGGGTGAGGGGTTCAAACTTGAGTTTAAGAGGAAAGTAACGACGCCCGAGAAGATTGCAAGAGCCCTCATCGGCTTCGCGAATACGAAGGGGGGGACGATTCTCTTTGGTGTAGATGATGACAGGACAATTGTCGGCGTCGAAAGCGAGAAGTCCGAAGTCGAGATGATCCTGACAGCCGGGCTGGTCTATTGCGATCCGCCCATTGAGCCCACCATCGAGATTATTTCGTATCGCGGGAAAGACGTTTTGCAAGTGACTGTCGATGAGAGCACGCAGAAGCCGCATAGCTTGATCCTTGACAATGACGGATCAAGTGATACGGATACGAAGGTCCTGATTCGAGTGAAAGACAAGACGGTGATCGCGAGCAAGGAGGTAGTCAAGATACTACGCTCTGAGAGTCCTGAAGCTCCACCTTTAAGAATCAGGATCGGAGATACCGAGCGCAGCGTGCTTGACTATCTTGACACGAATGAAAAAATAACGGTAAGGGAATTCGGACATCTGGCGAATATTTCGAATCGGCGTGCTTCACGGGTTCTGATCCAACTCGTACGCGCGGGAGTGCTGAGGATTCACACCCACGAAAAGGAAGACTTCTACACACTTGCCTACTAGAGACGCGGCCGACAAGTCCTGCCACCAAGACACGAAGACGTCTATTGAAAACAATGTCAAGAGAAAAGAGTACTCCCGATACAAAAGTGATGCTT
>JACVXU010000401.1 GCA_015661185.1 Bacteroidota bacterium
ACATACCTCTGGGGATGGATGCCGGCGTGGAATGTTTTCCTCCAGCCAGTGGCGTTTATAACGTTCGTGGTAGCGGCGTTTGCGGAAACGAATCGGCTGCCTTTTGATTTGCCGGAAGCCGAGCCAGAACTTGTGGGGGGGTACCATACCGAATATACAGGATTGAAATTTGGCCTCTTTTTCCTCGCGGAATATGCCAACATGATTACTGCGGGCGCTGTGATCGTGACCTTGTTTCTGGGGGGATGGCATCTTCCATACAGTGAGTATCTCGGTCTTTCAGCACTGGCCCTGAGTCTCCTGCAAGTGCTGACATTCTGCGCTAAGCTTGTTATCGTACTTCTGTTTTTCATAATCGTGAGGTGGACGATTCCGAGGTTTAGATATGACCAATTGATGAATATTGGCTGGAAGGTGATGCTACCCCTCACGCTCGCCAATGTGCTCCTCACTGGCCTCGTGCTTCTTTTGATCCAATGATAGGAGAGGAGAACCAAGTTTCATGCAGTCTAATGGCAAAATGATTCGGAAGAAGGACTTGAATATCTGGCAGAAGAGTTATATTCCCGAAATCCTCAAGGGAGTTCGGCAAACAATTGCTGAGATGTTCAAACCGAAGTTTACCTACAGCTACCCGGAGGAGCATTTCAAGCCCAATTCGTCATTTCGCGGGCGCCCGGTCCTTGTAAAGGAAAACGAGGTGGAGCGTTGCGTGGCGTGCGGCTTGTGCTCGAGGGTTTGTCCCGCCCTTGCCATCGAAGTTCAGGCCTCGGAAACGCCCCTCGAGAAGGAACGATACCCGATAGTTTTCGAGATCAATATGGTTCGTTGTATCTTCTGCGGCTTCTGCGAGGAAGTGTGCCCGGAAGAGGCAATCGTCATGAGCAATGAGTATGAGTTGGTCTTCTCCAACCAGGAGGAAGCCGTATTCGGGAAAGACAGACTCCTGAAATCCACTGAAGAGCTTAGGGACAGGTTAGAGTTCTTAAGACAAAATCGATGACAGTTCACAACTACTCCATTTGACACGACGCATCCCGACCTAACCCCGCACGTATCAAAGACTTTTCTGCTCAGATCTCTGGAGTGATATCAAGGCCATCGAGAGCACCTGAGCAGTACGCCAAGCATCAATTCCCTATTTCAAGAACTTACGCACGAGGATCTCATGTTCACGCAGGTCCGAAGCGCTGCAACTTTTGGCGTTGATGCCTACCTGGTCGACGTCGAGACAAACATTGATTCTACGGTACCCCGCTTCAATTTGGTGGGTCTTCCAGATAACGCCATAAAGGAAAGCTATCAAAGGGTCTTTGCAGCAATCAGGAATTCTGGTTTCCATTTCCCGGGCCAGAGAATTACGGTCAACCTGGCTCCTGCAGATGTCAAGAAGGAGGGATCTGCCTTCGATCTCCCGATAGCGATTGGCATACTTTCGGGATCTGCTCAACTGACCAGTAAGCATCTTGCCGAGTATGTCGTTCTCGGTGAGCTTGCGCTTGACGGTGGGCTCCGGCCGATTCACGGGGCGCTTGTGATTGCCCTTGAAGCCCGTGCACGCAGAGTCCGGGGCCTTGTGTTGCCGCACGCAAATTCCAGGGAAGCCGCGTTGGTTGAGGGTCTAAACGTGTATCCCGTCGACTCGCTCCGGGATGCAGTCGATTTCTTCACAGCTTCGGACGACTCACGCCATCCGCTCCGAGTGAAAGCGAGTGAAGTATTCGGAGAAGAGCAAGCCTATGAACTCGATTTCTCGGATGTTAAGGGTCAAGAGAACGTCAAGAGATCACTTGAGGTCTCCGCGGCTGGCGGTCATAATCTCATAATGGTAGGACCTCCGGGTTCAGGTAAAACCATGCTTGCAAAGCGCCTGCCCAGCATTCTTCCGCCGATGGTATTCGAGGAGGCGATTGAGACGACCAAGATCCATTCCGTTGCAGGGTTGCTCCCGGCAGGGAAGGCGATCGTATCTCAAAGACCTTTTCGATCACCTCACCACACAATCTCAGATTCAGCACTTGTCGGCGGTGGAACAATTCCCCGCCCCGGTGAAATCTCGCTGGCCCATCACGGCGTTCTCTTCCTTGATGAGCTCCCTGAATTTGCGCGGAATACTCTAGAAGTGCTACGTCAACCGCTTGAAGATGGCAGAGTTACGATCAGTCGTGCAAAGATGTCTGTTGACTACCCTGCGAATTTCATGTTGGTGTGCGCTATGAATCCCTGTCCTTGCGGCAATTTTGGCAACCCAGTTCAAGACTGCTCGTGCCATCCATCTCAAATTCAGAGGTACGTTGGCAAGATCTCCGGTCCGCTCTTGGACAGAATAGACATTCATGTGGAGGTGCCTGCTGTGCGCTATGGCGAATTGGCAACCAAGAAACCAGGTGAACCATCGGCAGCAATTCGATTTCGTGTTATCGCTGCGCGTCAGATTCAAGCTCGCCGATTTGCAGCTTGCGAAGGGCTTTTCTGTAACGCTGACATGACGGCAAAGGAGCTAAAGGAGTACTGCCCGATCGACCAAGCTGGATCAGAGCTGCTCAAGACAGCGATGAACAAGCTTGGACTGTCGGCGCGAGCGTATGACCGAATTCTGAAGGTCTCCAGGACAATCGCAGATCTCGCAGGCAGCGACCGTATCGGAGTTGAGCATCTGGGGGAGGCGATCCAGTATAGGAGTCTTGACCGAAGTTTCTACGCAGTCTAATCCATTGCATGTGCCATTCAGTACCCACCCGCCGTGACAATGATGTCCAATTACGTCATATCAGAACCCTAGAGAGGCACTAATATTGCACACCATAACACTAATACCTGGTGACGGAATTGGTCCAAGCATAGCAGATTCAACAAGGAAGATTATCGAGGCAACTGGTGTAGGAGTTTCCTGGGAATTGGAGGAGGCGGGCATTCCGGCGATCGAGAAATTCAAGGATCCGCTTCCTCAGCAGGTGCTTGATTCCATTGCTCGAAACAAGATCGCTCTAAAGGGGCCATTGACGACCCCAATTGGAACGGGGTTCAGGAGCGTCAACGTGGCGTTGCGCAAGGAGTTTGACCTTTACATCAATCTCCGACCTGCAAAGTCATTTGTCGGTGTAAAATCCACATATGCAGACGTTGACCTAATCGTCTTTCGAGAGAATATTGAGGAGTTCTACTCCGGCATAGAACACTACATCGATGCCCAAAAGAGTGCGGCTGAGACCATAGGCGTTGTTACGCGGACTGGATCCGAGCGAATTGTGAGGGCGGCATTTGAGTATGCTCGGAAGCACAACCGAAAGAAAGTCACAATAGTACACAAGGCGAATATCCTAAAGTTCACAAGCGGGCTTTTCCTGGATGTGGGAAAGAAGGTTGCTCAGGATTACCCCGACATCCAATGTAATGACAGGATCATAGACAATATGGCGATGCAGTTGGTTCTCAACCCGCACCAGTTTGACATCATCGTCACAACAAATCTTTTTGGCGACATTCTGTCAGATCTCTGTTCAGGGCTCGTTGGTGGACTTGGACTTGCTCCAGGGGCCAATATTGGCTACGAGGCGGCGATTTTCGAGGCTGTTCATGGAAGCGCGCCCGACATTGCAGGGAAAAACATCGCAAATCCATGTGCGATGGTTCTCGCTGGAGCAATGATGTTGGACTATCTCGGAGAACTTGTGGCATCGTCGAAGATCCGGCAAGCAATTGCGGAGACCATTCAGGAAGGAAAATATCTGACCCGCGATCTCAATCCTGAACAGCCCGTGGGCACGATCGAGATGACCGATGCGATCATAAAGAAAATCATCGCGATGTAGCGGGCGTCTTCTCCGTTTGCGTGATATTTCAGTTGTTTGAAAACAAATCAAAGCGGTAATGCGAATTGGTCACATAAATATCGAAAAGCCGATTGTCCTGGCTCCGATGGAGGACGTGACGGATTTGGCATTTCGTCTCGTCTGCAAGAGGCTCGGTGCTGATATCGTCTATACGGAGTTTGTGAACTCTGAGGGACTTGTCCGAGATTCGCTCAAGACCATGCGAAAGCTGGAATTTCGCGAGGAAGAACGGCCTTTTGGAATTCAGATCTACGGGGGTGAAGAATCCTCAATGGAGCGCGCCGCTGCAATTTCGGAGACCTACGGACCTGATCTGATCGATGTCAACTGCGGCTGCTGGGTGAAAGATATCGCCATGCGCGGAGCCGGAGCCGGATTGTTGAGGGATCTGCCGCGCATGGAAAGGATTATCTCAAGTGTCGTGAAGAGCGTTCGACTTCCCGTCACCGTGAAAACGCGGCTTGGTTGGGACTCAGAAAACATACGAATCGTCGACGTGGCGAGAATGGTTGAACAAACCGGGGCAAAAGGATTGACGATTCACTGCCGGACTCGCGCTCAGGGGCACTCTGGAGACCCCGATTTCTCCTGGATTCCGCAGGTGAAGGCAGCGGTCAATATCCCCATTTTTGTAAACGGCGGGCTGGATACTCCCCTCAAAATCCGAAACGTCTTTGAGGAATCAGGTTGTGATGGTGCGATGATCGCACGTGCGGCGATCAATAATCCATGGATCTTCAGAGATGCAAGGCACTATCTCCGAAGCGGTGAACTCTTGCCGACTCCTTCAATCGATGAGCGAGTCCGCGTGATGATCGAACACATGAACCTGTCTATTGAGCTGAAAGGGGAGAGGAGGGCGGTCATCGAATTCAGAAAATATTATTCCGGCTATCTTCGAAACCTGCCTAACGCTGCCAAGATTCGCGGCGAACTGATGCAGTTTGCCGAACTGTCACCGATCGTGGATCACATCCTACAGTATGTCTCGTGGCTGAAGTCCGCTGAACCCGTTGGCGTTTCTTTCTAGGTTCAAAGTATCCCTCTATGGATCAGAAACAAATCGCTTCCATCCTTGATGAAATGGGCACGCTGTTCGAGCTGAAAGGAGAAAATCCTTTCAAATGTCGCGCGTTCCACAATGCGGCCCGTGTTGTGGAGGCCCTCACA
>JACVXU010000153.1 GCA_015661185.1 Bacteroidota bacterium
GCGATTCGAGATATCCAAGAAACGAATGGTCGAATACCAGCACGATGAACGCGACAGTCGAAGCATCAGTAACGACCTGGTGCGTTGCGGACTTCAGGACCATTCGGGAAGAATGTGGATTGGAACGAGTGGCGGCGGACTGAATCTCTTCGATCCCTCGAGCGGCGGCTTCACGAACTTTAGACACGACCCACGCCAGAGCAACAGCCTGTCGAACAACAACGTGTTGTCATTGTACGAGGACAATCAGCGGTTGTACTGGGTCGGTACACGCGAGGGACTATGCCGTTTTGTCGATCCCGTTGAACAATTCACGGTTTACCAGAACAATCCGTCCGATAAGAGCACCCTGAGCAACGATTTTCTTTATTCGCTGTATGAAGATCGATCTGGGATCCTTTGGGTCGCCACTGACGGGGGCGGATTGAACCGCTACGATCCACAGTCCAAGAAGTTTACTGCGTATCTCCACGACCCGCAAAATCCTTCGAGTCTCCGGAACAACTATGTGAGGACCATTTATGAAGACCGAGCGGGGAATCTCTGGGTTGGCAACACTCGAGGCTACCTCCACATGTTTGACAGGAAGAGCGGAACAAGCCGCGTGATCGAGCTGCCCAGAAGAGAAGGCCAGGACTCGGACATTCGAGCGATGGTGGAGACGTCTGACGGTACCTTCTGGGTCGGGTCTAACGATGGTCTATTTGTCGTCGATCGCTCCCGGTGGAAATACCGTCGACCCAATATTGGCCTCCGCGGCGAGGATTCCTCCTTTGCATCGCGGATATACGCGCTTTGTGAGAGCCCGGACGGCAGAGTATGGATCGGGGCTGGATCGAACGGCCTGATCGTCTACGACCCCCGCGTACACCGTAGCATCGTTCATCGGTTTGACCCAACAAACCCGAAGGGGTTAAGCAATCGCCACGTTACAACGCACATCGGACTGGGCAGGAATGGACGTGTGTGGGTCACCGCAGGCGTTGGCGGACTGCTTCGGTTCGAGGGAGATGAGAGCGGACTTACCTGCGTCATCAAAGATGTCGGGCTCCCAGATAATATGGTCTACGGGTTTTTAGAGGATGCGAGTGGCCAGCTCTGGTTGAGCACAGATCATGGACTGTACAAGTACGACCCAGGAACCGGGAAAATCCGGACCTTCGGTATCCGTCAAGGGTTGCCAGCCACCGGATTCAATTCACGTTCCTTCTGCAAAACGAGACGTGGAGAGGTCTTCATCGGCAGCACGAATGGGATGTTCTCGTTCTACCCCGATAGTATTCCCGACAATACACGCATCCCGCCAGTGTTCATCACAAAGCTCCGTGTGCACGAACGAGAGGTGTCGAGGGACTCCTCGCTCTCGTTTCTCACACAGACAACTTTGCCTTGGCATGATAACTTTCTCTCGTTCGAATTCGCCGCTCTCGATTTCAGGGACGCGGCCGAAAACAGCTATGAGTATATGCTTGAAGGGCTTGAGCAGAGCTGGGTCCCTGCCGGCACACGCCGATACGCGTCGTACACCAACCTCGATCCTGGGACCTACGTGTTCAGAGTAAGAGCTGCCAACAATCACGAAGTGTGGAACCTCGAGGGTGCCCGTCTTGCGGTAGCGATTGAGAGGCCGTGGTGGAGCATGTGGTGGGCGATCTCTCTGTATGCGATAGCGGTCTCCGGGGTTTTGCTGGTTTTTCATCGGGGGCGGTTGCAGCGAATCCGTCTCGCACAACAGGTGCAGATTGAGCACCTGCAGGCTGAAAAGCTCGCCGAGCTGGATCAGCTCAAATCACGTTTCTTCGCCAACTTGTCCCACGAGTTCCGCACGCCGCTTTCGCTCATCCTTGGCCCCGCCGATCAGCTTGAAACCTCAGAACGTGAATCCGGCCGCAGGAAACAGCTTGGCGTGATCCGGCGAAATGCCGAGCGGCTACTCCGTATGGTCAATCTCCTCCTGCAGTTCGCACGGATCGAATCCGGAACGCTCAAGCTCCAGGTGTCGCTGCAGCCTATTCCTCGTCTTCTGCGGCGCATCGGCTCGTCGTTTTCGACGGCCGCAGTCAAGAAGGGGATCGCGCTGCACGCAGACATCGAGCCCGCTTCCTTCGAGGGATATATCGACGCTGAAAAAGTTGAGCACGTGCTGGAAAACCTTCTTTCGAACGCGCTCAAATACACTTCCTCCGGCGGTCGAGTGGACATCCGGGCACGGCGGTTGGGTACAGAGCTTGTTCTCGAAGTGAGCGACACGGGCCTCGGGATCTCTCCCGAACATCTTTCCCACGTGTTCGAGCGTTTCTACCGTGTCGACTCGTCGCATCAATATGAAGGAACGGGTATCGGCCTCTCGCTGTCGAAAGAATTCGTCGATTTGCATCACGGTACAATTGAGCTAAAGAGCTCTGTCGGTGTGGGCACAGTGGCGACTGTGCGGCTGTCGCTTTCCGGATACCAAGAACACGAAATCGTCAAGGCGGATGCCTCAAGACGGGAGGAGCGACCAGGCATCTCAGAGCACGTACGCGTTTCGGAAGAAATTCCCGGGACAGAAAACGTGGACAAAACAGTCGTTCTCGTCGCGGAAGATAATGACGACGCCCGCGAATATCTCCGCTCACGGCTCTACCCTGAGTTTGACGTGGTCGAGGTGGTTAACGGCGTGCAAGCCTGGGAGACGGCAAGCCAGAGGATACCCGATGTTGTCGTCAGCGACGTGATGATGCCGGAGATGAATGGATATGAACTTTGCGCCAAGTTAAAACAGGATGAGCGGACAAGCCATATCCCGGTTATCCTGCTTACCGCACTTGCCGACCAGACAGATAAGATCGAGGGCCTCCAAACCGGGGCGGATGATTATCTCGTCAAGCCGTTCGATGCTCAGGAATTATTGGTGCGCATCCGCAACCTTATTGCCAGCCGTAAAAAGATTCAGGACCGATTCAGAACTTCGGTGCCATTGAAGCCCGGTGAGGTGAAGGTTGAATCTCTGGAGGATAGATTCCTTGTGAAAGTGATGTCTGTGGTTGAGAGTCATATTTCAGAGGAACAATTTGACGTCGAGCAATTCGCAGAAGGAGCCCACTTGAGCCGGGGGCAGCTGCACCGGAAGTTGAAGGCCCTCACCAATCTTTCGCCGACAGATTTCATTCGCTACATCCGACTACGCCGGGCGAAGGAACTTTTAGAAAAGCAGGCTGGCACTGTGAGCGAGGTCGCTTACCGGGTCGGTTTTTCCAACCACTCCTATTTCGCTAAGTGTTTCAAGGAGCAGTTTGGATGCCTGCCTAGCGAAATTGGGTTAAGTATTCGATAAACCTGGCTTCGGACGAGGCGAACCACAACGGGGTCATGTTTAAACCGTAGGCCGATTCGGCGAATCGCCCCTACAGTGTGGTTCGCCTCTGATCACCGCTGTAGCGGGTGAGGAATATCGAATCCCCTTTATTCCACCGTTCCACTTTTCCATCATTCCCCCTCTTTTCCACCTCAATTTCCCTCAAAACGCGACGCCAGTGGCATAGTTCGCGACGCCAGAGCTAACCCTCAAAACGGCCTTTTCTGTAGATTTTCGCAACACAAGCCGTTTATGTCACTATAACATTCTTCATCAACTCACTTCCAAAAGGAGGTCGTTATGAAACGCTTGCTTAATGTTTCACTGCTCCTCGCGATTCCGGTTCTTTGGGTTTCCTCACAACCGAAGACGATTCGCGTTCCGCAAGACTCAGCTAAGATACAGGCGGCTATGAATGGAGCAAATAATGGGGACACTGTTCTCGTGTCCGAGGGGACGTATTTTGAGAATCTTCGCTACAACGGAAAGAAGATCGTAGTTGCATCTCTATATGCACGGGATAAGGACACCTCGCACATTTCGAAAACTATTATTGACGGCAGCCAGCCTATCATACAGGACTCTGCTTCCACCGTCTGGTTCAACGGCGCCACAGACACAAACTCGGTCATCATGGGATTTACGATACGCGGAGGCAAGGGGACGAGGCAGACCTTTACTCAAGCTCCTCAAGAATGGAAATATGGTGGTGGCGTTGCGATAGGGAGATGGTACGACATTACGACAAATGGGGCAACTATTAGAAATAACATTATTCGCGAGAATACAATGACCGGTGTATACCCCGGGGGGCCATACTCGGATGGCTGTGCCATAGCCGCTTATCCCGGCCGCGGTTTCATCGTTATCGAAGACAACAGCATAGGACAAAACACCGTCAACGGGCCAATGGGTGGCGTGATGGTTTATGTGTCCAACGTAAGTTGCCGAATAGTGCGGAATCTGATACAAAAGAATACTGCCAGCTTTGCAACTACCAGAGGCGCTGGCGGAGGCATCTCATTCCAGGGTTTTGCTTCTAATGATTTCACGACCGAGAGGAAATTGTGGACGGCAATGATTCGGGAAAACACGATCAGGGATAACTCGATAAATCCTGGCGCGGCAGGCGGGATACTCATATCCGGGGATTCAGCCTATGCAATAATTGAGAATAACGTCATTTCTGGCAATTCCGCTGGCGGCAACGGTGGAGGTCTCGCAATGGATTCCCGTGCACGGGCTTCAATTACAAATAACACGATTACGGGAAACTTGGCGGAAGGCGCCGGCGGGGCTTTGGCATTGTTCAATGGCTCAGATGCAAAGCTGGTCAATAATACAATTGCGGGAAACTCGGCACAATTCCTCGGGGGTGCGATTCATACGAACTTTTCAAGCTTGGACATCCGCTACAACAGGATCATCAAAAACTATGGAAAAATGGCTGGTGGAGGTATTGATCTCTTCAACCAGTCGAAGGCGACACTAGTATCGAATTACATCAGCGATAATTCGGCAGACACCGCAGGCGGCGGCATGGAAATCCGCTGGTACAGCCAGGCGCGATTGGAAAACAACATAGTGACACGGAATACTGCTCTCTGGGGCGGTGGATTGTCGGTAGAAGTTCTTTCAACAGCCGACCTAATCAATAACACTTTTACCGGGAATAAAGCCGATACAGGTGGAGCGGTGCAGATTTTTGATAGCTCCAATGTGAGAATGATGAACAATATCTTCTGGGCCGACAGCGCAAAGTCAGGCGCAGAATTCTTTATCTACCCACCAGGCCCTTATGGTGGCCGTCAATCCCTCGTGAGTTCCTCAAACAACCTCGTGACGGGAATTGCCGGAGGGACGGGGAACTTCACCGGGGACCCGAAATTTGTTGTTGGTGACAGTTTGTATAAGCTGCAAAACGGCAGCATTGCCATCGGAAAGGGCGTGGATTCGGCGACGGTGGGAGGAATCTCATTGAAGGCTCCAACGAGCGATTACAGTAGTGGCATCCGTCCAAGGCCATCCGGCTCAAAGCCCGACCTTGGTGCCATTGAACACGACCACGCAACATCTGTGTTTCAGGTATCATCTGCCATTCCGTCAGAATTTGCGATGTGGGATAACTACCCGAACCCGTTCAATCCTTCTACGACCATTCGATACGCGCTCCAGGAGGAGAGCAATGTGCGGCTGGTAGTTTACGATGTGCTTGGCCGCGAAGTCGCTCTGCTCGTGAACGAACGGCAACCTGCGGGGATCTGGAGTGCAACGTGGAAAACGGTCCTGCCTTCCGGCGCATACTTTGCCAGACTTGAAGCAAAGAAGGATGACGGACAGGTGGTGATGTTCACGAAGAAGTTGATGCTGGTGAAGTAGTCTGTGTTGCGTCAATGGCTATTGACACAAAGCTGATGAACCGCAATACCGCCATCAAGATTGGCGGTCAGGAATGATTGCGGCAGACCAGTCTGCCGGCTCACTTGTGTAACCTTGTCAAGGTTACACAGTGAAGACCAAGAACCTTGACAAGGTTACAAGGTGCGGTAACTGTTTCGCAAAAAATTGGTGGGCAAGCTGGAGGTCCTAATAGCGAACTTTTTCATGGCCAACACTTACTTCCAAGGGAGGTCGTTATGAAGCGCTGGCTCATTGTTTCTCTCCTCTTCGCGTGTGCTCTTGTCATCGTGCAGGCGCAGCCGAAGCGCATCCGCGTCCCGCAGGATCAACCGACTGTTCAAGCCGGTATCAATTCGGCGGTGAACGGCGACACCGTACTGGTTGCAGAGGGGACATACAGTGTCAATCTGTTGATCACTAAAAAAATCGTGCTCGGCAGCCTCTACATTATCGATGGAGATACGTCGCACATTTCGAAGACGATCCTCGATGGCGGGACGCCGAGCAATCCCGACTCGGCGTCAGTCATTCATCTTACGACCGGGACCGACAGCATGACGGTGATCTCGGGCTTCATGATCCGGAATGGTCGCGGAACACGAACGTATGATCCCTCGATTGGCGACTACTGGAGAAGAGGAGGCGGCATCAACTTGGACGGGAATGGCGGAACAATCGTGTATAACCGTATCATCGATAACCTCATCTCCGGCACATATTATGGCGCTGCAGCTGCAATCGCCGCATGGGATGTCTATACGAGCGAAAACTCGAAATACATTATCATCGAACATAATACCATAGCCCGGAACAGTATCGAAGGATACTACGCCGAAGGGGGTGCACTCGCCTTGGGAATGAGCGGAAGGATACTGAACAACACTATCATTGATAATCATGCGAACGGTACTATTAGTGATGCTTACGGAGGTGGAATTAGTATCTGGGGAAACTCCAACATATTGATAGCGAACAACATCATCGCAAAGAACACCTGCTCGTACGAGGCCGGCGCGATGGTAATCTATGCTCTTAGCGGAAGGGCACCCGTCATACGGTTAGTGAATAATACGATCTGTTTTAACAGCGCAGGTCAAGGGGTAGAAGGCATTTGGGGAGAAGGAGTCTTAAGAGTGATGAATACAATCCTGTGGAACCCGGGTGATGGTCCTGATATCGTCGATATGGGGTCTACAGGATTCGCCAATAACATCATCCGCGGAGGATATTATGGTAATGACAATATCGGTGCGGATCCCCTCTTTTCGGATCTACAACGGTACACCCTTTCGTCCGGAAGCCCTGCCGTTGGTAGAGGAGTACCATCCGGTTTTCTGGACGGACTCACACTCACTGCACCGGAAACCGATCTATTAGGCCACGTCAGACCGGAACCCGGCGGAAGTTCTTCCGATTTGGGTGCAATAGAATCCGCATTCGGCCAGGTCGTAACCGTTGACCTCCAACCGGCACACATCAGCAGAACAATCGGAACCCGCAACGTACGGATCTTTCTGCCGCGGGCTTACGCAAAAACGAGCACATCCTTCCCCCTGTTCATCTTTCTGCACGGCAGCAATGGAGGTTCCACCAATGGCATGGAATCTGGATTCCACGACATCGCCGATTCGATGAACTTCATCGTTGCATCTCCGAAATCGCTTGAGGGGGGGTGGGAGTCCTCGTCAGAAACAGCATATCTTGAGTCCCTCATCGACTCCCTTGCCGCTGCTTACAACATCAATAATACAGCGATATTCGTCGGTGGATATTCGAGCGGCGGTTTCATGGCATATAGATTCGGTCTCGAAACGACAAAAAAGATCAAAGGGATCGCTTCCGTAGCTGGACTGCTCCCCCTTTCAGCCGCATCTACGGCACCCGCATCACCGGCGGCACTGATCTCATTCCACAGCTTGTCCGATCAGCGGGTCAGCTATTATGGAAGGCCCGGTTATTACCGTGCAGAGTCATCAATTTCCCGATGGCTTTCTTATTTTGGATGCGGTTCCGGACTTGATACGGTGACGCTTAACGATCCATTCCCGGGAAACTCGAACATTGTTCAGCGTATGTCGTCACGATGTGCACCCGTGGTGTTCTATAAGATCGATCAAGGTTCGCATGCATGGCCAGGTCCCTATGCCACTAACCATCGTCCGACAATACCGGATGTCAATGCATCCCTGGAAATCATGAAATTCTTCCACTCCCTGTTAACCACTTCGGCCGTAAATGAGATCACCGGTATACTGCCGGTACGGATTGATCTTTCACAAAACTACCCCAACCCGTTCAACCCGAAGACCAATTTCGAATTTTCGATTGTGAATTTCGGATTGGTGAAGCTTAGCGTGTTCGACCTTCTCGGCCGCGAGGTGGCAGTGCTGGTGAATGAAGAAAAGCCGGCGGGAACATACATGGCAACGTGGGATGCGAGGGCATTCCCGAGCGGCGTGTATTTCTATCGGCTCAACGCCGGGAAATTTGTGGACGGCTAGCTCGCATGAACGCCCGCAACGGGATCGCTGTTTTGTGGAGGACCTCATCATGAAGCCCGTCAGCTTTTGCATTTCCGTTCTTCTGCTTTTTGCCGCCTGCAAGAAAGAGCCGACGGTACCGGAAGACCCCCCTGTTCCAAATGTTGTCTGGGAACAGACCAACGGACCGTACGGTGTGTTCGTCAATGCTCTTGCTGTGTCCGGCACGAATATCTTTGCCGGGACTGGTGGCGGTGTCTTCCTTTCCACCAACAACGGGTTAAGCTGGAACGCTGTGAATAGCGGCTTGACGAACCTGAATGTTGAGTGTCTTGTCGTCTCGGGGTCGAATCTTTTTGTGGTGGAACCCAACGGTGTCTTTCTTACGACGGACAACGGTACAAGCTGGGTCAGCCTCAACAATGGATTGCCCCCGCCATCATATTGGGGAGGATTCAACTGTCTTGCCAATTCCGGAACAAACCTTTTTCTCGGATATAATACCGCGTTCGGCATCGGGGGAAGCGGGGGACTTGCCGGTTCGGTCTTTCTTTCGACGGACAGCGGAATGAGCTGGACTGAGGCAAGCACCATTACGTATGAAAGTCGCTGGGTAATCAATGTTCTTGTTACCTCGGGCACGAATCTCTTTGCTGGGACTGACTTCGGCGTCTTTCTTTCCACCAACAACGGGTCAAGCTGGAGCGCTGTGAATAGCGGCTTGACGAACCTGAATGTTGAGGTTCTTGTCGTCTCCGGCACGAATCTCTTCGCGGGTACTGATAGCGGAGGTGTCTTTCTTTCGACTAACAATGGCACGAGCTGGACTGAAGTGAACAGTGGCTTGACGAATACAGCTGTTGTATCATTCTGCCCGTCAGGTTCGAACCTTTTTGCTGGAATGGCGGGGAGCGGCGTCTTTCTTTCCACCAATAACGGCATGAACTGGACTAAAGTCGGTTTGGACACGCTAGTTGTGCAAGCTCTTGCCGTCTCGGGCATGAATCTCTTTGCAGGAACTAATCAAGGCGTGTTCAAAGGGACGATGCAGTAGGGCAGTGTTTTTGACCGGAGAAAAGCCGCCTGGCGTACACAGGGCAACGTGGAATGCAGCGAAGATGCCGAGGGGGGTGTACTTCTACAGGCTCACCGCCGGAGAATTTGTGGAGACGAAGAAAATGGTCCTGCTGAGGTAGGGATCAACTGTGCGTGCGTCGAGGCGTTTTGTGGTTTCTTCTTCCTTTCTAATGGTAGAAACGAGAAGAAAATACTTTGGCGTTGTTTCGCGAGTTATGTGCCATTGCCCTTAGCAATTTACCATAGGAGATATGCCCATGAAGACAATTTTGCGATCTGCGCTATCGCTCGTTGCAGGATCCGACGAATCGGTTTCAGCAATTGTCCGCAAGTGCAGGCCTTTGCGACCTTCAGGATGGCGGCTTCCACCT
>JACVXU010000402.1 GCA_015661185.1 Bacteroidota bacterium
CAAATACGGACAAACAAACAGGTCCGGTCGATCAAGATGCTCCTCATGAAATAGGTAGAAGCCATCTGAAGAATCATCACGCCAACCTGCACGCGGCAAGCCAAGCGAAGACGGAGATGAAAAGCAGCAAAATGGAATATCGAAGAAGATCAAAACACACACCCCTGTCATCCCCTCTCCCTTACACACAAGCAACCACACAGAGGGGACTTTTCAAGCTTTGATGAAGATCAGTTGCAGGCGTGCATCATGGAGTTACACGTTCCCTCTCGTGAGGGAGGATGCGGGCTGTGAGAGGGGAACGTGGGGTGTGTGCTTTTTCAGTTTCATTGTTGACTTATTCCAGTTTCTTCCAAGCCACGATACTCGTGCCACTTCGTCCCACCTACGTTTTGCGTATCCCTTGCGTCCGCCTCCTTTTTTTCGTAATGTCGATGTGCTTCCTCAACGGATCGCATCTTCTGGCCAAGCATACCAGTGCCATCGCCAAAAAGAAATATTGTGTTTTTCATCGCAGAGGCGCGGAGATCGCGGAGAACCGCAGAGAAAGATCAAGAACTCTGCGTTGCTCTGCGGGCTCTGCGTCTCCGCGTTGAAAGACTTGTATAGACAGCTGGCCTACTCGAAAGATACAAGATCACTTTCTAGAATCGGCACTTGGTTCACCCATTTGTTATCACAGACAGGATCTCATCATGAAACGCTCCGCGATCTTCCTGCTTATCCTTGTGCTCCCAGCGTTGCTGTTCGCAGGTTCTCCACAGGGGTACTACCGCTTCCCAGCCCTCACGTCCGACAAGATCATCTTCACTGCTGAAGGCGATCTCTGGAGGGTCGATCTGAGCGGCGGTATGGCTCAGCGTCTGACATCTCACCTGGGGGGTGAAACGAACGCGGCAGTCTCACCTGACGGAAAACTTGTCGCCTTCTCGGCCCAATACGAAGGCCCGACGGAGGTTTATACGATGCCGGTCGAAGGAGGATTCCCAACCCGGAAGACCTTTGACGGTGAAACTGCCATCGTCGTCGGATGGACACCGGATGGCAGGATCATCTATCAGAGCACGCATTATTCGACACTGCCGAACCGACAGTTGCTTACTATCAATCTCAGAACGGGAGTGACAGAATTGCTGCCGCTCAGCCAGGCAAGCGACGGGTCGTTCGATGAGAAAGGATCTACGCTGTTCTTCACACGCCTTCCGTTCCAGGGGAGCCATACGAAACGCTACAAAGGCGGCACCGCTCAGAACATATGGAAGTACGAGCTTGGCAAGCCCGAAGCGATTCCGCTGACTTCCGACTTTCCGGGCACAAGCAAAACGCCGATGGTCTGGAACAAACGAGTGTACTTTGCCAGCGATCGTGACGGCACGATGAACCTCTGGTCGATGTCCGAGGATGGAAAGGACCTGAAGCAGCACACGTTTCACAAGGGATGGGATGCCAAGTCTCCTTCGCTTCGGAGCGGGAAGATTGCTTATCAAATCGGTGCCGACATCCATGTCTTCGACATCGCGGGCAACGCCGATCGGCTGGTCTCTATCGCGCTCTCATCTGATTTTGACCAGGAACGCGAGAAGTGGGTGAAGAAGCCTGCGGACTACCTGACGGCAACAAACGTCTCGGCGAATGGGGATCGTGTCGTGTTGACTGCGCGTGGGCAGGTGTTTGTGGCGCCGGCGCAACAAGGAAGATTGGTGCGCGCGACGACCAGGAGCAAGGTTCGCTATCGCAGCGCACAATTCATGCCCGACGGCAAATCCCTCCTCGTCCTTTCCGATGAAACGGGTGAACTCGAGTTCTGGAAGGTGCCCGCGAATGGGGTCGGAGATCCGGAGCAATTGACAAACGACGGGAATGTGTTCCGCTTTGACGGTCTCCCTTCGCCCAATGGCAAGTGGATCGTCTTCGATGACAAGAATCAGAAGCTCTGGCTGTACAATATTGATGAAAAGAAGATGACCCAGATTGGGTCGTCCGAATTCGACGGGTTTGGAGGATTCAACTGGTCACCGGACAGCAAGTGGATCGCTTTCGTTCAGTATGCGGAGAACCAGTATCCACAGATCAAACTCTACCACCTTACCGACGGAAAGAGCATCGTCCTGACGCGGGATCGTGTAGACAGCTACAATCCAGTCTGGAGCAGCGATGGGAAATGGATCTATTTTCTCTCTGATCGTTTCTTCCAATCGCTCGTTGGCAGCCCATGGGGGGCTCGCCAGCCGGAGCCTTTCTTTGATAAAACGACCAAGATCTACAGCATTTCGTTGAGGAAAGACGGACGTTCACCCTTCCTCCCGACGGACGAACTCGTCGCTGCACCGACCGAGGAGAAAGACAAAGAAAAAGAGAAGGACAAGAAGAAGGAAGCGGACGATCAGAAGAAGGAGAAGACCAACGATGTCATCATTGACCTTGAAGGGATACAGGACAGGGTTACGGAAGTCCCCGTGCCGGCGAGCAGATACCGGGAACTTACAATGAACGACAAGAACCTCTTCTGGACTGAATCTGATGTCTCCCTGAATTCAAAGTCGAAGCTCGTTGCGTTGGAGATCAAGAACAAAGACATCGCCTCAAAAACGCTGGTGGAGGATGTCAGCGGCTACGAACTTTCCCGCGACGGCAAGAAATTGATGGTTCAGAAATCAGGCGATATCTATGTCATTGATGCGTCGACGTCGCCTCCATCGGATATCCCCAAGAGCAAGGTC
>JACVXU010000154.1 GCA_015661185.1 Bacteroidota bacterium
AAGTGACTGGCTTGCTTCATTGGCATACAGAACAACGCCGCTTGGATCGACGCGCAGTACGGGGTTGGGATTCTCGGAAGGGAATTTCGCCAGGCTCTTGATCTCCTCCTCGGCGAGCTTGCGCTCGGTGATATCGAAGGCATAGTGCATATACAAGTCTTCGCTTAAGGGAATCCAATGAGCATCCCAGACAATCCCGAGCGCCTCGACTTCCAGGTGCTGTGCCTTTCCGGTTGCCCACAGGTTGGGAGCGAGACACCAGGGGCACGGTGTTTCGCGCTGCGCCCAGGTTGCATAGCACTTTGTGCCTGAAACTGCACCGACCTTGACAGCCGCTTCGTTGGAGATGACGATCTCGCGGGTACCGGATTGTAGCAAAAGGGCCACACATGGTAAGGCGTCAACGAGAATCTGATTTATGCGCGCTTTTTCCTCCAGCGCCTCCTCTGCTCGCTTGCGCTCGGTCAGGTCGCGACCCACGCCCGCTACTCCAATCACACTACCCTTCCCATCCCTCAATACAGATCCGTTCCAGAGATAGGGGATGGTCGTCCCATTCTTCCGACGGAGCGGGCTCTCCACCTCGTTGTACCCTTTTTCGAACGCTTTCCGGATTGCCTGAGCAATTACGGGCTGATACTCTTTGTCAAAGAAATCCACAGTCGGTTTACCAAGGAGTTCCTCTGATGAATAACCTGTCACCTTCTCCAACGAACTGTTCCATTTGACCAAGTTTCCGTTCAGGTCAAGTACGAAAACAATGTCCGGGATCGTCTCCATGATGGTTTTTTGTTCGGACAACGACATCGCCAGAGCCCTTTCTGCCTGTTTGCGCTCGGTGATGTCGCGGCCGATTCCAAGTTCTCCCACGACTTTGCCGCTCTTGACGAAGGGGGTGGTAGTGAATTCTCCGACCAGATACTCGCCCGATTTGGAGAGAATACGCAGTTGATAGAGAGCCAGTCTCTCACCCCGTAAGGCCTTCTGAAACGTCTCTACAGCCTCGGATACGTCGTCAGGATGCACAATGCCCATGAAAGGCTTGCCCAGCCATTCAGCGCGTGACCAACCTGTGAGCCTCTCAAAGGCTGGGTTCAATGACGTGAGCGATCCATCCTCTGCGGAAATGGTGTAGACCACATCGGGGGCAGCTTCAATCAGGCTGCGATACTGTTCTTCGCTTTCGCAAAGCTCATCCACGAGGCGTCTCCGTTTCTCTTCGGATTTTTCAAGCCTCTTCAGCTTCGCTCGCAGAGTCCTCAGTTCACGGACTAATTCCGTCTTGTTTTTTCGCTCGTCTCGCATAAAACACCTTCCGGTTCTCGCAGGATCATTCAGAAATGAAGTAGTTTGATATTTGATGGTACTATTCGGTTGGGCTGGGGTGCACGACAAATAAAAAGACCTCCATCATCACATTCGTGAATCCAGAGGTTTATCACATTTACTAGAAGCTCGGACGAAAACCCATTATTTGCCACAAAGGCACCAAGCCACGAAGGAAATGATTTGAATTCTTTCAGTTTTTGTGGTGCTTTGAGTCTTCGTGTCTTGGTGGCAGGACTTGTCGGCCACGTTTCTAGCTTCTTGAAGCCATCCCCGGCTTCGGTATTTGTCTAAATTAAGTGGATTCCAAGCGAGTGTCAAGCAACACAGGCTTACCGCATTGGGCTGATTCTCGACCCCCACAATCTGGATGACAAGAGACCGGTCAGGAAACCGGTAACTTCCCTTCACCTCACCGAATGTCAACTGTAGTTCGCCCTCTCTCTTGGCGAGCCGGATGGATCTTTTTGCGAACACCCCTTTTTCGTAATCGAAACTGTGTCCATCATCTTCATAGTATTCATAGCTGGCACTGTCGGCAAGAAAAACTGTCACCGTCAATGGATCTATCGGGGCTTGATCCGAATACTGGAGAACCTGCTGTGTTGGGATCACTGCACCTGCTTTCGCGAAGATTGGGACCCGGTCGACGGATGCTTCAACGTCAACGCGTGTCCTTCCGTGATGCCTCATGCCCGTCCAGTAGTCGTACCACTCGCCGGCGGGTAGCGTGATCGATCGGCTGCGAACCCCCGGCCACAAGACCGGCGCGATGAGAAGACCATCGCCAAAGATGAACTCTGTCGAGTTGGAAGTGTAATTGCCATCTTCAGTATTGTTCTGTCTGCGGCATGGACTTCCAGACTCGAACCGACTTGCCGCTCCATTGATATGCCCCGGCCTTCATCGTCCTCGTTGATCAGTCTTCCATCCCGATCGATTGCCATTGCGCTCTCGCTGTTGAAGTGGCAAACGCTGCGCACAAGAGGCACAGGGAAAGACTTCGAAGGCCTGTGCATTTCATTGTCGTTCCTTTCATAAGATGCGTGCCGCGGGGCGAACAGCGACAGTTTCTCCAGATGCAGGTAGAGAGCCGGTCGAAAAGAGTCGTTGACACCCTTCGACTCGCTACGCTCGCTCAGGACTCCGCTCTTAATGACGTTTCTGGTTTTTGAGCACCCACGCTCATCGGGAGCTCGGCTCCAGATGAAACTTGGGCGATCGTGAGCAGAGCTCACGATCAGCAGATCAGCATTGGAGGTCATTCCCAGGACAAGGCAGCGCCCCGTGCTGCTAAGTGACTCAGGGTGTCTTTTCTTTCTTGTGTGTCGAACAAACACGAGAGGGGATGCACTTGTCCGCCATCATTTCGGCGGAAGGGGTGTGTGTTTTGCTCTTTAGCTAGAGTTTCCCGAAGACTCAAGATGAGATGATTGACGCTCAAAAGCGGCGAAGGGTCATCCCAACAAAACCACTCAAGGGTATGGCAGCGAGAGCCGAATGGTGACCACCTCTGAGTAGTCCCCTCTTTCTGAATACCGGATGGCACGTACGCGATACGAGTAAGAGGTATCGGGCTGCAAACCAGCGGAGTCAATTGCCGTCGTGGCGTTCGGAGTAGCGAAGAGTACCTGGTCAAACGAACCCTGGCCCATTCTGCGTTCTATGGCGAAGCCGTCTTCTGTTTCAGTATTGTCCGTCCAACTCAAGCGCACCGCAGTGCGCCCCGCCCGAACAGTCTTGAGACCTGTGGGAGCACGCAGGGCTTGATCCGGACCCGTGGTTGACGTTTCGTCCTTCGTGCATCCAAGCAGAACGATAAGAACGCTGATTGCAAATGTAGTAATAGTCTTCATCGGCGGTATCTTCGATTGTGTGAGAGGAAGATGTCGCTTTTTGCACTTGAAATCAAGAAGGACCGGACGGGTTGCAGGTGTACTCTCCAGGCAACGGCTTGACGAGTGTTTAGGACATGAATGGCCGGTCATTTGATCATTTCGAAGCTAATAGCGCGATTCCTCCACTGGCACGCTGCTTGAACGATCTACGTTGGTGACTGACTAGAAGAACGTGAGGTGAGCCATGAAACTCCGACTGATGACAATCCTACTCCTTGGAACTTTCGGTGCGAACGCAATCGCAGTTTCGCCCGATCCCCAGGAATTCTCCGGCAGCTCTTCTGCCTCCTTTGGAGAGCCCGGATACTTCTATGGTCCGCTCTCCCCATATGGCGAATGGTTGGAAGTTGACCCAGGCTTTTTTGCGTGGCGTCCAAGACACGTCCAATACGGATGGCGCCCTTACCTGAACGGGCATTGGGCCTGGACTGATTATGGCTGGTATTGGGTCTCCAGTGAGCCTTTCGGATGGGCGGTTTTCCATTATGGACGCTGGTACGATGATGACTACTACGGTTGGATTTGGGTCCCGGATCGAACCTGGGGTCCTGCCTGGGTTGAGTGGCGCTACAACGACGACTACCTCGGTTGGGCGCCGTTGCCCCCCTATGCGAGCTTCAGCATCAACATGGGCATCCGATTCACGACTCGTTGGCTCGCTCCATATCATTACTGGAGTTTTGTCCGCTATCGTCACTTCACATCTCCTACCATCGCCCACCAGGTTCTGCCGAGGGAGCATGTACGAAGGTTGATGGGCACGACACGATCTGCAGGTCGATACGATTTCGACGGCGACCGAATTATCAACCGGGGAGTTGACCGCGGAATCGTGGAGCGAAGAGGTGGGAATACCCGGATCGTAAGAACCGACGTCAGGGAATCGGGCAGCGTTGGTGAGAGAGTCATACGGGACCGCAATCAGCAACGGATAGAAGTGTACCGTCCTGACCGATCGTCGATCGTGCGGACACCCGAACGAATCGAAGCGCGCCGAACTGATCGCGGAACTTCGCTCGACCTGCAGAAGGTCGAACGAGCGCCGCGAGAATCGGGCAGGACCACTGAACCAAGAGGAAGCGAACGTGCTCGTGGAATCACGAGGGAAGAGAACCAGCCGCCGCAACAGAGTGTCCAGCAACCCGAGACACAACGACCTCGCGAAGAGAGTGTACAGCGCCCTCGGATAGAGCCACGGAGGGAATTGCCAAAAGCGCCTTCGGTTCAGCAACGTGAGATCGAACGTCGGAGAGAAGACCGGTACCCATTTCCGCGGCGCGAACAGGCCCAGCAGCAACAAGAGCGGCGGGTGGTTATTCCGGAACGATCGCAACAGCAGGAGCGGCGAGTAGTTACTCCGGAACGGTCGCAACAGCAGGAGCGGCGAGAGATTGCTCAGCCTCGGACAAGAGTCGAACAATCACGGCCGACACCGAGCATCAGGCAGGAGAGTCCCCAGGGAACTGGGCAGGGACGGAGAGAAAGTGGGAAGAAGAGAGACTGAGGCGATGGGATTCCCGCGAGCGCGACGGCGTCCGGAGGTTTCGGACGCCGTTTTGCTTTTCAGAGCCGTCTTGACGCGCAGGTTTCACAAGCAATCCAAAACACTTTTCATATCCTCAGGCAAATCGGAGTCGAACTTGACGGACTCTTTCGTCGTAGGATGGATGAATCCAATGGTCTTTGCATGTAATGCCTGTCGGCCCATGAGCTTCAAGAGGTTCTGCGCCTGCTGAGCTCTCTTCCCCTCCAATCCTCCCCACGAATGACTCCGGCCACCGTAGGTTGGGTCTCCAAACACTGGATGTCCTATGTGTGCCAGATGGACGCGGATCTGGTGCGTGCGGCCCGTTCTCAACTTCAAACGGATAAGAGTGAGGAAGTCATATTCTTTAAGCACTTGATAGTCGGTCACTGCATGCTTTCCCTCTGATGTGACAGCGACTTTCTTGCGATCCCTCTTGCTCCTCCCGAGATTCGCTTCGATTGTCCCTTTTGGCTGCTGGAACCTCCCCCAGACGATGGCCCAGTACTCGCGCCCAATTGTACGCCGGGAGAACTGCTCTGCCAGGAAGTGGTGAGCGACGTCGTTTTTCGCAACGACCATGAGTCCTGTTGTATCCTTGTCGAGCCGATGCACAATTCCGGGCCGCGTTTCGGTATTGACGGTCGAGAGAGAGTTGCAGTGATGAAGCAATGCGTTCACCAGCGTCCCGGTGTAGTTGCCGTATGCAGGGTGCGACACCATTCCTGCAGGCTTGTTCACGATGAGAAGCTGATCATCTTCAAACACGACGTCAAGAGGGATGTCCTCTCCTTTTGCGTCGACACGAGGAGGGCGCGGTAGGGTGATATCGATGACCTCGCCCGGCGCTACGGGATGACTTGCCTTGACTTTCTTCCCGTTGACCAGGACATATCCCGCGTCAATACCGCTTCTGACTTTGCTGCGCGTCGCGTTCTGGATCTGATGGGTGAGGTAGACATCGAGTCGTTCTTTTGACTGCTTGGGAGGGACGACAATGCGGATTTTCTCGAGTTCCGGCAGGTCGGGAAGAGACTCTGCGTCGATATCAGGGGAGACGGCCAAACGAGTGCCATTTCTAGAAAGTAATCTTGCGTTTCTTTGTTATTGGTTCTTAACGCAGAGCCGCAGAGGACGCGGAGCAACGCAGAGTTTATTGACAATTCTCCTCTGCGATTCTCTGCGGACTCCGCGTCTCCGCGATGAAATCTACAATGTGATTTGTTTGAACTGGGACTAGGACGACCTTGCCTCTCGAAGAGCGACAAAAAGCGGTAGCGTTCCGACTAATCATGATTCTTCTGCCGTTCCTGTTTTTTGCGGTGGTCGAGGGCGTGCTCCGTGTCGCCAGCTATGGAGGAGACCTCAGCCTCTTTCGCGAAACTGTTGTCAACGGTAAGTCATATTACACCATCAACCCTGATGTTACGAAACGCTATTTTCGTTCCATCCAGGTGAGGGCGATGACGTCGAACGAGCTCTTCGAGAAAGAGAAGAGCCCGAATACATATCGGATCTTCTGCCTTGGCGAGTCCTCCACGTTGGGATATCCGTACATGTTCAACGGGTCATTCCCGAGTATGCTGAAAGACCGACTCGAGACTCTCTGGCCAGAAAAGAACTTCGAGGTGATCAACCTCGGCATCACTGCCGTCAATAGCTACACGGTGGCTGATTTCACGAACGAGCTTGTAGAATACAAGCCCGACGTCCTCTTGGTGTACACCGGGCACAACGAGTTCTATGGGGCTCTCGGAGTTGGCTCTACTGAAGGGCTCGGAAAAAGCCGCTGGGTTATCAAGACGTATCTTGCGCTCGGGAACTGGCGGACGTTTCGTCTGGTTCGGGATGCTGTGAATTCACTCAGGGACAAGCTGAGCTCCGGCAAGGACCAAAGCCGTGAAGCAACTGTCATGGAAGGCATGGTCAAGAACCGTGAAATCGCGATCGGGTCGGACGAGTATGTTGCTGCAGTAAGGGGCTTTCGCGGGAATCTGGAGGATATTGCGAACGTTGCCTCTCAACACAACGTGAAGGTTGTCTTCGGAACTCTCGTGAGCAACTTGAGTGGACTCGGGCCTTTTGTGTCAACGTTTTCTCCTGGCATCGATCAATCGAAGCGCACAGAATGGGAATCCCTTTTCAAGAACGGGGGTGAAGCAGTTCAGAAACAACACTTTGATGATGCGGAACATTTTCTCCTGACTGCACTGGGAGTAGACTCTCTTCCTGCAAAGGGACACTTTGTGCTGGGAAGAGTCTACGAAAAGACCGGCCGGATTGCGCTGGCCGCGAAGGAATACAAGCTCGCTCGCGACCAGGACGCGCTCCGGTTCCGCGCACCATCGGAATTCAACGAGATTATCCGTGAATCAGGATCACGCCACAATGTGCCGATCGCGGAAGCTGAGAAATTGATAAGTGAGAAGTCAGAAAACGGCATCATCGGAAACGAGTTCGTTCTGGAACACGTTCATCTGAATGTGAACGGGTACTTTCTCCTGGCGAAGGCGTTCTACGAGGCAATCGTTGAGAGCGGCATCATTGCTCCCAAAGCTCAATGGCATTGGGATCGCGACAGGACGGATGCTGAATATCGCGCTCAGGCATGTGTGACGCCCCTTGATTCTGTCAGTGCGTCGATTCGCCTGTACGTTCTTATGAATAGTTGGCCGTTCCGGGAGGCCGGCATCAGCGTGCAGCAGTTCGATGCCAGGACGTGGCTTGAAAAGCTGGCGAAATCGTATCTGACGAGAGACCTGTCCTGGGAACAGTCCCATGTGAAGGCGGCGGAACATTATGAATCTGAGGGAAAGCCGCAACTGGCGGCAGAAGAATACCGGGCTCTGGCGAAAGCAACGCCATTCAACGTTTCGCCTCTCCTGCGTTTGGGTCAGCTTCTCCTAAACTCCGGCAACGATCAGGGGGCAGAAGCTGCCTTCGAGAAGTCGTTAAGGATCGGGGAGAGCTACTATGCGCATCAGGGAATTGGGTTTGTTCGACTCCGGAGAAACGAATTCGACGCCGCAGTTGATCATTTTCGGGAGGCGATGAAATACACGAACGGGATTGCCCTGCCCGCGTTACTGGAAACCCAGCAGCTTCTGGCTGTTGCCCTCGCGGGGAAAGGAAATCTGGCTGAAGCGGAAGCGATCGCACAATCCATCGTGGCGGCTCACCCCGAGGTTGCAGAGGCCCGGAATCTTCTGGAACGCATTCGTCACCAAATGAATACATCGATCGGAAAGCGGCCATGAATCAGGCATCACGCGAGAAGGTGAACGAACTTGTGCACCGATGGAGCTACAGTCCTGAGGCAAAGCAGTTGGAGACAGGAGGCCGAAAGACAATCTGGCGCATCGCATACGAATACTGGATGAAGTTCGCCAAAGCACTCGGCAAGGTGAACACTTTTGTCTTGCTCA
>JACVXU010000403.1 GCA_015661185.1 Bacteroidota bacterium
TTGAAGGACTCGAGGTAACGACAAGTCAACTGAAGTAATAGCTGTTTCATTTCTTTCTAACTAGGAGGATACGTTGACACATCTGATCCACATTGCTATGGCACCGTCGGGACAGAATCCTGAGGGTTCATTGGTGAGCACGCTCGTGATGTTCGGGCTGATCATTGCCATTTTCTACTTCTTGATTCTCAGGCCTCAACAGAAGCGTCAGAAGGGAAAGCAGAAAATGCTTGATGCCATAAAAAAAGGTGACAAGGTTGTTACAGCTGGGGGATTACATGGTACCGTGGCTGGCCTTGATGATAAGACCGTTTTGTTACAGGTCTCTGATAACGTAAAGATGAAATTCGAGCGCTCGGCCATAGCCTCTATCCTAAAAGAAAGTGAGCCGGATGCTAAAGATGGCAAGTAACTCTTCGTTCATTTGATCAGGGAAGCTGGAGGTTCACCATGACGCATTCAGGACATGAGCCAAGAGGATTCTGCACGATTGAAGAATCGCTTGTTGAATTGAAGAACGGCAGGATCATCATCGTTGTTGACGATGACGACCGAGAGAACGAGGGCGATTTCGTTTGCGCTGCTCAGTTTGTTGATGCCAACGTCATCAATTTCCTGGCGAAGAATGGCCGCGGTATCATCTGCGCGCCGTTGTTGTCATCACGAGCCAAGGAATTGGGCCTCGAGCTGATGGTGGATAGCAACACATCGCTTCATGAAACACCATTCACCGTGTCGATTGATTACATTCATGGTACAAGCACTGGCGTATCTGCAGCAGACCGCGCCGCAACGATTCAGTCATTGGTAAATCCAACCACGAAGCCAAGTGACCTGGCAAGACCGGGACATGTTTTCCCGTTGCGTGCTCTCGATGGCGGAGTGCTGCGGCGCGCGGGTCATACAGAGGCAGTCATCGATCTTTGCAAGCTGGCCGGGCTCTATCCTGCCGGCGTTCTTTGTGAGATCATGAACGAAGACGGAACAATGGCGCGAGTTCCGGAGTTGTTTAAGATCGCGAAGCAATTCCACATGAAGGTGATCACGGTACGAGACCTTATTGAATACCGGATGCGCAGCGAAAAGCTTGTGCAGAAAGTTGTCCAGACGAGTCTCCCCACTAAGTTCGGTGAGTTCGACATTCACCTGTATAGAAGTGAGACTGACAGCAAAGAACATATCGCTCTCGTGAAGGGTGAAATCAGGCCGGATATTCCGGTGCTTGTTCGTGTGCACTCAGAATGTTTGACGGGTGATGTCTTCGGATCGCTAAGGTGTGACTGCAACGAGCAATTGATCTCGGCACTGAAGATGGTGGAACGGGCGGGATCTGGTGTTGTGTTGTACATGCGGCAGGAAGGAAGAGGCATCGGGTTGAACAACAAGCTGAAAGCATATAAGCTGCAGGATGAGGGGCTGGACACAGTTGAGGCAAATGAAAAACTCGGGTTCAGACCGGACTTGCGTGATTATGGCATCGGGGCTCAGATACTTCGCGATATTGGGGTTCGGAAGATGAGGCTCCTGACCAACAATCCAAAGAAAGTCGTTGGCTTGCATGGATATGGACTGGAGATTGTTGAACGGGTCGCGCTCGAAATGGACCCCAACGAGGTCAATGAGCGGTATTTGAAGACGAAACGCGACAAACTTGGGCACCTTATCCTCGTTGATCAATCAAAGAAGGCTCAATAAGCCGGCTGCATTTTACGCTTGCTTTTCTTTGACCGGTTTTCTTAATTACTCATAGTCAATAAGAGACACAGTGATTAGCCACCAGCCCGATAAAGAGGGATGATGGCTATTCTTTTTGTCCGCACCATTTGTTCGGAGATACAGAATGACTGCCAATGGGAACAACGAGCCGGTATACCTGACACGCGAGCGTCTTGTGGAATTGGAAAAGGATCTCCATGACCTCAAGAGAAATGGACGGAAGGCTGTTGCCCAGAAAATTGCAGATGCTCGAGGACATGGTGACCTGTCCGAGAATGCGGAATATGATGCAGCCAAGGAAGAGCAGCAACATCTCGAGCTCAGGATTTCGAAGCTTGAAGTAACACTCTCTCGTGCAAAGCTTATCGAGGCAAAGGATCTGCCTAATGACAAGGTCTACATTCTCAGCAGAGTAAAGATGAAGGACCTCAAGACCAAGGATGAATTCGAGTATCTGCTCGTGTCTCCTGAAGAAGCAAACTTCGAAGCAAATAAGATCTCAGTCACTTCGCCGATCGGAAAAGCACTGCTTGGCAAGACGAAGGGTGAGACTGTCGATATCAAAGTCCCCGCAGGTGAATTGAAGTATTACATCCTCGACATAAACCGCTGATTGATTGAGCATTAGAAAGCGGAGAGATTTGAGCAAAAGTATTTTGATCGAGGCTTGACTTTCAGAGTTGCTCACTGTATATTTTCACACGAATCGCATGGGTAGCGATGGAAGCAAGGAGCAGTGGCTTGCAAAGATTCTGGTCGTTTGTTATATTTGACCGACCCATGCGGGAATAGCTCAGTTGGTAGAGCGCAACCTTGCCAAGGTTGATGTCGCGGGTTCGAGTCCCGTTTCCCGCTCGGCCTCGGAACATCGAGGCACGGGGGCTTTCGGTAATCGCGCCGAACGTCTCCTTTAAATACACTTCCTCTTAAAGTGGCCCCGCCGCCCCCAATCCCACCAGGTGGCGGGGTTTTGTTTTATGAGGGGCTATTTGGAAA
>JACVXU010000404.1 GCA_015661185.1 Bacteroidota bacterium
TCCACGACGACTTTGTTCTCTACCAGGAAATCTACTCGGTACCCGCAATCAAGTTTGATATTCCGAAACACTACAGGGATGGGTTTCTGCCGCTCAAATCTCAAACCACTTGCATCCATTTCCGCCGCGAGACATTCTTCGTATGCACTCTCAAGCAATCCTGGACCCAGTGCTTTGTGCACTTCAATCGCGCACCCAATCACTTTCTCTGAGATTGCGTTTTCATGCATTGTCTTACTCCAGAATCCTTTTTCTCCATTATTGAAGGCGGACGAGCGCTCTGCGTTTCTCTGCGAACTCCGCGTCTCTGCGGTAAGAACTTAGGACGCTCTTTCAGAAATATATCGACCTGAATTCGTCCTTATTTTCTTTCACCCAAGCCGCCAGCAGACGAACGCCTTCTTCAACGCCGATCTTTGGCTCCCAGCCAAATTCGTTTTTCGCTTTTCGGATGTCGCAGATGAATACCCGCTGATCACCCGGTCTCCAGTCACTGAACGAATACGTCAGCTTCTTTCCGAAGAATTGTTCAAGGTGTGCGATCAACTTCAGCAATGACATCTTCTTTGTCGGTCCGCCGCCGATATTGTAAGCCTTGCCGGACGTCACGTCGATCCGTTGCGTCGCCATATCGTATGCACGAACGAGGTCATCGATGAATAAGACGTCACGGACTTGTTTGCCATCGCCATAGATCGATAATGGGCGGTTGAACATGGCGGAGATGGTAAAATGCGCGACCCAGCCCTGGTCTTCGACCCCGAATTGGCGATACCCGTAAATACACGACTGCCGAAACACGACCGTCCGCAGACCGTAGATCCGTGAGTAATCGATCATGTACTGGTCCGCTGTCCCCTTGCTGCAACCGTAGGGAGAGTGGAAGTCGAGCTGTTCACTTTCTCCTACCCCAAGCGGCAGGCTTGCGTAATCGTATTCCCCGTTCCGCTCTACGATCGTTACGTGCTCCATTCCTCCGTACACCTTGTTTGTGGACGAGTAGAGGACGATCGGGTTGTTGCCGGACAGGCGGATTGCTTCAAGAACGTTGAACGTGCCGAGCGCATTGATTTCAAAGTCTTCCCGCGGGTCCACAACAGACGTAGTCACCGCGACCTGGGCGGCAAGATGAAACACGACATCGGCTTTGCCCACCGTTGCCTTGAGCTTGTTGAAATCGATGCGGGTATCCCCCTGCACGACAGAGAGGTTGTCTGTGTATTTCGACTGAAGCCACTGCAGGTTTTGCAGCGTTCCCTTGCGGGAAAAGTTGTCGAAGACAGTGACGTGGTGCTTGTTCTTCAGGTAGTAGTCCGCAACATTGCAGCCGATGAATCCGGCTCCACCGATGACGACGATATTCATGATTCTTGTAGACCTTTCTTGCCGTTAAGGATCGATCACTGAGCGCACGTCCGCAAGCAATGTGCGTTCGTGGATGTCAGATGTAAAATTCTCGAGGATGCGAGCACGGGCTTTCTTCCCCAGCTCGGGCGATTCCAGAGCGCGACGGATTGCGTCGGCAGTCGCGGGAATATCACCGAACGGGACGAAGAAGCCGGCATCGCCAACTACCTCGGGGAGTGCTGTTGTGTTCGTCACGACAGGAATGCACCCACACGACATTGCTTCTGTATTGGCGATCCCGAATCCCTCATGCGCGGAAGCCTGAACATAGACGCTCGCTCGCTGATAGAATCGCAACAGCTCCTGGCCAAACGTAAACTTGTCGTGGAATACCACATTTGGCGGTGCTGTACGGCGAGCTTCAGTCACAGCCGCATCGCCACTCGTTTCCCCGATCAGGACGAACTGAGCCTCTGGAATGGAACGGGCACTTTCGATCATCGTTCGCAGTCCCTTTTGAATCAGGGTGCTCTCATTCACCTGGAAACAGACGGTAATCACGAGGGGTTCTTTCGGGCCCGAGGGCTTGAAGTATTCAGTATCGATGCCAAAATATAACGCCTTGATTCGTTTTGGACTCGCATACTTGAGGACGTCGCTCTTTGAGAATTCGGAAAAACAGAGAACGAGGTCAACCATCGAGAGCGCGTACCGCTGGGCCACTCTCTTCCACCAGGTTTTCATTTCTCCCCAATCGATAACCGGCACATATGTGGTGTCATAGCCGCCCGTAATCACCACGACTTTTTTTCCGAACAGCTTCGCGAGAGTCACAACGAACGGTGCATACATCGGGACAGAAAAGTACATCAGCACCATCAAAACCTCGCCCTTCATGAGTTTTGTGAAGAGGCGACTCAGAAGCACGAGCTTGCGCGGAAATGGAAGTGTATCGACTCCAAGAATTTCAGTCGGGTACTCTCTGCCGAGGATTTCTGCATCTTTTCGAACGAACGGAGATTTCGCACCCGGACAAATAACCAGTATTTTCTTTTGATTCCCCAAGATTTCCGATATCTCATTTCTCAGCAACCAATACCAGCGTTTCCTTGACTCTGAGGCCGAGCGAATAGAAGAATGATTGGATCTTGATCGCCCCGTCAATCGAAAGTAACCCGCGCTGATTCAGGAATTTCGTGAGGGGAATTCCTGTGTACGAATACTGAACGGCATACCGCGAAAAGCCGGCGTCGTAGGCCACGCGTTCAAGGCTTGTTGAGGTAAAAGGGCGGATATGTGTATAGTCTATGTAGAATTCGAAACCGACAGAGCGCACATTTGGCGTGACAATCACAGCCCG
>JACVXU010000155.1 GCA_015661185.1 Bacteroidota bacterium
CCTATACGATGCAGTCAAAGACTCTCCAGGAAGTCGCAACGTCAGAACGTGGCAAGCCACTCAGGGAGAATCTTTCCCTCACCGTGACCGACGACCACATTGATGTCTCAGCGAAGGATGTGGAAACATTCCTGTCCAACCTTGATTTGAGAAACCTTACGGCGATCCTGGGAACAGCAACCCCGGGTATCGACAAGAAGACTCTTGAGAAAATTGTGAACGAAGTAAAAGCCACCGCCGAGTTGACATTCCGCCGCCGGCATGAAGGAGCCTAGCATATGCAAATGAAGAGTGTTTCGCCCGCCTTCACAGCTTGTTTGATCGGCTTCCTGCTCCTGAGCGGGTGCCTCGACATCACCACAACGAGCTCGGTAAACCGTGACGGCACTATTGTCCGAACAATTGCCTTCACGGGTGATTCTGCCGAAGTCTATGGAGGGAGGTTCCCCGTCGAGCTTGATTCGGCATGGAGCAAGAGCGTTACAAAGACCAAAGGCAAGGAAATTTGCACGCTGGTGGCAAGCAGGACGTTTCGCAACGTTGGGGAGATGAACGAGGTACTGAAGGGGACCTTCGGCCGGACGCTGCAATTTCGGTTTGAGCTGGACAAATCGTTCGAGTGGTTCTTCACGGTGTACCGGTACCGGGAGACGACTATTCCATTTGTTCAGTACTCTGCAATTCCCATGTCGGAATTTCTTTCGCGTGCAGAGATGGACTGGCTCACCGAGATGTTCCTACAGCGCGACCCGAAGAAGCCGCTCCCGACACGCGGGGACAGTCTTGCATTTGAGAGTATTATTCCCCGGGCGCAGGAGTGGGAGTGGCGAAACCGCTTTGAGGCAGTCTTCAACGCATTTCTCGATGGCGTGAAAACTCTTAATAATCCGTCGCTCACACCGACGATGGTCGGGCCGCTCAAGGACTCCCTGTATATGCGCTCAGCGAAGGCGATTGACAAGAGGAAGATAGACACGCTGCGCATTATCTTCGCCGGTGTGCTGAAGAATCCACTTGTTGAGAAAGCATGGCAGGCCAACGTGTCGGGTTTCGACGAGATCAAACGGAAGATCGAGTTCGAAAGCAAAATGAACTCCCACAAATATGTGACAAGCGTCGTCATGCCGGGGCTGATCATGGGATCGAATGCACGCGAAATTGAAGGGAATACGGCAACCTGGGGAGACTTCATGGATATCGCCCGTTATGTTGAATATACCATGTCGGTAGAGTCGAGGCAGGTCAACTGGTGGGCGGTGATTATTGCCTGCGTTCTTGTGGTATCTCTGATGACTGCGTTGATCATCTCCGTGCTGCGCCGACGAAGCCGTGCGCAATAATGGCAGGTGCCACACACCTTCACGGCAGAAGTCCGACTTCTTCGGGATTTCACTCGGTAGAAGTCGGACTTCTCAAATGGTGTGCGTGGCACCTCTCGTGTCCAGATGGCCGGGTGTATTTCCAATATCGAGTTTCGAATATCGAAGCTGCCTGCGGCTTCCAGGAACATCCCCTCCCGCGCTTCCGTCAAATCTGCATCTTTTGAAAACAGTTGATCATTCGGTGTTCCTGCCATCTCCTTTCTTCGGTCCGAAAATCAACGCTCCGATCGTCGCCATATCCCACCACGACTGGTTCTGATTGAACCCCGCCCAGGTGTGTTGATTCTTCCGGTAATTTGTTCCGTCGTTGTCGTTGATTGCGACATCGAAGCCGATCTTATGTCCCGGTTCGGCAACAACGTCGGACAACACCGATAGAGGATAGCGGCAAATCATCGCATAGCCGGCGCTCGTCCTTGTGAAATACGTTTCAGCTCCCGGGACAAGATTAGGCTTCGGCAGTAATGGTCCCCCAGCGCCTCCTCCCTGCCATACGGAAGGCCCAAAATCTGTCGTGCGGTACTCGGCCATCGAAAGATGCCGGAAGAGTCCGGGTGTAGGCGGGTCGTGCCCCTGTTCTGCATCGATCCTTGTATCGAGAACAACCTCCATGCAATCGGTATCCCACGGGTAACTCATCACGGGGAAGTTCCAGTGAGTTACAAGGGAATCATCCCTCACTTCGGCCCCGATGTACAGAAACGTTGCGTCATACATCGCATAGATTTTTGCTGATAGATCTGCGGCCCCATGCCATGGCTGATTCCCCATTAGAAGCCGGCATACCTGATCGGCGTTGTCGATTGTGATGGGATCGTTCCTGTTCCATCCCTTCCAGTTTCCATCCAGCGACGGCGCCGTCTCTGCAAAGCTTACCGTGCCGGCATAGAAATCACGAATAATTCCCGTCTTGAATCCATCGCTTTCTATCTGCAATGTAATGGGATAGCGTTGGTTCTCGGAACTATAACCCGATAATCTCAGTGGAAACTCGAGGCGCCTTTCCTCTCCAGGTGCGAGTACGGTTGAGCGGCTCAGCAGCCCGGGAGGTGTCCAGGCTTTATCCGGGACGAGCTTTGCAGATACAGTCCTACGATCCCGTGTGCGGTTCGTCAATGTCACCCAGAGAGCTTCCTTTTTTGAATTTGGGAGGATCATCGCGACATCGATTGGAGCTCTAGCTCGAACCTGTTGCTGTATCATCGTTCCGCCGAAGCTCACGTTGAGGGCATAGGTCACTGCTGATGCGTTATTGGGAACGCTCAGTAAGATTTCAAAGGTTTCCGAGGCGCCCCCCGGGATTCGCTTGACGGGGGACATCACGCCATTGATCCAGCTGGCATCGTCCCTTTCGCCAGCTGATGGAATCGGCCGCTCAATCGATCCTTTGTTCTTCGCTTTCAGATTAACTATCCCTCCCCACCAGCTTAGTTGACTGCTGACCCGCTCCTGCCAGTCGCTCGAGAGCGTCAGTGTCACGCGACCTTCAACCGGATCATTTGATGGATTCCATACCCGTACGGTGAAATGATTCTTTGCCCCAATGAAGAGGGTGCTGTCATTAGGTTTAACTATCTCGATCGCGAGAGCGGACCGTCGCTGAATCAGGACGTAGTCGCCGTCTCTTCGAACGGGAGTGTCGGAACCGTTCACGATGAGCAATGTCACCCCGGGAGCCCAGACCCGGATGCGGCTGAAATTCTCCGGCAACGTTACGGACAGTTTCTCACCGGACCATGTGCATTCAATCCGCGACAGGGGAAAATCTGATGTCAGTAAGCCCACTTTTTCCGATTGCATCTCCCTGATGTTGAAGCCGGAGAACGAGACCGGCGTGCCTTCCCTGGTTCGCAGGGCCCAATACACAGAGCGGTCAACGTCGACATGGATCTTATCTGTTCCGTTCTCGCCACGGATGATGTATGTCTTGTCGTTGTTTCCTTTCTCGAAGTTCGTGATCGTTGGCGACTGATCATACGCCTGAAGCACATGGGCGAACCGTGTCGCGCTCGCCCTTCTGCGACTGAAGACCATTGGGAGCGGTTTTGGATCTTTCACCATCTGTTTATAGAATCCTCCAATGCGGGGCGTGATCGCCTGGAAGATCTCGGTTTCTTTCTCACCGATTGCCTTAACCATAAAGTGTTGTCCGTTTTCGGAAAAGACGCCGGTCCATGATGAATCTGTTTTTGCGGATTGTATGTCCGTCAGTTGATCGTAACCCGGTATGCCAGGCTGGTGACCAAATCGATCGAGAGGCTCAGGTTTCAGGGAAACGCCGGAGAGCTTTAAGGACCCAAATGAGTGAAGTGGCCAGTCAATTAACCGCCGTTCCGGGGCGGCCACATCGAAGAGGTCGAGAAAGTAATCTCCCACCTGGATCAAGGTCCGCTTCAACGAAGTGCCGGGATAGGCAGTTGTCGTTCCGCCCGAGGCCACCTGTAATCCCGGAAGGGCCCCGAAGAATATTCCATAACCGTTTGCCCAGGTCTGGGTTGTCTGATTGATCACGATCGTGTTGTGGGCGATTGTTTGCCGGTACCAAAGCTGCAGGTTGGGAAATGTATAGAGCTCGTTCAGAGGATCGACAATCCAGTTCCGTCCGTTCGCATAATAACCGAATTGGAGACGGTCGGGATGGCCATGCTCGCCCCCCATAATGCCGTAGTCCAGATACAAATAGCGGCGCTGCTCTTCTTCACCGTTTCTGAGAATGGCAAAACCGTTCCCGTCGAGATTCACGCTCTGCTCAGGATAGATATCCAAGTTCATTTTCGGAAGCTCGGGCTCGAGGTTGAACAAAGTCACAGGTTGGTCTGCCTCGCCGAGAGCGGACGTTTCGCCGACGATTTGTTTACCGCGCGTAACGTTGGTAATGTTCAGCAACGCGAGATATCGGGGATCGTGATAGACGGCGTATCCAACCTCATAGTACACGGAATACTCCAGGAGATTGCCCCCGCCGCTGTCTTTGCTCCGCGGAAATTCATAGTTCGGCAGGATCAGATCGAACGGAGCGTCAAACATCTTCTTCATCGAGCGGCCGGCGATTTCCATATGATACAGATCGAGCCCGTTATGACGCGCCATCTCCGCCAGATAAATCATCCCGCGGAGCGTGACATAGTGGTAGCCGGACCACTCCGGCCAGAAGCCCCCCTCAGGAAGCGCAGAGCCAAGCTCCCAGTTGAATCCGTACTCTCCCTTGAGCGCGAAGTCTATGAGCTTCTGATCTCCGTACAGAAACCCGACCGCCGCCGAAACATTGTTGTACCAGAGTTGACGGTTGGAGGCCGATTCGGGAAACTGCTGTGTGATTGCTGCCAGCGGATAGAAGAGCTTCTCTTTCAGATTCGTGCGATCTTCATCTGAGAAGCCTTTGTAGTCATAGAGGAGGTCGTACCCGTATGCCATATCAACTCCCCAGAACGACTCCGAGAGCGTGCCGAAGAAGACGTGGGCTGGTCCAAGGATAGTGTTGGTTGTCGGGTATTGAAGGTACAGATCGGAGAATTTCATCAGGATTTCTTTTCCTGCCTCCGCATACTTCGGATCATCGTACACCTGATACAGGATTCCCATCCAGACCAGCCTTGTTGCGAGCAGCCGGTTATACCATCCTGACCATGATGCATCAAATCGACCGCCGCTGTACACCTCGGTCGTATCTTTGGGACAGCGGTGTTCATACGGCCTGAATTCTTCATAGAGCAAGTTGACATCATGCTTCGGACACAAGTACATCTTGTACTGGTATGTTTGCTTCACCGGGGAAACGAAGATTGATCCGTGCCGGATGAACCGGTCGACATCCTTCTGGTGCTGTTCGAAGATGGCGCGATACCATCCGTACTGTTTGAGCCATTCTCTCGCTTTCACGATCTCGGCTTTGTCGGCCATCAGGCGGGGATGAGAAAGTTGTGAGATGGCGGGGGCGTGCAAGACGATCGCGATCAAACCAATCCAAAGAAACGGGGTTCTGTATGTTGACATCGGGTTACCTGAGAGTGAGTGGGTCATGTGGTCTTCTGAATGAGAAGCTGGAACGCGACAGAAGATAACAAGACGGAGGTACAAATAAAAACCCCGACGCGCACCGTGAGCGTCGGGGTCAGGGAGGTTGTTATGAAACCCGCCCAAGGCAGGTACAAAGAGCGGGCTCTATTGGATAACATTGTCAGCAGAATGTTTGTTCCGGCAGCCAGAAGAATTTTCTTCGCCGGGCAGAAGAACGGCTCCTACGGGGGGTGTTTGATTTCCCCCGCCAGACTGCGTAGCAATCGCCGGTCAGGCCGGGGCAGGTGCGCCTCTGGTGCAGATAATCAACCGGGCCGGAGAATATCGATTATCGACCAACAATTGTGCGGTGATGATGTGCAAGGGTGAAACCGACGCCCAAGAAATCAGTTACCCATATGCCAACCCCTGATCTTCCATTGCCCGTCCCGGGATTTCATCAGTACGAAAACAGTTCATATTCCCGCAGAATTAGAACTTCGCGATACTCCGGCTTCAGTTGTCCTAGTTGTTCCTGAATGATATCAACTTGATTTGATTGTATTGCGTGTGTCAGAGGTGTTTCTTGATCCCAAGGGTCATCCGATTCATCAAGCGGCTTCTCCCGATTGAGGCTCCTTAGTTTTCTGATCACACCATACACTTCGTTGCGGGCGATCATAAAAAGCCAGTACCTGAATGCCGAGGGACCATCCAGTGTCCTAATGGATTCAAGCGCTCTGGTAAAAACGTTTTGCAATGCATCCTCTGCGGCCGGCGTGTCTCGCAGCAATCGGAAGCAGTACGCATACACCCCGTTCTTGTATCGCTCGTACAGCGATGCGAATGCGGATATCTCTCCGGCGTAGAGCTGACGTATTGAAGTGGTTTTATGTCTTCTTCACAAGAACCCGCACCTCGCCGAACTCCATCGAGAGCCGATGCTCTTTCTTCGCGGTTCCACCTTCAACGGGAGTCATCGGCTCGGGAAAACGAACAATCCGCTCACCCGCTTCGCTTGCCACCACCATAGCTGCTCCCTTTGTCGCACACACCTTGTCGGGTTTTGTGCTCCACATCTTCACTACGGTTTTCACTGCGATCCATCGAACCACTTCCACCGGCAGCCCAATGACGGCCATCGTCCTGCAAGAATGCAGCTGAAGCAACACAAGACGCTCAATGATTATGAAACGGGAACGAGAAAATCGGGATCGCTGTTAGGAACTTCAAGGGATTCTTATCGGCCTCCGCATCCCTCTCCTTCCGCGTGATTGCTACCTGGAGACTCTTCCGGAGAGATGTGAATTCGAAAATATCCAGACAAACATCTACCAACAAGGAGAAACCCATGAACCGCGTTATTCATTTCGAAATCCACGCTGAAAATCCGGAGCGCTCAATAGCATTTTATCGGGATCTCTTTGGCTGGAAATTTGAGCGCTGGGGAGCCGAGGAATACTGGGTTGTGTACACCGGCTCCAAATTAGACCCCGGCATCGATGGTGGACTTTTGAAGCGAAAGGGACCCATCGACGGCGTCGCAGTGATTGCTTATGTGTGCACAATCGATGTTGTATCGCTCGATGAAACGGTCGCAAAGGCGCTGGCAAAGGGAGGACAGATGGCCCTTCCCAAGATGCCGATACCCGGTATGGGTTGGCTGGCCTATTGCAAAGATACCGAGGGGAACATTTTCGGTATGATGCAGGCCGATCCCGCGGCGAAATGATAGGTTCGTTCTTCGACAGTTATACTGTCGAAGAAGACCCATGGCTGAGAGTTTAACTTTCGGCCAACGGGTGTGCGTTCGAATGAAGAGTAATGGAAAACTCGGAAAGGCGGGCACACAGATGACACGGATGTTACGTGATTTCCACTGATGGGCGCAAGCAAAGATTCATTCCATAAGGCGTTTTGCGGCACGAAGGAACGAGAGGCGTGCCATGTTATGGCGAAACCGTATAATACTCTTGCGGTGAGCCGAGCGGCGATGACTTGTTTGGGCTTAGCGCTTTTGGAAATTCTGACTGTGGCGTGTTATGCTGCGATGGAACATACAGTGGTCTTACGTGGAAACCATATAAACAGTAGTTAGGCCGCAGAGAACACATTTCATCTAACCATTACCCAACATAGGAGGTCCCATGAAGCGAGTCACTGGTATTGGCGGCATCTTCTTCAAGGCCAAAGATGCTCCGGCGCTACAGGCTTGGTATAAGCGGCACCTAGGAATCGATGTCCAAGAATGGGGTGGCACGGCGTTCACTTGGACTGACGGGGAGGGTAACCCAGTTGCAGGAACAACCGTATGGTCTGTCGGCTCGGCAGAAGGCGACCACTTTGCTCCCAGTACCGCATCCTTCATGGTCAACTACAGAGTAGAAGACCTTCACGGATTGGTCAAAGTCTTGCGAGAAGAAGGCTGCAACGTGCTCGAAAAGATCGATGAATCCGAGTATGGGAAGTTTGCCTGGGTCATCGATCCGGAAGGAAACAAGGTAGAACTGTGGCAACCGCCTGCCGGCCAATGAGCAGGGTTGCCGCCCGCATCAGCAATCTGTGGCCTAACCCGGCGTTCAAGCGGAGCTGCGCAAACAGCCGCGCAGCCCGCTTAACTCTACGTTAGGCAACAAACACGAACGAACCACGAGCCGTTTTGCAGGCTTCTCCTTTTGTGCCGCAAAACGCTATTGATATAGAACTTTGCCTGCGCCTAACAAACGGCAAACCGGCGCTCGCCGCCACGGAATGGAGTCAGT
>JACVXU010000156.1 GCA_015661185.1 Bacteroidota bacterium
CTGAAAGCCATCTCAAAAATCCCAGTCGAGCCTCGCGAAAAGTCGCGGGCTTAGGCCTTCAGAGACTTCGGGGGAGTTTCGCCTAATGCAGGTCTGGACTCAGGATGACGTTGATTTTTTGGTGTTACATAAAGAAAGCTTGTCATCCTGAGCGCAGGGAGCGTCTTGTGCGACCGAAGTCGAACCCTTCGGTTACACTCAGGGTTCGATCCCGAGCGAAGTCGAGGGATCGAAGGGTGTACCGAGCCTGAACAGTCTTCGACTTCGGCTTGACAAGTCCTTCGACTCGCTCCGCTCGCTCAGGACGTCAAGCGTGCGCTCAGACTGACGACGATTTGTTTTTGAGATAGCTTGTAGTCTCTTCATTATTGTAGCCTTCGCCTACCCCGAACATACATGATTCGCGGGCGGCTCATCTTCGTAAGAAAAAATCTCTCATTGAAGAAAGGAAACACAGCATCATGAAACAATCCGTCCTTTTCTGGATTCTGGCATCCATCATCACTATTGTATCACTTGTCTATCAGCGGGTGACAGGTCCGACCTATGCGGTTTCGGGAACGGCACAGGTCAAAGGCAAGACAATTGCCTACAAATTCGACCGCAGCCATCCTGGTCCTACCAACGCCACGGTGGAGGTAAAAACGGGCGACCAGTCGATCAACGGTGTTCTGTTCTGGAAGCGGTACAAGACAGACGATCCGTGGACACAGGTTGCAATGACCTTCACAGACGGTGTGCTGAGGGCAGAAATGCCTCACCAACCGGTGGCCGGGAAGTTGATGTATCGAGTGGAACTCCAGCAGGCGGACGAACGCGTCAGTCTTCCCGGAGCTGATCCGATTGTGATACGGTTCCGGGGTGAAGTGTCGCTGTGGATCGTGATTCCGCACGTGTTCGCGATGTTTTGTGCGTTCCTTTTTTCAGCGCGTGCAGGATTGGAGTTCTTCAGCAAAGAACCGAAGTTCAGGACCTTCATGTATCTGACCCTCGGCTTTCTAGTTCTCGGCGGTTTCATACTTGGTCCCCTCATGCAGTACTTTTCATTCAATGTCTGGTGGACCGGCTGGCCGTTCGGCGGCGACCTCACGGACAATAAGACAGCGGTTGCCCTCATCGCATGGATTGTTGCGGCAATAGCATACTCCAGGGCGAAGAACCCCAAACGCTGGGCACTTGCGGCATCGATCATCATGATTGTTGCGTACCTCATTCCGCACAGCGTGTTGGGATCGGAGTTTGACTACAGCAAGATGGACAAACAGAGCGGTCAAACCGAAACTCCACGATAGAAGGAATATCCATGAAACAGCGCTTATTCCGCTCGATCGTTCTCGCCATGGTAGCACTCCTCGGCGTCTTACCTGCTGTATATCCGCAGCAGGAGAAGAAGCCGAAAGCCGTCACGATGGAGATGGCAGAACTGGCTCAGAAAATCATGGGCCTCAATTTCGACCGGGCGAAACTCGATTCAGCGCTCGAAAATCTGGTTGAACAACTGGAGAGCTTCGAAAAAATTCGAAGCATCCCCCTCCCGAACAATATACCACCGGCGATCCTGTTCAATCCGATTCCGGTCGGCTTCGAGTTCGAGAAAGTGAAGAAGCCGTTCAAAATGAGCCGGCCGGGAAAAGTGATGATGCCGAAGAATATCGAGGACCTTGCATTCTGGTCCGTCGGTCAGCTCGCAGAATTGATACGAACACGTAAAGTGAGGTCGGAGCAGTTGACGATCATGTATTTGAATCGACTGAAGAAGTACGGCCCGAAGCTGGAATGTGTCGTCACCTTGACAGAAGATCTTGCGCTGAAGCAGGCAAAGCAGGCAGATAAAGAAATCGCAAAAGGAAAATACCGTGGTCCCCTGCATGGCATTCCATTCGGTGTGAAGGATCTTCTCTCGGTCAAGGGATACAAAACGACGTGGGGATCCGTGCCGTACAAAGATCAGGTGATTGATGAAGATGCGACGGTCGTCAAGCGGCTCGAAAACGCTGGTGCGGTGCTGATGGCAAAGCTGACGATGGGTGAGCTCGCCATGGGGGATGTCTGGTTTGGCGGCAAGACACGCAATCCGTGGAACTACAAACAAGGATCAAGCGGATCGTCTGCCGGGTCGGCTTCCGCGACAGCGGCCGGATTGGTGGGGTTCTCCATCGGGACAGAGACGTTGGGTTCGATTGTCTCCCCTTCGACGCGCTGCGGGACAACAGGTTTGCGTCCGACGTACGGACGCGTAAGCCGCACCGGCGCAATGGCGCTGAGCTGGTCAATGGATAAAATCGGCCCGATTTGCCGGACGGTAGAAGATTGTGCGCTCGTACTCAACGCAATCTATGGCCCCGACGGAGAGGATCAAACGCTCTATGATGCGCCCTTCAACTACGATCCGAAGGTCGATTGGAAAAAGATGAGGGTAGGATACCTGAAGATGGAATTCGACAGTGTGCGATCCAACAAGGCAATCAGCGACTCTGTTCTCACCGTACTAAGGAAGCTGGGTGCGCAGCTCATACCGATTGAATTGCCCAAGCTTCCGGTGGACGGTCTTCGGATTATCCTCAGTGCTGAGGCGGCAGCGGCGTTTGATGAGCTGACACGGAGCGGCAAGGATGATCTCATGGTGCGCCAGATGAAGGGGGCCTGGCCAAACTCGTTCCGCAGCTCGCGCTTCATCCCAGCCGTAGAATACATCGAGGCAAACCGCGTACGGTATCTGGTGATTCAGGAAATGCAGAAGCTGATGAAGAACATCGATGTCTATGTGGCGCCGTCGTTTGGAGGAAGCAACCTGCTCCTGACGAACCTGACGGGCCATCCGTGTGTTGTACTGCCAGACGGATTCACAAAAGAAGGAACGCCAACGAGCATCAGCTTTATCGGGCAGTTGTTTGGAGAAGCGAAGCTGCTCGCGGTGGCGAAGCAGTTCCAGGATGCAACGAACTATCATCTGAAGCATCCGAATCTGGAGGAATAGCTCGTAGGGCGAAGCGTCGCTTCGCTCACATTGTCCATAGTATGTTGTCGACTTGCCTGCCCCGAACGAAGTGGGTTCGGGGGCGGTTAGAAAGAAACAAGCACATGCCCAAATCCCGATCAAATTTTGTGAAGATTAGCGACGGGGCCGTCAAAGAGAAAACGGGCAAGACGTGGGACCATTGGTTCAGGGTCCTCGACGGCTTCAACGTCAAGGAGAACGGCCACAAACTGGCGGCAAAACATCTTGCTGACAAACACAAGTTGAGTCCGTGGTGGTCGCAGGCCGTCACTATTCGGTACGAATGGGAGCGCGGACTTCGGACCGTGAAGAACCAGAGAGAGGTCATGCCGAAACATCCGCTTTTCAAAAATTCAACAAAGAAGCATGCAAAACACTAACGCGCAGCGACGTCTGCGAAGGAGACTAGCCATGCAACGAATCGGCTTGTTGATGGTAGCTGTCCTATTGTTGATCTCGTGTGCAGAAGCGCAAGATCGGCCCATCTTCACGGTGGGCACAGCCACTGCGGCTCGAGGTCAAAAGGTGACCGGCACGATTGAGGTCCCGTCGGGTATTGACACGGCAACAAGCATCCCTGTTGCCGTCATTCACGGCAGCCGGCCCGGACCAGTGCTTGCTCTTGTCGCAGGGGCGCACGGAACGGAGTATACGTCCATTATAGCGCTCGTGAAACTCATCGGCTCGCTCAACCCTGCCGAAATCAGCGGGACCATCATCATTGTCCCCCTCGTCAACATCCAATCGTTCGAGCGGAAAGTCCCGCACGTGAATCCAATCGACGGCATAAGTATGAACCGGATGTATCCCGGAAGAATGGACGGGACACAAACCAGCCGGGCTTCGTACCTGATCACCAAACAAGTCGTCGAGCAGTGCGATCATCTCATCGATCTGCATGGGGGCGACACCGATGAAAGCCTGAGACCGTACAGCTATTGGACCAAGATCGGTAACGAACATCAGGATCGGATTTCACGGGAAATGGTACTGGCCTTCGGACTTGATCATATTGTAATTTCTACCGATAGACCCAAGGATCCAAACGCGTCCCGCTATCTCGAAAACACGGCAACAACCCGCGGCAAACCGTCAATTACCGTTGAAGCCGGACACGCCGGAACAGTCGAGCCCGAAGATCTCATGGCACTCATGAACGGCTGCCTGAATGTCATGCGGTATCTGAAGATGCTCCCCGGTACTGCCACACCAGTCAGTCATCCCGTCTGGATAGGAAAAATTGCATCCGTCACGAGCGAGCAAACCGGAATGTTCTATCCACTGGTACGCAGAGGGACCTACGTCGAACAGGGGATGAAAATCGGATACGTGACAGACTATTTTGGAAAGACGATCTACGAGGCAACGTCCCCGGTTGCAGGAGTGGTCTTGTACATCTGCGCTGTTCCGTCAATGAGAAAGGGAGAAACGATTGCCAACGTCGGTGTCATCGCCAATCCAGAATCGGTCAAGTGATCAAATAGACCCCGGGATGAAACTTCGGCGCACACTCGTTCTTTGCTTCTTCCCAGCGCTGCTTGCCCTCAGCGGTTGTAGCTCGTACATTTCACGCATTGTCTTGCAGTCATTCGGGAGAATCGGCCAACCGATCCCTGCTCCTCCACGAATGATCACGACACCAGTTCTTCAGAACACAAACCTCGCCGTCTCCTGGGTCGGGCACGCAACGGTCCTTCTTCAGATTCACGACAAGATATTCATTACCGACCCGTTTCTCACGAGCACAATCGGAATGTTGGTGAAGCGGTCCGTCCGGCCGGGACTCGATCCAGCTCTTCTCCCGAAAGTTGACTTCACACTCATCTCCCACATTCATCTCGATCATTTCAACTACGGCAGCCTCGATATGTTGCCGAAATCCGGTGTACTTGCCGTTCCCAAAGGTGCGGCCGAGTACACACCTGATTTTGGGTTCAAAGAAGTGAGCGAGCTAGGGCCATGGCAAATGATTGAGAGAGATGGCGTGCGGGTTACGGCAGTGCCGGTTCAGCATTTCACCGGACGGTATGGATTCGATGGCGCGTGGCTGGGAAGCATTGGTTACACTGGATATGTCATCGAGTATAACGGACTCGTTGTCTTTTTCGCGGGAGATACCGGATACAACCCCGAACTTTTCAAGGAAATCGGTCGCCAGTTCAAGGTTGATTTGGCAATCGTTCCCATAGCACCAGGCTCCTTGGTTGGAGTAGGCTCGCGCGTTCACACAGGCCCTCTTGGCGCGCTGGCAATCTTCAAGGATGTCGGAGCAAAGTATCTGCTTCCGGTCCACTACGGCACATTGTTCTACGGATCCGATGCAAATCCGAACGAGCCCATGGATCGGCTTCGTGAAGCTGCCGCACAACAGAATCTCTCGGACAGGGTTATCGGACTGGAAGTGGGCGAGCAACGCGTCCTGTTTTGATAGGTTCGTGGCGCAAGCGCACCTCCCATCACCCCTCATCGCTTCTCGAAACGGTCTGGGCCCACTCCCATCCCAAAAGTGCTTTCTTGCGGGCAGCACCCCAGTGATAATTTCCGATGGTTCCGGCTCGTTTGATAACTCTGTGACACGGAATGATGTAAGCGATCGGATTCTTGGCGACAGCATTCCCAACGGCGCGTGATGCTCCAGGTTTGCCAATAGCGCTGGCCAGATCTTCGTAGGAAACGACACTTCCTTCAGGAATTTTCATCAACGCCTCCCAAACCTTGATCTGAAAACTGGTCCCTTTCAGAAGAAGCTCAAGCGGCTTGCGTCGTCCGCTCCTAGTTTTCGAAAACAGCCGATCGATGAAGGGCTGAGTCGTTTTGGGGATTTCTGACAGTGTTGCACCGGACCATCGCTTCCTCAATTCCTTCAGCACTTGTGTCCCCTTACCCTCCGGGACAAATGAGAGTCCGCAGATTCCACGGCCCGTCACGGCAAGCAGGCATTCACCGAACGGAGTTGGATGGAATCCGTAGTGCATGGTCAACCCTCCGCCGTCGGTCTTAAACTCACCCGGTGTCACAGCTTCAGCGTTGATGAACAAGTCGTGGAGGCGCCCGGGACTGGAAAGTCCGGCTTCATACGTTGCATCGAGAAGCGATCGTGATTGCTTGAGAACACGCTTCGCATGTTCAAGCGTGAGGAATTGAAGGAACTTCTTCGGGCTTATTCCCGCCCATCTCGTAAACAGCCGCTGGAAGTGATATTCGCTCAAGTGAACGCTGCGGGCAACCTCCCGGAGATCAGGCTGGCGTGTGTAGTTCGATTGCAGGAACGTAATTGCCCGTTCAATGCGGAGATAATCGACAGATTCTTGTGTCAGGTTTTTTCGACTCATTGTTTTTTTTCTCTCCCATCGTTTCTCTTAGGATAGAAGAATGTTGCAACAACATCCACCCGATTCTTGCTGAGATGTAGATGGCAGGCCGGACAATCACTCAGGCGCGATTTCGATTGTCGTTCGTCGGTTAACAAGCCACACGCCGGTCAGAATGAATGCTCCGCCGACAAACGCTGCAATGAATAATGGTTCTTGCAGGAGCACCGCGGCGACCGCAACAGCGACAAGGGGTTCAAGGTAGAGAAAAGAACCGACCTGGGATGCGGCGAGTTCTTTCAAAGCATCGTACCAGAAAATGTAAGCGAAACCCGAACAGATGATTCCGAGGAACAGAATGCTCACCCAACCGTTGAGTGAAATGTTGGCGATCTCGCCGAAGTGGTTGAATGAGACGAACCAAACGGAGGTGAAAATCCAACCGAAGAACATGACAGAGAATATCATCTGAGTGGCTGGACGGTTTTTCAGAGCTTTGCGGGAGAGAACCGAAAAGACGGCCCAGTTCAGCGCGCTGATGAGCACGAGCAAATCGCCGGTTGTGCCGATCCGGCCCAGCAGGATCGACTCAAGATCGCCGTGGGAAACAACGAGCACCACACCGATCGTCGCGATCAGAATCCCGACGATGCGGTCCCAACCCAGCTTTTCTTTGAGAATGAAACGACCGAGGAGAGCGATGAATACCGGAATCGTTGTCATGATCCACGCGGTCGTCGTCGCTTGGGCCGTCAACAGCCCTGTAACCTGTAGCCACTGATGGAAGGTGATGGCGAGGAAACCCAGAAGTGCGAAGTATCCAAGCTCTCGTCCCGTCGGAAAAGCGAATTCCTTGCGCCGCACGACAAACCATCCGAGGATGATAACACCAATGCCAAACCTGAGCCAGATGACGACGACCGGAGAAACTTCACGCAATGCGAGCTTGGTGGCGATGAAGGACGCACCCCAGACCACGACCGCAAAGGTTGCTTTCAGAACAGCAATAAAACGACGCGATCGGATAATCATGGTGAGGAAAGCCGGTAACGGATGTGTACTTCAGGTCCGGCGTTCATAGGGTCGCTGGAGTTTTTCCTCGAGGTGAGTCTTCACCTGGGGCCATTCAGAGTTGAGGTGTTCCAAGGAAAGAGGCTCGAGCCGGACGTGCTTTCCTTCAAGAGTGATGGGTGTGTGTTTTGCTCTTTTTGAGATTTCACGAGAACCCAGATTGTGATCTTTGGGTCGCATTCTGAGGTGCAAACAGTTCAATCGCACGACTTATTCAACGGACATGCGAGACGCGACACCAAAAAGGTCAAGAAGATCGCGACGAGCGGCTACTCGGCTTGAAAAGGCCAGTCGCTTTTGCGCCGAGCAGACCGGCCTGAACCGACCGTTGGTCGGCGAAAGAGAGATGACGAATCATACTCTGTGTTAACGGCTTAAACTTCTGGATCTCATCAAGCCTCTCGCCAATTGCATCGAGCGTTTCATCGTTTGTCATCCAACCCAGCCTGTCAAATGCCGTGAGGTTTAGGGGTCTCGTGTATGCGCGCATTGTTTTCTCGCCGATCGCATTGAAGAAATCTTCAAAGTAAGAAAGAATCAGCTCGCGCAGCGTCCGGTACACCGGCTCGCGAAACCGAAGACCGCTATAATTCGATTTTGCGACCGCACCCCAATGGCCGTCAATTCTGTAAAGGGCAAGGAGATGGTCATCGTCGTTGTCGTTGGGGATGATGTCAGTGATCAGCGGTGGATGACCGATGCGTCGCAGCATCGCCGCGGCAAAAAGAGCTCCATCGAAGCAATGTCCCTTTCCCAAGGTATGCTTGAATCTTCGGGGGTGAGGTGAGCCCCGCAATCAGCCGGGCCTCCTGCCTCGTCAAAGCGGCTTCAAAAGAGACGAGACCTGCCATAAGCGCTTTTCCTGTAGCGGATGAACGGTATGATAGCGAAGCCCGCGAGAAAACCGAAAGGGCTGACGATCCCTATTTCACCAGAACCAACTTTCTCGTCATGACCGAGCTCCCCGCACGAAGCTGATAAAGGTAAATTCCGGACGATACCGGTTCTCCCCTGTCGTTCTTCCCATCCCACATCACGGTGCGCTTTCCAGGCGTTCCCAGTTCATTGACCAATGTCGCTACTTCGCGGCCGAGTACGTCATAGACCTTTAGTGTCACGAAGCTATTAGCTGATAGTTAATAGCTGTCCTCGGATTAAACGGATTCGGATAATTCTGTTCAAGGTGCAATGACGTTGGCATGAGGGACGGGTCTCCGGCGATTCCAACCGTTTTGTTGATGGAAAGCCACTTTCGCTTCGCGGCATCGGCACTCTGTTGAATGTCGGTGAGAGAGCTGTCGCCCGCCAGGATGCCGAAAGCGACTGTTCGCGTTGATCCCGGGGCGATCGTGTATGGTCCGGAGGCAATGACCTGATGAATATCAGCCGGTCCGCCGTTCGCTGATGCAAATCCTCCGCTTATCCATTTCCACTTGGCCGAGCGTGAGAGGTCGGTCGAAGATGTGTTGAGGACGGTGGCGAAGGAGCAGGCGCTGTCTAGTGCCCGAATGCCAAGGTATTCACGCCGACCCCCGGCCATTGTACTGAAAGCGTATCCAAGACTCCGTGTCGAGTCATACCGTGAGTTATTCCGTACAAGTTCCGCCTCAGTTGGTCCGATATCCCAGTCGAGAAAAATCCCTACCCGGAAATCTGTCAGCGGAGCCGTTGTCATATTGGTGATGCCGTACGCCAAGATGATATATTTCGATTCGATTGGATTCGAGTATGCGTACGAGTGCAGCGCGACCCTGACACCGATTCTGTTCGCAGTCGGTGCGGCACTGTCGCTGAATCGAGTGAATCCATCCTGATCGGAAACAATACCGGGCGACTGGAGCGTGAAGAAGTCGCCTGACCGGAAATCTTCATCCTGTGTCGATCCATTCCGGACTACATCGACAAGGCGGGATTCAGACGTACCGAGGATTAGTCCACCCTCGTACAGGTGATTAACTCCGTTGAAAATGAACCCAACGCCGTATTGATTGTCCGGATAATCAAGGTACCCGAGCCGTCCGTTATTGGCAAGCGTGAGTTGAATGTCGTTGACATTCTGGGTTGCAAACGTCGGATTGATGAGGAATGTGATAAACTGCACGTCCGAGAAAGTACCATCGGTGAAGGTGAATTTCACACGAGCCGTATAGCTCTGTGGAACATTCTGGAGAACGAAGATCCGGAACGGATTCGACCTGTTTGTTGTGGTGTCGAGAGTCCCCAGTACGCCGACGCTCATCGTTGCCTGCGGCACGGTTAGATACGGCGAGTCTGTTGTCAGTGTGATGACGGCTCCGGAGGAAGTCGGTGCCAGATAATTCTTGTAGGTGCAAACGATGGATACCGTCTCACCAGATTCAGCATAGCCGTTATTGTTGCCGCCGGAAGCGTCGCTCAACGAAAAGGACTGCAGGCGCATGGAAGAGAGGTTGTTCACCGTCAGAGCGCGCAAAGCATTGATCCGGCCCTTGCCCAGACGATCTTTATAGTTTGGGTTGAGGTTCGTGTAAGAGGGAAACTTTGATCTCACCAGTGCGGCGAGTGAGGAAACAAGCGGGCTTGCCATCGAGGTCCCGTCGAGTGAGAAGTAGGTGCTGCGATAGAGAGTGCTCCAGATTCCTACGCCCGGGGCCGAAACATCGACATGATCCCCATAATTCGAAAACGATGCGCGCCTGTCGCTCTGGTCCGTGGCCGCGACGCTCAGGACATTTTTGTAGGAGCCGGGG